>NZ_CP115775.1:0-312500 GCF_027913035.1 Paracoccus albus
GGGGGAAGTTGCATAAGATTCGGGTCTGCCACCCGATCAGATGCAGTTCGAAACCGACCGCAAAACGGTCTGTAGCTGACCAAGCAGGGGAACTGCCATCCCGCTGCAAGGCAAGCGATATGCTAGCTGACCAGATCGGTCGGGCGGCCCTTTGCTGTCCTGACTGGTCGGGTGTTGGTCCCCTTTTGTCTCGTGAAGCGCCCGTGCCGCCTGCTGGCCGGAATTGGGGACAAGACAAAGAGAAGATATAATGAAAGAGCTTTGGGATAGGGCCAGTGATGCGCTGCGGGATAAAATCGGAAACAACAATCACACCGCATGGATTGCACCGCTCGATCTGACCGGCATCGACTCGGACGAGGCCCGGATCACCACCCCGACGCGCTTTATTTCTGATTGGGTTCAGCGCCATTATGCCGAAGCCATTCGCGATGCGCTGAATGAGGCAGGCGCAGCCGTCGGTCGGCTGAGCTTTCAGGTCTCGGCGACCGCACGCACAGCGACATCCCGCAAAAGCGCTGCCGCGCAAACTGCTGCCTCCCCACGCAGCGCCGCTGAACCGGAAATGTCTGCTCCGCTGGATTCGCGTTTTACCTTCGACAATTTCGTTGTCGGCAAACCGAACGAACTGGCCCATGCCGCGGCCCGTCGTGTTGCCGAAGGTGGACCCGTTACGTTCAACCCGCTGTTTCTCTACGGGGGCGTCGGTCTTGGTAAGACGCACCTGATGCACGCCATTGCGTCCGAAGTTCGTGCGCGCCGCCCTGAATCTCGGGTGCTCTATCTGTCGGCGGAACAATTCATGTATCGTTTCGTGCAAGCGTTGCGCGAACGTACGGTTATGGATTTCAAAGAGATTTTCCGTACCGTTGAAGTGCTGATGGTCGATGATGTTCAATTCATCGCCGGCAAGGAATCGACGCAGGAAGAGTTTTTCCACACCTTCAATGCGCTCGTCGATCAGGGCAAACAGATTGTTATTTCGGCTGACCGCGCTCCGGGTGAGATCAAGGACCTTGAGGACCGGATCAAATCGCGTCTGCAATGCGGTCTGGTCGTCGATCTGCACCCGACGGATTATGAACTGCGCCTTGGCATCCTTCAGTCAAAAACGGATGCTTTCCGGGCCCAATATTCCGGCCTTTGCATCGAGCCCGGCGTGCTGGAGTTTCTGGCCCACAGGATCACATCGAATGTCCGCGTTCTGGAAGGCGCGTTGCAGCGTCTGTTTGCATTTGCCAGCCTCGTGGGTCGCACCATCGACATGGAACTGACGCAGGATTGCCTTGCCGATATCCTTCGCGCGTCTGACCGGAAGCTGTCGATCGAAGATATTCAGCGCCGCGTTGCCGAACATTACAATATCAAACTGGCCGATCTGGTCGGGCAGAAACGTGTCCGCACCATCGCCCGCCCGCGGCAGGTGGCCATGTATCTTGCCAAGCAGATGACCACGCGCAGTCTGCCAGAGATCGGGCGTCGCTTCGGTGGCCGCGATCACACCACCATTATGCACGGTGTCCGCAAGATAGAAGAGCTTTGTTCGGACGATCATGGTCTGGCCGAAGATGTGCTGCTTCTTCGCCGTGCTCTGGAAGCCTGACACCAAGGCTTGATTCCGGACGCATTTTTAATGACATTCAGCGGACCGGCCGCTGGCCGGTATTGTTGCGCCGGATGTGCGCAGGAAAGACGCGCGCATGACAGGGGACTGGCAATGAAATTCTCGATTGAACGGGCTGATCTGGTGAAGGCCGTGGCACAGGCAGGATCTGTCGTGGAACGTCGGCATACGATCCCGATTCTCGCCAATGTGCAGATCGAAGCGACACCCGATGGCGTCAGCTTCCGCGCGACCGATCTGGACACCGAAGTTATCGACCGCACTGCGGCGCATGTCGAACGTCCGGGCTCGACGACTGTATCGGCGCAGATGCTGAACGAAATCTCGCGCAAGCTTCCTGACGGCTCGCTGGTGACGATTGCGGTAGATGGCGCGAATGAGCGGCTGACGGTGCAGGCCGGGCGGTCGAACTTTACGCTGGCGACTTTGCCGTCAGAAGATTTTCCCGTGATGGCAAATGCCGAATATTCCGCCAATTTCGCTGCCCCGGCCCCGGTATTGCGCCGTCTTTTCGACAAGGCGAAATTCGCGATCTCCAACGAAGAGACGCGCTATTACCTGAACGGCGTCTATATGCATGTCGCCGATTCCGAAGACGGTAAGGCGCTGCGCTGTGTGGCGACAGATGGTCACCGGCTGGCACGGATTGACGCGCCGCTGCCTGATGGTGCTGCCGACATGCCGGGTGTCATCGTGCCGAAGAAAACGGTCGCCGAGCTGCGTAAGCTTCTGGATGACGATGATCAGCAGATCGCCGTTTCAGTGAGTGAGACAAAAGTGCGGTTTGCCACGCCGAATATCACGCTGACATCGAAGGTCATCGACGGCACTTTCCCGGACTACACGCGCGTGATTCCGATGGGAAACACCCGCAAGATGGAAGTGGACGCCAATGATTTCGCCCGTGCGGTGGATCGTGTGGCCACCGTTAGCAGCGAACGTTCGCGGGCGGTCAAGCTCGCACTGGAGCTTGATCGTCTGGTGCTTTCCGTCAACGCGCCGGATTCCGGCACGGCGGATGAAGAACTTGCCGTGGCATATGGTGATGACCCGCTGGAAATCGGTTTCAACGCGAAATACCTGCAAGAGATTGCTGCGCAGGTGGATCGTGAAAATGCCGTGTTCATGTTCAACGGCTCGGGCGATGCAGCGCTGATCCGCGAAGGCAGCGACAGCTCTGCCGTCTATGTCGTCATGCCGATGCGCGTGTGATCCTGTCCCGGCTGACGCTGTCGCAGTTTCGGTCCTGGCCGCGGTTAGAGCTTGATCTCGACGCGCGGCCATTGGCTTTTTATGGGCCGAACGGGGCGGGCAAGACCAATATTATCGAAGCAGTGTCCATGCTGTCGCCCGGGCGCGGAATGCGCGGCGCGGTGCCGGGCGATCAGGCGCGTCAGGGTGTTGATGCGGGGTGGCGCATCCGGGCAGCCGCCGGCGATGATGAGATTGAGACATCTGCCCTTCCCCGCGCCAACAGAACTGTCAGCATTAACGAAAAGAATACGCCGCAAATCGCGCTCGGCCAGATATTGCGGCTGATCTGGCTGACGCCCGCCATGGACCGGCTCTGGATCGAAGCGCCCGAAGGCAGGCGCAAATTTCTGGACCGGATGACGCTGTCATTTCACCCGGATCATGCCAGCCTGTCGCTGTCCTATGACAAAGCGATGCGCGAACGAAACCGCCTGCTGCGCGAACAGGTGACCGATCCCGGCTGGTATCGCGCGCTTGAAGGGCAAATGGCAGAGGCGGGCGCGAAGATCACGCAGAACCGCCTTGCGGCAATCAAAGCGATCATGGCTGCGCAGACATGCGACAGCGATTTTCCGGCAGCGCAGCTGAGCCTGTTGCCGGGTGAGGGCTTCGCCGATGATCCCAATGCGAACGACATCGCAGGCCGGCTGGAAACTATGCGCGCTAGGGACCTTGCCGCAGGGCGAAGCCTGTCCGGCCCTCATCGCGCGGATCTGGGCGCGATTTGGGGACCGCAGGACATGCCGGCCGCGCTGTCATCGACCGGCGAGCAGAAGGCGCTGTTGCTGTCCATGATCCTCGCCAATGCAACGGCACTGGAGGGTCAGCCCGTGGTGCTGCTGCTTGATGAGGTGGCGGCCCATCTGGATGCCGACAGGCGTGCCGCGCTTTACGACAGGATCACGGCGTTGAACGCACAGACCATGCTGACCGGGACAGGCCCGGAACTGTTCAGCGCATTTGGTCCCCGCGCCCGGCATATTTCCGTCAGCAGAAGCGACGGCGCGTCGCGGGCAGACGAAGCATCCTGACTAGAGCAGCCACTCAATCGGCAGCAGATTCAGAACATAGACGGCGACCCGGTTGCCCAGCCCAAGGCCCGGTTCATGTTCGATCAATGCCTCGCCCCCATCGGCTTGCGGATCGCGCCACAGCATTTTGCCGTCGCGCAGGATCGGTTGGTAACTGCGTCCGACAAGGTCGTTGTTCATCAGGTCGCTGCCGCCCGTGGCGATTTCGGCGCTTTCGATCAGGAAGCCCATTTCGCAATTCAGCGCGGCCGAACGTGGGTCAAAGTTGAAAGAGCCGATAAAGACGCGCAGATCGTCGGCAGCAAATGTCTTGGCGTGAAGGCTGGCACCGGACGAACCGAACGGACCCATCGGATCGTGAGGTTGATCGCCGTCCTCCGCAGGTTTCAATTCATACAGGTTGACGCCAGCTTCCAGAAGCTCTCGGCGGTACTTGACGTATCCTGCATGAACCATCGGCACATCGGTCGCCTGCCAGGAGTTTGTGAGGATGTTCACCTCTACCCCCTTGCTCGCTAGCGCGGCGAATTGCTGGCTTCCGTTCTTGCCTGGCACGAAATAGGCCGAGATCAGATCAAGGCGTTTCTGAACGTCACCCAGAATGTCGGCAAGCCTGAAGATCATCAGTTTATCCCGGTCAACCTCTCCGACCCCTTTAAGGGGATCGTCGGCGACAACGCTGACATCGGTCCAGACGAGCGGTGGACGTTCGCCGCGCGCGAGTTCGGCAGCAACTGTCGCGGTCATGTCCGAAATGGCTTGCCCAACATCGGAATTACGAGCTGCTTCGACCGCGTTGTCAAATGCGGCCATGTCACCGCTGCCGGAAATGACCTGATCGAGCGCCAGGACCGGGGCAGAGTTCCAGTACTCATCGAAGATCGCAGCAGTGTCCGTCACGACCGAACCGACACCCAGCACATCGAGGTCAAGATATGCAGGCGCTTCGCCGACTTCGAAATATTCATTGCCAATATTGCGACCGCCGACGATTGCAGCGGCGCCGTCAACGATGAAAGCCTTGTTGTGCATCCTGCGGTTCATGCGCAGCGGATAGAGCGCGTATCCCAGCAGTTTCGGATTGCGAACGGTCGAGGGATTGAACAGCCGAACGGAAAAATTTTCCTGCGCGTGCATTGCAGCCAGCATGTCGTCCATTCCGGCAATGCCATTGTCATCGAGCAGCAGTCTGACACGGACACCACGGGCCGCTGCCTCTTTCAGGGCATTCATCAGCAGCAAGCCGGTCTCATCATCGTGCCAGATGTAATACATGACGTCGATTGATCGTTCGGCGCCACCGGCAAGCGCCATGCGGCTGAGAAATGCCGTTCGCCCGTCAGGCAATGGATTCACGCCGCTTTGACCAGGATGATCTGACTGCGCGGCCAGAGCCTCGGGGCCAAGACGTGTTTCAGGATCAAAGGGGATTACATGCTCGGTCGGTCGTCCCTCGGTCGAGGGAACGGACCAGATCATTCTGCCGACAAGCCAAAGTGCGACCAGACCAAGGATCACGATAAGAATCATCTTTAACCACCGCATAGTTGCCCCTGATTGAACGCTAGCCACTCCGACTGTTTCAGCCGCAATCCGGCACCTGTGCAAGGGGCGGCTGCATTTCGCCGTTTTGCCACGAAATACAGTGTGTTTCCCGTGACTTTACCTTCGTGAATGACTATATGATGTGCAGAATAACAGGAAAAATCAGGCATGACAGACAGCGCTCCGCAGCCCGCCGAATATGGCGCGGATTCCATTAAAGTTCTCAAGGGGTTGGAAGCCGTCAGAAAGCGGCCGGGGATGTATATCGGTGACACCGATGACGGCTCTGGCCTGCATCACATGGTTTACGAGGTCGTCGACAACGGGATTGACGAAGCGCTTGCCGGTCACGCCGACTTCGTGAAGGTCAAAATTCACGCTGACAGCTCCGTCTCCGTTCGTGACAATGGTCGTGGCATTCCGGTTGAGATGCACAAGACAGAGGGCGTGTCGGCGGCCGAAGTCATCATGACGCAGCTTCACGCAGGCGGTAAATTCGACCAGAACAGCTACAAGGTTTCCGGCGGTCTGCACGGTGTGGGCGTTTCGGTGGTGAACGCGCTGTCCGACTGGCTGGAACTGCGCATCTGGCGCAATGGCAAAGAGCATGTCGCGCGGTTTGAAAAGGGCGACACGGTTGAACATCTGCGCGTTGTCGGCGATGCGCCCGAGGAGAAGGGCACAGAGGTCCGCTTCCTTGCCTCTTCCAAGCTGACAGATCCGAACGGCACGTTTTCCAATCTCGAATACAGCTTCAAGACGCTGGAAAATCGCCTGCGCGAACTGGCTTTCCTGAACAGCGGAGTGCGCATTATTCTGGAGGACGAGCGTCCGGCGGAACCACTGCGAACGGAGCTGTACTATGAGGGCGGTGTTCGTGAATTCGTGAAATTCATCGACCGCTCCAAAAGCGCCGTCATGCCGGAACCCATCTTCATCGAAGGTGAGCGGAACGGGATCGGCGTTGAGGTGGCGATGTGGTGGAATGACAGCTACCACGAAACTGTGCTGCCATTTACCAACAATATTCCGCAGCGTGATGGCGGCACCCATATGGCTGGCTTTCGTGGCGCATTGACCCGCGTGATCCAGAAATACGCGCAGGACAGTGGGATCGCCAAGCGCGAGAAGGTGGATTTCACCGGCGATGACGCACGCGAAGGGCTGACCTGCGTGCTGTCAGTCAAGGTGCCCGACCCGAAATTTTCGTCGCAGACAAAGGACAAGCTTGTCTCTTCGGAGGTTCGCCCGGCTGTTGAAGGCCTGGTGGGAGAGAAGCTTTCGGAATGGTTTGAGGAAAACCCGAACGAAGCAAAGCAGATTGTCGGCAAGATCATTGAGGCTGCGCTTGCGCGGGAAGCTGCACGTAGGGCACGCGAACTCACCCGGCGTAAATCCGCAATGGATGTTGCCTCACTTCCGGGCAAACTGGCTGATTGCCAGGAAAAGGACCCGGCGCTTGCGGAACTTTTCATCGTCGAGGGTGACTCGGCCGGTGGTTCTGCCAAGCAGGGGCGTTCGCGTCAGAATCAGGCCGTTTTGCCGCTGCGCGGTAAGATCCTGAACGTCGAGCGAGCGCGTTTTGACCGGATGCTTTCCTCTGACATGATCGGGACGCTGATAACTGCCCTTGGCACCGGGATCGGACGGGACGAGTTCAATCTGCAAAAGCTGCGCTACCATAAGATCGTCATCATGACCGATGCCGATGTTGACGGCGCGCATATCCGGACGCTGCTGCTGACCTTCTTCTTCCGCCAGATGCCCGAGCTGATTGAGGCCGGACACCTCTATATTGCTCAGCCGCCGTTGTATAAGGTTGGACGTGGCCGGTCCGAGGTATATCTGAAGAACGAGGCCGCGTTGGAAGATTACCTGATCCAGCAAGGTGTCGATGGCGCCGCGCTGCGGTTGGGTTCGGGTGAAACCATATCCGGCAACGACCTTATCCGCGTGATCGAAGAGGCGCGGATCGCACGTCGTATCCTGCGCGCCTATCCGACGCACTATCCGCCTCATATTACCGAGCAGGCGGCCATTGCAGGTGCACTTGTTCAGGGTCGTATAGATCAGGACGCCGCAGGCGTCGCCTCTGCCGTGGCGCAGCGGTTGGATCAGGTTGCCGAGGAATATGAACGCGGCTGGTCCGGCCGACCTACGCAGGACGGCGGTATCCGTCTGTCGCGTCTTCTGCGTGGCGTAGAAGAGGCGCGGACGCTGGATGGCACGATGCTTCGGTCAGCCGAATCGCGGCGTCTGGGCTCGATGACCGAGCAACTGGAAGAGATCTATGCGCAACCGGCCGTGCTGGTTCGCAAAGAGCGCGAACTGCCGATCTGGGGACCACTCAGCCTTCTGCAGGCGATTTTCCTGGAGGGTGAGAAGGGGCTTTCGCTTCAGCGTTACAAGGGGTTGGGAGAGATGAACCCGGAACAGTTGTGGGAAACAACGCTTGATCCGCAGGCACGGACGATGCTGCAAGTCAAGGTTGAAGACTTGTCCGAGGCCGAAGATATCTTCACGAAACTGATGGGTGATCTGGTCGAGCCGCGGCGCGACTTCATCCAGCAGAATGCGCTGAGTGTAGAGAATCTGGATATCTGATCCGTTCGGTTGTCGATATTGCCCGCGCAATAGCGTGGCAATCCTGCCGCAGGTTGCGGCGGGATTGCCGGTTGAGCGGCCACTCTGGATAGGTCGATTGCTGCAATTGCAACTTGGCAATATAGCTCAGCCTATCATTCACCGAGACCGACATCTCTGATCGTGGAGTTAACGATGAAATCGTCCTCTTTTTATCTGCCTTTTGCAATTGCGTTGGCCGCAGTCACTTCCGCTGGCGCCGGTGGCTACACCGCTCCAACAGTTGAAACTCCTATTGAGGTTCTGCCCACGCCCGTCGCTCCGCTGACGTGGCAGGGTGCCTATGTCGGCGGCACGCTGGGTTATGCTTTTGGCGGCGACGACGAGGTCGGTATCGGTCAGGGCGATACGCGTCATTACACAACGCTGGACGATAAACTGGAACTCAGCGGCGTGAACTATGGTCTGCGCCTTGGTTTCCGCGGTCAGCGCAATATCGATGAGCGCTTCGACTGGGTTTTTGCAGGCGAACTTGGCTATGAAGCCGGCAGCATTGAGGACAAAGTTTCGGACGGCATCTATACCGCCAAGTCCGAGATCAACAGCGTGCTGGCGCTGCGCATCAAATCCGGTGTGCTGAACGCTGCCAAGGATACATGGTTCTACGGCATCGCTGGCGTCGGCAAGGTCGATTTCGATTATTCGGTCACGGGCGGAAGTGCCGTAGCCGGGGCAGCCGGGGCGGTCAATATCGACAAGGAAGGCCAATCGGCAACGGGTTACATCCTTGGTCTGGGTGTCGAGCGTAAGATGAATGAGCGTCTGTCGCTGACGGGCGAGTGGGAATACCACAACTATGGCAAAGAGCATCTTGAAGATGTGGCTGGCCGTTCGACCGAGGCGACGCCTGATTGGCACCAGATCAAGATCGGTCTGAACTACCAGTTCTGAGTTCGACCAACCTTTTCAGGGGCCGCGCATCACCTTGCGCGGCCCTTTTTAATTGGCGTTTTCATTCAACCCGTGCGCTCGCGCATTTTGCATAGGGCATGGTTCGGGGAGATTGCGCATCCGCTCAACATATTCGCGCATCAGCCTGATGCGATGGGGCCGGAAGCTGCGGCCGGTCAGCTTTGCGCTGATGATGCGGTTGCAGTGAAACAAGCGATAGTCCTCGCGCATGTTGCACCAAGCCAGCAGCAATAGAGCATTCTCGGAATAGGACATCCCAATGGGCCGGATCTCGCGCTCCGTAACCTGATCGCTCAGATCGCGATAGCAGAGCCAGATCTCCTCCTCCCGCCAGCAGGCGTCGCGCAGAATTGCCATATCAATGGTCGGTCGCGCACGCTCGGTTGCCGCCGCAAAGCCGCGCAGCGCGACATGCGCGGCCTGAAGGGCCTGCCGCTCTGGCAGGGTCGCCACGATACGTGCAAGCGCGTTGCGGGCTGCGTCTATCAATTCGGCATCTGCGACGCGCGGCAGGGCGTCTATCGCAAGGCGCAGGGCCTCGATTTCAAGCCGAGAGAAACTTTGCGGGGGCAAGGCGGGGTCTTCTGTCAGCGTGTAGCCAAGGCCTGCCTCACCGTCGATCAACGCGCCACCCGCACGCAGTGTGGCGATGTCGCGGTATAGCTGGCGCAAGCTGACGCCGGTTTCACTGGCCAGCCTTGCGGCAGTCACCGGAGCGGGCAACCGGCGCAGCGTATCCATCAGTCTCATCAGCCGGTCGGTGCGTGCCATGCTGTCACATTCTGTCAGGGACGATCAATCATAACTGCCGCATCGAAATACAGGAGTCCACAATGCTGACGCTTTATCACGCCCCCAAATCCCGCTCGACCTCGGTCGTGCAGTTGCTGCACGAACTTGGTGTCACGGATCAGGTAAAGACCGAAATCGTGACCATTCCCCGGCCGGACGGATCGGGTGGGCCTGACCCGAAGAACCCGCACCCGGAAGGCAAGGTGCCCTATCTGACGGACGGCGACGATTTCGTGCGTGAGCGTGCGGCAATCGTCCTTTACCTGACGGATCGGTTTCCGGGTGCCGGACTTGGCCGGTCGGTTGGTGACCCGCAGCGCGGCGCTTATCTGTCGTGGCTGGTCTGGTATCAGGGCGTGCTGGAGCCGGTGACGATTATCAACTGGGCCGGTGTCGGCCACCCCGCCATTTCTGCCTCACTACGCGACTACGATACCGCGATCCAGCGGCTGGACGAGGTGCTGAGCAAGCAACCCTATCTGCTGGGGGAGGATTACAGCGCGGCCGATCTTCTGTGCTCTGGCCCATTCGCGTGGGTCGCGGACCAGATGAAGGTCACGCCAGCAATCACGGATTGGGTCGCGCGCTGTCAGGACCGTGACGCGGTGCGGCAGGTTGGCGAGGGCTGACGCCGCTGACCGGCAGGCGGGCGACTTGCACAAGCAGAATGCCCGCCGCCACGATGACCGCGCCGAGTACATCGCTGAGTCCGAAACGCTCGCCAAGAAACAGCGCCGCGATGGTCACGCCGAAGATCGGTGACAGAAAGTGGAATGTGGCGGCGCGCGTGGCACCGATGCGGCCGACCAGAAGAAACCAGATGAATGTCGCGGCGATCCCCGGTGCCAGAACCGTGTAGATGAATGCGAATACCAGCTTCCAGCTCCACTCTATCGGTTGGCCCCATTCGGTGATTGCCGCCGGGACGGCCAGCACAATTGCGCCAACCGCCATTTGCATTGCAACGATCATCATCATGTTGCGGCTTCCACCTGCGCCCCGTGCAACCAGGGTCGCAATCGTCAGTGCTACAACGGCGATAAGGGCCAGCGATGTGCCATACAGATCCAGCCCGTGTTGAAGGCGTACGCCCATGACCATGCCGACCCCCAGCATCCCAAGGATCAGGCCAAGAATGGCCATCGGCCGCAGCCGCTCACCCAGCCAGACCCACCCAAATAGCGCCACCAGCAGTGGCATCATGGATGCGATAATTGCTGCGGCAGAGGCTTCGATGGTTCGCATTGCGACCCAGTTCAGCCCCAGATACAGCGCGTTCTGCATGATGCCGAAGATGATGACGACGCGCCACTCGTTGCGGCTGAGCTTCCAGCTTTGTCCCATCGCACGGGCGAGAGCGATGCCGATCAGGGCCGACAGCGTAAAACGGATAACAAGTGCCGTTATCGGAGGGGCAGCCACGACGATAACGCGCGTCGAGGTAAAGGCGGATGCCCACATCAGGGCAAATGCGAGCCCCATCGCAATTGATTTGAAATCCATGCCGCACCTGCTTCGATCGCGGCGACGATAGCCTTCTGGCATTCCGGGGGCCAGCCTGACAAGCGCTGTCGTTCCAATAAAAAGGCCGCCGGGGTGGCGGCCAGTTCGTTCTTTTTTACATCGCCCTCCCTGTCGGGCGACGGATCAGGCGTTGACGCTGTCTTTCAGAGCCTTCGCGACGGTCACTTTGACCTGCTTGTCGGCGGGCTTCTGCATCATTTCCTGGGTCTGCGGATTGCGGACCATACGCTCGGGACGAGCGCGGCAAGCGATTTTGCCGATGCCCGGCAGGGTCACTGCACCACCATTGGAAACTTCGCGGGTTACCACGGCGGCAATCGCGTCCAGAGCGGCGGCAGCGGATTTTTTGTCGCTGCCCATTTCGTCGGCCAGAGTGGCGACGAGTTGGGTCTTGGTCATCGGCTTAGCGGCTTGAGCCATTATCTGTCTCCTCGTTGCCCCGAAAGTGGGGAAAGTTCAGCGCCGCTTGCGCGGCATGTCCTCTGCTACACAGGGTTTCGCAGAATATTTCAACCGTTTTTCTCTATCCGGACGCAGCAATCGCTAAGAAAGAGCGTTTTCCGCCGATTCTTATGGCATGACGCAGCGTCAACATTGGTTAATATGCCTATAAAAACGCGGTCTCGCTGAACGAACGAAGCTTGCGCGAGTGGATCCTTTCAAGCGGCATATCACGCAGTTTCTCCATCGCGCGAACACCGATCAGCAGGTGATTAGCAACTTGCGTGCGGTAGAAATCAGTCGCCATGCCGGGCAGTTTCAATTCGCCATGCAAAGGTTTGTCCGAAACACAAAGCAGCGTCCCGTAGGGCACCCTGAAGCGGAAGCCGTTGGCGGCGATGGTGGCGCTTTCCATGTCCAGCCCGATCGCGCGCGACAAAGACAGTCGGTGGATCGGTCCCGACTGGTCCCGAAGCTCCCAGTTGCGGTTGTCGATGGTGGCCACTGTGCCGGTGCGCATGATCCGTTTCAGCTCATACCCTTCCAGCTCCGTGACCTCTGCCACGGCTTCCTGCAGTGCCACCTGCACTTCGGCCAATGCAGGGATCGGCACCCAGACCGGCAGATCATCGTCCAGAACGTGATCTTCACGCAGATAAGCATGTGCGAGAACGAAATCGCCAAGACTCTGAGAGTTCCGCAGCCCCGCACAATGCCCGACCATCAGCCATGCGTGGGGACGCAGAACGGCAATATGATCCGTCGCGGTTTTCGCGTTTGACGGACCGACACCGATATTCACCAGCGTGATGCCCTGATTGTCGGCCCGCTTGAGATGATAGGTCGGCATCTGTGGAAGCTTGGCCAATGCCGAAATCTTGCCGTCAGGCGTGTCAATGATCTGGTTTCCGGGCGCGACGAAGTCGACATAGCCGGATTCCCGGTCGCCAAGGGCCTGACGGGCAAATGCTTCGAACTCGTCAACATAGAACTGATAGTTCGTGAACAGAACGAAGTTCTGAAAATGCTTCGGGTCCGTCGCGGTGTAATGCGCAAGCCGTGCAAGCGAATAGTCGATCCTCTGCGCGGTAAAGGGCGCAAGGTCCTCGGCCCCGTCGGGGTGGGGCACGGCCAGTCCGTTGACGATATCGTCGTTAACTGTGTTCAGGTCAGGCACGTCGAAAACGTCGCGAAGGCTGAAATCCAAAACACCTTCCTGGGGCACGTTCAGGTCGGTCCGCGTCGCCACCGCAAAATGGACTGGCATCGGGGTCGTGCTGTACCCGACTGCGACGGGTGTGTCGTGGTTCTTTATCAGAAGGCCAAGCTGCTCTTTCAGATAGTGACGAAACAGGTCAGGTCGGGTGATGGTCGCGGTATAGCTGCCCGGCGTTGCGACATGGCCAAAGGACAACCGTGAATCGGTTTTGGAATGGCTGGTCGTGGTCAGCCGGACTTCGGGGTAATAGGCGCGATACCGCGCTTCCGGTTGGCGTCCGCCAAGTGACGCGACGAAATGCTCGGTCAGGAAGCCCGATGCGCGATCGTAAAGCTCGCACAGCCTTTCCACGGCCGCTGCAGGATCGGTGAAATATTCCTGCTCGACCGGTCTCGGCGTTTTCAGGGGCAGAATCTTGTCGTTCATGAAAGACCTCTTGTTTGAGCAAGAGTGCCAGCCGTGCGCGACACTGGCAAGACGCCCGGCGAGTGCCTAGATCGTCGGGGAAAGGAAATTTTCATGCGTTATTCCATACTTGATCTTGCCCCTGTTCCCGAAGGATCAACGACCGCAGAGGCGATTGCCAGCAGCGTCGCGCTTGCGCAAATGGCCGACGGGCTAAACTATCATCGCTATTGGCTGGCAGAGCATCACAATATGATAGGCATCGCTTCTGCCGCGACCTCGGTCATGATCGGGCATATCGCTGCGCATACATCGCGCATTCGTGTGGGTGCCGGCGGGATCATGTTGCCGAACCATTCGCCGCTGTCGATTGCCGAACAGTTCGGAACGCTTGCCACGATTCACGGAGATCGCATTGACCTTGGGCTGGGCCGTGCGCCGGGCGGGGACGGTGCTGTTTTCCGTGCGCTGCGCAAGACGCCCGATATGGCCGAGAATTTTCCCCATGACGTTCTGGAACTGATCTCTTATCTCGGGGACGCAGCGCCTGATGCGACTGTTCTGGCGCATCCGGGGCAGGGGACTCATGTGCCGGTCTGGATGTTGGGATCGTCACTGTTCGGCGCACAACTGGCCGCAGTGCTGGGTCTGCCATATGCATTTGCTTCGCATTTCGCGCCCGGTGCATTGGACGAGGCCCTGCCGCTTTATCGCGACAGGTTTGAGCCGGCGGGTCGCGCCGATGCACCCGATGGGCCGCATTTCATGCTGGCCGTGAATGTGATCGCAGCGGAGACGGATGAAGATGCCGACTATCTGCAATCCAGCCAGAAGCTCGCCTTCGCGCGACTGCGCAGCGGGAAGCCGGGAAAACTGCCCGCGCCGACGCGTGATCTGTCTGAAATCACCCCTCCGTTGGAGCGTATGGTGGGCCAGGCGCTGCGGGTCAGTGCGGTCGGAAATCCGGCGACGGTGCGGACGCAACTGGCGCAGCTGATCGACCAATACAAGCCGGATGAACTCATCCTGACCGGCCAGATTCATGATCCGGAAGCGCGACGCAATTCGTTCCGGATCGCGGCGGAAGTTCTGGATGAAATAGGCAAGTGACAGTGAGGCCTATCGTTTTGGTTTTCATGAGGGCTGAGTTGTCATGGACATGCTGATCTTCGGGCATGGATATACCGCCGCCGCATTGACTCGGCGTCTTTGCGCTGCGGGTTGGAGTGTGTCTGGCACGACCCGCGGCGATCCGGGGCGTGTTTCGGCGGCCGGGGCGAAGCCGATAAACTGGTCGGATGACAATGGGCGGCTGGAAGATGAGATAGAGCGTGCGGACGCGATCCTGTCATCCGTCGCGCCGGACGCGAGCGGTGCGGCGGGTGGGGCCGATCCGGTCATTGCTCGATTTGCAAGTTCGTTGCGAACTGCGCGACCGAAATGGGTTGGCTATCTGTCCTCGACGAATGTCTATGGCGATCATGGCGGCGACTGGGTGGACGAAGAAACGCCACCCAATCCCACTATGTCGCGCGCAAGGGCGAGGCTGAAAGCTGAAAGGGAATGGGCAGACCTGTCCGAACAGGCGGGTTGGCCGCTTAGGATATTCCGGCTTGCCGGCATCTATGGTCCCGGTCGCGGTCCGATAGAAAAGCTGCGCAGCGGCCGGGCGCGCCGCATCGTGAAGCCCGGTCAGGTTTTTTCGCGGATACATGTCGATGATATTGCCGGTGCGGTCATGGCATCTCTGTCTCAGCCAACCGGGGCATCTGGGTCGCGTGTTTTCAACCTATGCGACGACGATCCGGCACCACCACAGCAGGTGATTGCCGAGGCGGCGCGAATGTTGGGCCTGCCTGCGCCGGAGGAAGAGGATTTCGCCTCGGCAGATATGTCGTCGATGGCGCGCAGCTTCTATGCGGATTCCAAGCGTGTCAGCAATGCGCGCTTGAAGTCCGAACTGGGCTATAAACTGCTTTATCCTGACTATCGGTCTGGTCTTGCGGCAATCTTGCAGGCCGAAGATCGTGTCTGACCCGGATTTTTCGGGCCACGCCTTGGTTGCTGTAGATTTTATAGCTTAGCCTTGCGGATTCGAATGATCTGCTCGGCCAGCAACTCGCACAGGACCAGCTTTGAAACGACCGGGCCAAGCTCGCCACGCTCTGGCAACGGGGAAAGCGGCGTTGCGATCAGCACCTTGTCGCAAAGCTGATTGAGGTCAGCGATCCGGCGCCCGGAAATCGCGACGCGGTATGCGCCCCGGATGCCCGCCGTTCGCAGCATTGCTTCTACGCGGGACGTCAGACCGGTTTCAGACACGGTGATATAGACCGAACGGTCGTCGATTGCGCCAATGATCTCTTCAGCAATGACGGGGTCCTGAATCCCGCGCGCGATCAGCCCCAGCCGTGAAAAGCGATAGGCCAGAAGCTTTGCGGTTATCCCCGAAACCCCCGCGCCGAAAATGTCGATGTGACGTGCAGCGACAAGTTTCATTGCCACCGCGGCGAGATCGCTGTCACTGGCTTCGTCGACGGTTGCGCGCACTGCGTTGGTGATGCGCGTTCCGAAATCGGTTTCTCGTGGTGTGGCGCCGTTGCGATAGGCGATATCCGAGGCAAGTGAGATCTTGAAATCCGTAAAACCATCAAAGCCAAGCTTCCGGCAGAAACGAGCAATACTCGCCTCTCCGCTGCCAGCGAGAGATGCGAGCTCAGACATAGATGCGCGAACAGCCGTATCAGGTTCTTTCACAATGAAATCCGCGATCCGTGCCATTGCGTCGGGCATGTCATCCCGGCTGGTCTCTATCAATCCAAGCACATGCCGCATGTGAAAGCCGCCCTCCTTCAAAGCCGGATCACTTTGCGTTGTATTTTAGCGGCCTGCAAAGACAAGGAAAACGCGCCTTCGCCTAGATGCCCGTCAGTGACCATGCTGCCTGATGACGCAGATATTCGGCAAGCTCTTGCGCGGAACCAACGACGAAAGAAGCACCTGCCGCAAGCAGAGAGCCCGCGCTTTCAGGGCCGCAATGGCTTCCGCCTGTGAATCCGATGGCAGAGGCGCCCGCCGCGACGGCACCGGAGATGCCGCTGACGCTGTCGTCGATGACAGTGCAGCGGCGGATATCCGCGCCGAGCCGAGCGGCAGCAAAATAGAACAGATCAGGCGCTGGCTTCCCTTCCGCGACATCTTCAGCGCTGAATACATGGTTGCCGAAATGCTCTGCCAGTCCCGTCAGGCGCAGCGACAGGGCCAGCCGCCTGTGACCGCTATTTGACGTGACGCATGACGGAACTTCCAGCCCACTAAGAACGGCCCGTATCCCCGAAACCGCCCTTAGCTGGTGGTGAAAGCGCTGAAGCAGAAGCTCATCATATCGTGCCTCCATCGATGGTGACAGATCTACGCCAAGATCCTCTCGCAGAATGTTGCGAGCATGTGCCGCGCTTTTGCCGGTGAACATTGCCGATGCCTCGGCGATGCTAAGCTCAATTCCCAAGGCTGACAGGCATTCAACCATCGTTTCGGTCGCCAGACCTTCGCTGTCAACCAGCACGCCGTCACAGTCGAAACAGATGAGGTCCGTCATGCGGATGCCTGTCGAGGTTGCGTCATTGGGATTGGTCCGTTGATGCTTCATTGGGCAAGCTGTCTGCTGCGAAGGAATTCAGCCGATGGCAGGATCGTCGCATAATCGCGCAGTTCCAGGATCAGCCGGGGTTTGGATTCCAGCTGTCCGAGCGCGGCGAACACCGCGTCCCAAATCACCGTGCCCTTGCCGATTGCCCAGTGGCGATCTGCATATCCGTCGGCGTCCTGCAGGTGAATATGTTCCAGCAGATTGCCCGCGCGATGCACGAAGTAGTCGACAGGGGGCGCCCCTGTCGAGCCATGTGCATAATGCGCGTGGCCAGTATCGATCGACACCTTCACCGCATCGCTGCCAAAGCTGGCCGCAAGTTCGCACCTAGCGTCAGGATCTTTATCCTCGATATTTTCCAGCACCATCGTCACGTTTGCATTTTCGGCGCGGGAGACGACGGTATCAAGCGTATCATGGACAAGATCCAGCATCTCCTGCCGCGCATCAGGCAGGTTGTCGAGGTTGTTGTAGGACCATGTTGTGAAAGGACTGTGAATCACCATCTGCGTCGCCCCTAAAGCTTCACAGACCTCTATTCCCTGCATCATTCTGTGCGTGGTCAGGCGGCGCAAATCCGGGTCGGGATTGGCAAGTGTCAGCCCCCAGAATGGACCGTGGATCCCCAACCTGCCCGCATAGCCGTCCAGCAGGCGTTGCGCATGTGCGACCTTGTCCGACCAATCACCGTTCAGCGTATCAGCGGTGATGAAGTCCTGCAATTCCAGATCGCGCTGATCCACGATGATCCAGTCCCGAAGGGTTTCGAGTACCGATAGTGGCATGGCGGCGCCAAGGACGGGAAGTGCTGACATCATAAGATTCCATATGAAACATACCGGGTATTTCCGGTCGTGGTTGTGAGGTTTCGGCCCTGACCAGAGGACCCGGATGCGGTAAGATTTACCCTGCATTTGTGACGGTATGATCTCAGAACTTCATATTTTTCACGAATAATGGAGGAATACTCCACATTTCATCAGACCGTGTTCGAAGCGTCGCCGAATCGTTACACGCACGGGGCTAATTGGCAGCAGTTTCGGCGTGATTGCGCACGAAACACGCAATTCTGCGTTCCGGGCAAGGCCCGGTATCCGCTATTCAGGAGAACGGAAATGATCCGATTGAATCGACGTCATGCGCTTGGTTTGATGGGTGCGACCGCAGGCGGGCTTATGCTGCCGGGCTATCTGCGTGCGCAGGGAACCCGCCCCTCGGTGACCATTGCTGTCCAGAAGATCACCATTAACAATACGCTAGACCCTTGGAATGAACAGTCCAATGTAGGAGAGCGTGTGTTCTATCCGAACCTCTGGGAAGGGCTGATCCTGCGTGACTGGATGGGCGATCAGGGTCCGGTCCCCGGTCTGGCGACGGAATGGACGCGCATCGACGACAAGACGCTGGAGCTGAAGTTGCGTCAGGGCGTCAAGTTCCACAACGGTGACGAGATGACGGCGGAAGACGTCGCCTTTTCATTCTCGCCCGAGCGTTGTTTTGGGGATACCCAACCGGTCGGTGGCAAAACCATCTATGCAGCGGACTTCGCGCCTCAGACCGAAAAAGACCTGCCCGCGAATCTACCCGGCGTCAGCCGTCGCCTGTGGCCGTCGCTGGAAGGGATAGAGATCGTCGACAAATACACTGTGCGCCTGCACAACGCGACGCCGGATGTGACGCTGGAAGGTCGCCTGTATTCAATGGGCAGCCAGATCACCAGTCGTCGCGCCTGGGACGAAGCCGCCAGCTATGCCGAGTGGGCGGCGAAGCCCGTCACCACCGGCCCCTATATGGTCGAGGATCATCGCCCCGATGTGTCGCTGACGTTGGTTGCGTTTGACGATTACTGGGGCGGTCAGGTGCCGCTGCAGCGCATCACCTTCGTTGCCGTGCCAGAGGTTGCCAGCCGTGTGAATGGTTTGCTGTCTGGTGAATATGACTTTGCCTGCGACCTGCCGCCGGATCAGATCGATCAGGTTCAGAACGCGGATGGGTTTGAGGTGCAGAACTCGACGATCTGGAACCATCGTATCTCGGTGTTCAACACCCAGAACGAAACCCTCGCAGATCCGCTGGTCCGCCGCGCGATGACCCATTCGATTGACCGCGATGCAATCGTGCAGGCACTGTGGAAGGGTCAGACCAATATCCCCGCCGGGCTTCAGTTTGACAGCTTCGCTAGCTCTGACATGTTCATCGAAGGCTGGGCGCCGCCGGAATACAACCCGGAACTGGCCAAGGACCTTCTGAAGCAGGCCAACTACAAAGGCGATGCGATCCCCTATCGCCTGTTGAATAATTACTACACCAACCAGACGGCCAACGGCCAGATCATGGTTGAGATGTGGAAGCAGGTCGGCCTGAATGTCGAAATCGAGATGAAGGAGAACTGGGGCCAGATCCATGATCCCGCAGGCCTGAAGGGTGTCCGTGACTGGTCGGCCTCCAACACGATCAACGACCCGATCACACCTATGGTGGTTCAGTTCGGTCCGAATGGCGAAGTTCAGCAGAAGCAGGATTGGTCCAATGCCGAGCTGAACGAGTTGTCGGTCGTGATGGAAACCTCTACCGACCGTGCGAAACGCAAGCAGGCCATCGCCCGTATGCTGGAAATCGCTGAGCGTGAGGACCCGGCCTATCAGGTTCTGCATCAGAATGCGGTCTTCACCGGCATGCGCTCTGATCTGGGGTGGAAGGCGGCACCAGCTTTCGCAATGGATTTCCGCGCAGGCAACTGGACGACCAGCAGCTAAGCCAATCCGGCTGCAAAGCCCGGCCAGCCGCTTGCTGGCCGGGTCTGCGGGTATTGCTGCCGAAATCGGGGGTTAAATCGTGACCAAGCTTGTAGAGATCCGCGACCTTCGTGTTGCTTTCGATGGCATCGAGGTTCTGCATGGCATCAACCTGTCCGTAGCGCCGGGCGAGGCGCTTGGCCTTGTTGGCGAAAGCGGTTGCGGGAAGTCGGTGACATGGCTTGCGGCGCTTGGCCTGCTTCCGTCGAAGGCGTCAGTGTCCGGCAGTGTCGTGGTCGACGATCAGGAACTGTCGGGTGCAGCGCGGACGGTGCTGGAAAATGTGCGCGGCGGGCGCGTCGCAATGATCTTTCAGGACGCCTCAAGCGCGCTAAATCCGGTTCTCAAGGTCGGCAAGCAGTTATGCGAAGCGCTGCGGCTGCATCGTGGCCTGACTGGTGCTGCCGCGAAGGCGCGCGCTCTGGAATTGATGGATACCGTCGGCATTCCGGATGCGAGGGGACGGTTCAACCTCTACCCGCACGAGTTTTCCGGCGGTCAGTGCCAACGCCTTATGATCGCAATGGCAATCGCCGGAGAGCCGGACCTGCTGATCGCGGATGAGCCGACAACGGCGCTCGACGCGACGATACAGGCGCAGATCCTCGACCTGCTGACACAGCTTCGTCAAGACATGAACATGGCGATGGTCTTTATCAGCCATGATCTCGGGGCGGTTGCACAGGTCTGCGAGAGGGTCTGCGTCATGTATGCAGGACGCATCGTCGAAGAGGGAGAGGTCAAAATGCTTTTTGACCGTCCAAGCCACCCCTATACACGCGGCCTGTTCGACGCGCTGCCGCGACTTGACGGTCCGCGCACGCCGCTGGTTCCGATCCGTGGCAACGTACCTGATCCGCGCAAGAAGCTGCCCGGCTGCGCCTTCGCGCCGCGATGCACGCAGGCGCGCGCGTTCTGTCAGCAAGAGGTGCCATCGCTTTTGCCGCAGACGGACGGGCGCAAGCTCGCCTGCGCCTTTCCTATCAGTCATTCCCGCCCGGCGGAAACGCCACAGAAGCAGTTCGAGGGGGCGCTGTGATGAAACCATTGCTGGAAACCCGCAATCTTGTTCGGGTCTACGCGGGGCGCAAGGGTCTGCTTGGCAAGCCGGTCGCCATTCGCGCTGTGGATGGCGTGGCGCTGCGGCTGCACCAGGGTGAAACGCTGGGCATCGTCGGCGAAAGCGGGTCTGGCAAATCGACGCTGGGCCGTATGCTTCTTGGCGTTGATCCGGCGCAGGACGGCGTGGTGCGCTTTGACGGCGAAGCCCTGCCACCACTTGGCACGAAAGAATGGCGTTCGCTGCGCTCGCAAATGCAGATGGTTTATCAGGACCCGCTTGCCGCGTTGGATCGCCGGCTGAAGATCGCCGCGCAGATCCGCGAACCGCTGGATATTCATGCAATCGGCTCGCCTGCCGAACGGGACGCCCGTGTCGGTGAATTGCTGCGCTCGGTTGGCCTTGGTACGCAGCATGCCAGCCGCTACCCGCATGAGCTTTCCGGCGGTCAGCGTCAGAGGGTTGTGATCGCGCGCGCCCTGGCCACCGCTCCGCGCCTTCTTGTCTGTGATGAGCCTGTATCCGCGCTCGACGTATCCATCCAGGCGCAGGTGGTAAACCTGCTGCGGGATCTAACGCGCGACAGCCGCCTGTCCATGGTGTTCATCAGCCACGACCTGAAGGTGGTGCGCAACCTCTGTGACCGGGTCGCGGTGATGTATCTGGGGCGGATCGTCGAAGAAGGCCCGACCACCCAGCTTTTTGCCGCGCCGAAGCATCCCTACACTCAGGCGCTTATCTCATCCGTGCCCGAGCCGGGTCGCGTTCTTGACAGCCGGGTCATCCTGCAAGGTGAGCCACCCGATCCCGCGCGACGCCCCAACGGCTGCGCTTTTCATCCCCGCTGCCCGTTGGCGAGCGACATCTGCCGCGCGCGCGTGCCGCAACTGATGCCCGTCGCTTCGGGGCAGGCGGCTGCCTGCCATCATGTGAATACCGTGAATACGGTCCGCGCCGCGTAAGGATCATGCCATGATCAGATTTGTCGCCCTGCGCCTTTTCCGCGCCATTGTCACAGTGCTGGCCGTGATGACATTTGCTTTCGTCGTGCTGCGCATGTCGGGCGACCCGGCGGAAGTTCTGATGGGACCCGACGTGCCGCAAAGTGTGATCGACGCATTTCGCAAGGAATGGGGCCTCGACGCGCCGCTCTGGCAGCAATACCTGTCCTATCTGCGAGCCATCCTTTCAGGTGATTTCGGCTTATCTATGCGTGACCGGGCACCCGCGCTTGATCTGGTGATGGAGCGTGTACCGGCGACGCTGATGCTGACCATACCGGCCCTGTTGCTGAAGCTGGGCCTTGGAATTCCGGCAGGCATATATGCGGCGCTGCACCGCGACAGCGCCGTGGACCGCGGTGTCATCTTTCTGGCCGTGCTGGGTTTTACCATTCCATCGTTTGTGCTTGGGTTGGTGCTGGTCCTGATATTCTCTGTGACCTATGGGGTGCTGCCATCGGGTGGCTATGGGTCGTGGCAACATGCGATATTGCCTGCGGTTACCATTTCGATCGGCGGCATCGGCATCCTCGCACGCTTCTCTCGCTCTGCCATGATCGAGGTGCTGGGGCAGCCCTATATCCGCACCGCTTCCGCCAAGGGACTGAAATGGCGTCACGTCGTTATGGGGCACGCGCTTCCGAATGCGGCTGTCCCCATCGTGACCATTGTCGGCTTCATGGTCGGATCGCTGGTCGCAGGCGCCGTGGTGGTCGAGACGATATTTTCCTGGCCCGGAATCGGGCGGTTGCTGATCGTATCTGTGTCGAACAGAGATCTGGCCGTTGTGCAATGTATCCTGCTGCTGATCGCGGCGCTCATGGTGGTCTCCAACCTTATTGTCGATCTGCTTTACGGCTGGCTTGATCCGCGCCTGCGCACGCAGAGCGCCCACTGATCGGGGTATAAAATGGCTGACGCTACGCAAATTCATTCACTGCCCAGAGGCGCAAGGTTCAAGGCGCGTATAGGTCGCGTTCCGGTCACGGTGTGGTTGGGGCTGACCTGGCTGGCTGGCATGGTGATCTGTGCCCTGCTGGCCGATCTGATCCGACCCTACGACATCACGCAGATGGACCTTTCCGCGCGGCTGTCCCCACCGGGAACGCCGGGCCATTGGCTTGGCACGGATGAATTGGGGCGGGACGTGCTGTCACGGCTGATCCAATCGGTCAGGGTCTCGCTGGTGATCGCGTTTGGGGCAACCGTTATCTCAGCCGTGTTCGGTACCACGCTTGGCTTTTTGGCTGCGCAGTTCCGAGGGGTGGTTGAACATTTCGTCGTCATGCTGGCCGATTTTCAGGCGGCGCTGCCCTTCCTGATCATGTCGCTTGCCGTGCTGGCCTTCTTCGGCTCTTCAATGGTCTTGCTCGTCTGCCTGATGGGCTTTTACGGATGGGAGCGTTATGCGCGAATTGCGCGCGGGTTGGCGATTTCGGCGGGCGCGCAGGGTTACGCCGCAGCGGTCGTGCAGCTTGGTGCCACGCCACGGCGGGTCTACCTGAAGCATATCCTGCCGAATGTCGCATCGACGCTGATCGTTTCGATGACTCTGACCTTTCCCGAAATCATCCTGATGGAATCCGGCTTGTCCTTTCTGGGCCTCGGTGTGCAGCCGCCAGAAACCAGTCTTGGCAACATGGTCGGTTTCGGGCGCGATTATCTGACGACAGCCCCCTGGATCATGCTGGGCCCGGCTGTCGTGATCATGTTGACAACTCTTTCGATCTCTCTGGTGGGTGACTGGCTGCGCGACAAGCTGGACCCCACAGTCGGCTGAACGAATGGAGCAATAAAGCTGACTTCAATCGCTAGCTCTGGTTCGCACGCCTGAGGCGGCCCTTTATCGCCGCTCCGTTTTGCCTGATAGGTGCGGAGCACGCCTTGCGCCGCGCCTGCGAAAAGATGCGATCCCGGGCCCGCGTGAATGACGCCGAATATCATGCTTGGTGCCCTAAGGGCCAGGTCTTGTGGGCGATTTTGGCGAAGAGACAGATGAGTTGGAATACTGAAATTTTTAGAACAGCTTCGCGTTGTTCGGTGATTCCAAACAGGCGGTGAGACTGACTCTATTTACGACTGGCTGGCGGAGACTGATGTTCACGGTCAACAGAAGAAAGCTGCTAACAATGAAAATGAGCCGGTTAAAGCCCTGACACAGGCGCGGTGGCTCCAAGCAAAACTGACCGAACCCCTTCGTTCGTTGCGCCCACACCCGATCACGCGGAAATAAGCTCTACCCCGCTCAGCGCTGCGATCTCTGCCAGATCCGCCGCATAGATTTCAGACAGTTTGTCGACTACATCCTGCGTCCAGCCGGGTAGGGTAAGTTCGGTCTCCAATGCGCTGATGTCCGCTGATGCGAGCGCATATTCCACCAGATCACGTCTGGCACTGATATTGCCTGCGACTTCCTCGGTAATGCTTTGCTTCAGTTCCGAAAGAGCTTCGGCCGAAAGTAGCTCTGCCAGTATCACGTCTTCATCAAGCAGCGGCATCGCGCTGCTCACACCGGCCATTCGCCGCAAGACCTCTGGCCAGATGAAAGGCAGATCCTCTTGGGCCCAGGTCACAATTGTGCGTCCAGGCACGGCCGACAGGAAACGGCGGAACATGGGGGCCCATCGTAATTGTTCCAAGTCGATCCCATCCATCACCGCGCCATAGTCGCCCTTCGACATTTCCACGATAACTTGCACATGGCGCGCGGGATGAAGGATGCCGACGAAGAACTCGACAGAGGAATCCGGGAACAGGTTCGAAAGCCCGGCCATCCGGTGATGCGCGAAAGCGTAAACGCCCTGCGTCGTGATCGCCCGTTTCGGCAGTCCGATGAAGCCTGACTGCGACAGCACGACCCGCGCGGCCTCGTCACTGTCCATGACCGCGTCCAGCAGCATCTCCTGCATTTCGTCAGAGGCTGTCCCGCCTTTCAGTGCAGCGAGTGCTTCACCGTAGACGCCACGGTATCTGCGCGGGGACGGAACCTCGATCCCGGCCTTCCAAAGCTCATCCCGATTGCGCAGCAGCGTCCGGATTATACGTTCCATGCCGCTTCCGTAAGCGCCGACGTGATAGACTATTTCCATACGATATCTGATCTTCTTAAACTGCGGGTCAAACTAGCTTTTACGGTGCGGCAGGAAAACCTCTTTCAGACTCTGGCTTGCGCCCGACGCGGAGTGCCGTTAATCGGGCAGCAGGACATGAGTTCAGGGCCGGCATAGCTCAGCTGGTAGAGCAGCTGATTTGTAATCAGAAGGTCGCGGGTTCGATTCCTGCTGCCGGCACCACGATCCGATCCAGTCCGCTTTGATCGCTAGTTCTGCCAGACCTCTATTTCCGGAAGCTCTGTCAGCGGCACATCAAGCGCCTGCATTGCTGCAAGTGAAAGCTGGCTGCCAGAGCCACCGCCGCCCAAAGGTTGCAGGTCGACATTCGCCGATTTTCCGCTTGCCGGGTTCACCACGCGCCCCTTGCCAGCCGCGGAAACGAGCGGGGTCTTGATCCAGAAGCCGCCTTCTGTCGCGTCGCCGAGAGATGCGACGGTCGTTCCCAACAGTCCTCCGCCCGAGGCAGGTGCTGCCGCTGCCGCCTTTTCTTCCGCAGAGGTCGTGTCAAGCTGCGCGACGGTCTGCCCGCCGCCCTGCAATCCGGATGTACTGGATTGCGCGGGGGCGGCCGAAGGCGCGGCGACGGGCTCGACGTAGCCGCCGTCTAGGCCATCGCCGGTGGTCGTTGTTGAGCCTGCCGCCGCAGCCTCTCTGGCGGCGGCTTCGGGGCGCGAGACGATGTCGCTTCCGCCTGAGAGGCCGCAGGCGCTTAGTGTCGCTGTGCTCAGCCCCAGAATGGCAATGGCTCTGGCTCGGATCATCTCGATCTCCCTCGTTTTTCAGGGTTGAGGCTAGCTGCGGGCCGCCGCTTAGGCAACGCCGGAACTTGCGGGGTGGCAAGGACCGACCTATTTCAAAGGAATGAACGTGACGCCGCTGATTGATCCATTCGCGCGACCGATTACCTATCTGAGGGTGTCGGTGACGGATCGTTGCGATTTTCGGTGTAGCTACTGCATGGCGGAACATATGCAGTTTCTGCCCAAGCGTGACCTGCTGACGCTGGAAGAACTGGACCGGATGTGTTCGGCCTTTGTGGGGCTGGGCGTGCGAAAGCTGCGGATCACCGGCGGCGAGCCGCTGGCCCGGCGCGACATCATGTCATTCTTCCGCGCAGTTTCCCGCCATCTGGGCGAGGGGCTGGATGAGCTGACATTGACCACGAATGGCAGCCAGTTGCGTCGATTTGCTGCAGAACTGGCGGATATCGGGGTGCGCCGGGTCAATGTCTCGCTCGATACGCTGGACCCGGAAAAATTCGCGAAGATCACGCGTTGGGGCCGTTTGCCGCAAGTGCTGGACGGTATTGCCGCGGCGAAAGATGCGGGGTTGCGCGTCAAAATCAACGCCGTGGCGCTGAAGGGTTTCAACGAGGATGAGTTGTTTTCCCTGATTGATTGGTGTGCAACCGAAGATCACGACCTGACCTTTATCGAGGTCATGCCTATGGGAGATATGGGGGAAGCGGACAGGCGGGATCAGTACTGGCCCTTGTCAGACCTGCGCAATCGTATCGCCGAGCGGTATACGGTTGTTGATCTGGCAGAGCGCACCGGCGGCCCGGCCCGATATGTCAGGCTGGCTGAAAACGGTCAAAAAATAGGCTTCATCACCCCGCTGACCCATAATTTTTGCGAAAGCTGCAATCGCGTGCGCGTGACCTGCACAGGAGAGCTTTATATGTGCCTCGGGCAAGAGGACCGTGCCGATTTGCGCGCGCCGCTGCGCAACTCACCTGACGATACAGATCTGACGGAGGCTATTCGCGCAGCGATTGCGCGCAAGCCGAAAGGGCATGATTTCGACTATTCACGCCAGAAGATTGCTGGACAGGTCAGCCGGCATATGAGCCATACCGGGGGATAGCCCCTGCGGTTCGGACCGGGGGCCAGCCCCCGGACCCCCGAGGTATTTTGAGCACCAAAGACAGGCAGGCCGGATGGCGGGTGCGACGATCAGGCGGCGGGCATTCGCGTTTCGATCATGCCGGACAGCCAGCTTGCACCGAAGGGGATCGCATCGTCGGAGAAGATATATTTCGGGTGGTGCAGCGGGGCGCTGTCGCCATTGCCTAAGAAGATATAGGCGCCCGGCCGCCGTTCCAGCATGAAGCTGAAATCTTCGGATGCCATGATGGGTGCGGTTTCGGGATCGACATTGCCCTCTCCGGCGACGGCTTTGGCGACATTCACCGCGTGCTGCGTTGGTTCGGGATGATTGATGGTCACGGGGTAGCCGCGATTGTATTGGACCTTTGCCGTCGCGCCGAGGGCCTGCGCTGTATTCTGGGCGACGCGGCGCAGTGCATCGGCCTGAAGTTCGCGCGTATCGGCGTCGAGGCTGCGGGCGGTGCCGCGTATGGTGACGGTTTCGGGAATGACATTATAGGCAGTCGAATCGGAATCGACGACGCAGCAGGAGATCACACCGCTTTTCAGCGGGTCCACATTGCGTGAGACAACGGATTGCAGTGCGACGATGATATGCGCCGCGGTCAGCATTGTGTCTGTTCCCATCTGCGGCTGTGCGGCATGCCCGCCGCGGCCGGTGACGGTAATCTCGAACTCGTCGGCGGAGGCCATCATTCCGCCTTCGCATATTGCGAACTGTCCCACTGGGATACCGGGCATATTGTGCAGGCCGTAGAATTCCTGAATGTTCCAGCGATCCGCCAGCCCATCTTCGAGCATGGCACGGGCGCCCGCCTGGCCCTCCTCCGCGGGCTGGAAGATGAGGATGGCTGTTCCGTCGAAATTGCGCGTTTCGCACAGGTATTTTGCTGCACCCAGAAGCATTGATGTATGGCCATCGTGCCCGCAGGCATGCATTTTTCCCGGTATGGTCGACGCATAGTCCAGACCCGTTGCCTCGGTAATCGGCAGGGCATCCATGTCCGCGCGAAGCCCGATCACGCGGTCATTGGTATTGCTGCGGCCGTGGATCACCCCCACCACACCGGTTCTGCCGATCCCTTCATGCACCTCGTCCACGCCGAATTCGCGCAGCAATTCAGCTACGCGTGACGCTGTGCGGTGGACATCGTACTGAAGTTCCGGATGGGCGTGGAAGTCATGCCGCCAAGCAACGATTTCCGGCAGCATCTCGGCAAAACGGTTTTTCACGGGCATGACAGTTTCCTTATGGCCAGCGATAGCAGGTGAGGGGTGCGCTGCGTAACTACTCGACCGTAACTGATTTTGCGAGGTTTCTGGGTTGATCGACATCGGTGCCTTTAGCAACCGCCGTGTAATAGGCGAGGTATTGCATCGGGACGGCATAGACGATGGGCTGGAAAATGCCGCCCCCGGTGGGCATGGTCAGGCTGGCCCGGACGCCATCGCCGCCTTCGCGGATACCAGCGGCATCAGAGATCAACAGAACCTGACCGTGACGGGCCATGACTTCCTGCATGTTCGAGATCGTTTTTTCGAACAACTCGTCGCGCGGGGCGACGACGACCACGGGCATATGCTGGTCGATCAGTGCGATCGGGCCGTGCTTCAACTCTCCGGAGGCATAGCCTTCGGCGTGGATATAGCTGAGTTCCTTCAGCTTAAGCGCGCCTTCGAGTGCGACGGGGTAAAGCGGGCCGCGCCCGAGGAACAGAACATCGGTGCTTTCCGAAAGCCAGCCAGACAGCTCCTGACACTCATCTGCGATGTTGATGGCCTGGTTAACCAGGGCCGGTATCGCGCGCAGGTCGTCGATATGTGAGGCAAGTTCAGCATCGGTCAGGCGGCCGCGATCATGAGCTGCCTTGAGGGCAAGTACGGCCAGAACGGTCAACTGGCAGGTAAATGCTTTCGAAGAGGCGACGCAGACCTCTACCCCCGCGAGGGTCGGAAGGGCGATATCAGTGTCGCGTGCAATGGCCGAGGTTCCGACATTTACGACGCCGAGGGTCTTTGCCACCTTTCCGTTTGCATAGTGGAGCGCCGCCAGCGTGTCTGCGGTTTCGCCGGACTGGCTGATGAACATGGCCCAGCTTTTGTCAGACAGGGGCGGTTCGCGGTAGCGGAACTCCGACGCGACATCCAGATCGCAGGGCAGGCCGGCCAGCTTTTCGAACCAGTATTTGGCGACATATCCAGCAAGATACGCGGTGCCGCAGGCAACAAGGGTCAGTCGGTCCGTATCACGGAAATCCAGCCCTTCGGGCAGGACGATCCGGCCATCCTTGATATAGTGGCTCAGCACGTCGCCGATGACCGCGGGTTGCTGGGCGATTTCCTTTGCCATGAAGTGGCGGTAGCCGCCCTTGTCGATGGTCGTCGCGCCCACGTCGATCTGCGCGATTTCACGATTTACCGGGCGGCCATCGGCGTTGAAGACTTCGGCACCTTCGCGGGTGAGGATGACGTGATCGCCCTCTTCCAGATAGGTGATACGATCGGTGAAGGGGGCAAGCGCAATCGCGTCAGAGCCGACATACATTTCGTTGTCGCCGTGACCCACCGCAAGCGGACTTCCCCTGCGGGCGGCAACCATCAGATCGGATTCGCCTTCGAAGAGGAACGCCAGGGCAAAAGCGCCGTGCAGCCGGGACAGCGTGGCGCGCGCGGCCTCGACCGGGGTCAGGCCATCGGCCAGATATTTGGCGGTCAGCATGGCGACGGTTTCGGTGTCAGTCTCTGATTCAGGGCTGTAGCCGGCAGCGACCAGTTCTTCGCGCAATTCCTTGAAGTTTTCGATGATGCCATTGTGCACAACCGCCACAGGCCCGCGTTGATGCGGGTGGGCATTGCCTTCGGTCGCGGCACCATGCGTGGCCCAGCGGGTGTGACCGATACCGGACCTGCCGGACAGGGGTTGGGCGACAAGCCGGTCTGACAGGTTCACCAGCTTACCGACGGCGCGCCTGCGATCCAGCTTGCCCGCGTCGTCAATGGTGGCAACGCCTGCGCTGTCATAGCCGCGATATTCCAGACGCTTCAGCGCCTCGACCAGTTGCGGGGCGACCTGATGGCTGCCCAGAATTCCGATGATCCCGCACATCAGCGCTGCCCCTTCTTTGCCTTTTGCTCTCGCAGCGCCTGCATGATGCGGCGGGCGAGGCCTGCTTTGTTTGTCTGACGCGCGCGGCCAACACCAAGCGCATCCGGCGGCACATCTTCGGTTATGACCGATCCGGATGCTGTCATGGCATGATCGCCAACCTTCACCGGTGCGACCAGCATGGTGTCAGAGCCTATAAACGCCTCTGCCCCGATCTCTGTGCGGTGCTTCATCACGCCGTCATAGTTGCAGGTCACAGTGCCTGCGCCGATATTCGTGCGCTCACCGATATGCGCATCGCCAAGATAGGTCAGGTGGCCGACCTTCACGCCTTCGTCCAGCACAGAGTTCTTTATTTCGACGAAGTTGCCGACATGAACGTCGCCGCCAAGCTCTGCGCCCGGGCGCAGCCGTGCGAAGGGGCCGACAGTTGCGCCGGTGGAAATGTGGCAGCCCTCAAGGTGGCAGAAGCCGAGGATTTCGGCGCCGCTTTCCACCGTGACGCCAGGGCCAAAGATGACATTAGGGCCGATGATCGCGTCACGCCCGATATGAGTGTCGAGCGAGAAAAACACCGTTTCAGGCGCGGTCAGGGTTATACCCTCTTCCAGTGCCTCAATACGGCGGCGGGCCTGAAAAATCGCCTCTGCCCGTGCCAGCTCGGTGCGCGAATTGACGCCAAGCGTCTCTGCCTCTTGGCAGGTGACGACAGCGGCCCGATGGCCGTTGTCGCGTGCGAGGCCCGGAATATCCGTCAGGTAGTATTCGCCAGACGCGTTGTCGTTGCCGATCCGGTCGATAAGCTGCCGCAGCAGCGCTGCATCCACGGCCATGACACCTGAATTGCAGAGGCGGATTGCCCGCGTCGTCTCATCGGCGTCCTTGAACTCTACAATGCGCAACAGATTGCCTGCATCATCCGTCATCAGCCGGCCATAGCGGCCCGGATCCGCAGCCTCAAAGCCAAGCACGACAACATCAGCATCATGTGTGGTCAGCTTCGCCAGCGTGTCCTCGCTGATGAAGGGCGTATCGCCGTAAAGCACGATCACCCGCCCGTCGAACCCGTCCAGCAGCGGCAGGGCCTGCGCCACGGCATGGCCGGTGCCAAGCTGTTCGGCCTGCAGCGCGATCTTCGCCGTTTCATCCAGTTTGCCGACGGCCTTGCCGACCTGTTCCGCACCGTGGCCTGTCACGACGACGATATGGGCCGGATCAAGGCTGCGCGCTGCGGCAAGCGCATGGCCCACCATCGGAACCGCGCCGACCTTGTGCAGCACTTTCGGTAGGTCGGATTTCATTCTGCTGCCTTGCCCGGCTGCGAGAATAACGACTGCGATTTCCTGACTTTTCGTCTGTTCCGACATACTGCCCGTTTCGTTGTTTGCCGTTTCTTCACAGGCGGTTTACCCCTTGGCGGGGCAAGCTCGCAAGCGCTCGATACTTCACTTGATTTGACGAAAGGTTACAGAATGGCCGGGACAGTGGTTTTTGATCTCGACGGAACCTTGGTGGACACGGCGGGCGATCTGATTGCTGCGGCCAATACGGCACTGGCGCGGCGCGGGCTTGGTGGCCTTGATCCGGTCGCAGATGCGCGGATTGCGGGCTATGGTGCAAGGGCGATGTTGCGGGCTGGCTATGCGCGGGCAAGCGCCGGGATGCTGATACCGCCACAGGCCGAGGATGAAGATTTTCCTATCGTGCTGGACGCCTATGGCGCCGCCATCGCCGTGCATTCGCGACCGTATCCGGGGCTGGAACGCGCGCTCGCGCAACTGGCTGATGCTGGTTTCCTGCTGAGCGTCTGCACCAACAAACCTGAGAGTCTGGCAGACAAGCTGCTGCGCGAATTGGGTATCCGCGATGCCTTTGCGGCCCTGATCGGTGCCGATACGATGCCGGTCCGAAAGCCTGATCCGGTGCCTTACCGCGAGGCCGTGACGCGCGCCGGTGGCACGGTCGCTGCCTCTTTCATGGTTGGGGACACAGAGACCGATCTGAAAACCGCACGCAATTCCGGGGTGCGCGTGGCCCTTGTGTCATTCGGGCCAGAGGGGCCGTCGCTGTCGAAACTAAAGCCCGATGCCATGCTGGATCATTTCGATGCGCTGCCCGATCTGGCGCAGAAATGGTTTTCAAAGTCTGCTATTTAAGCCCGCCCAGTTCCATCAGCACCGCCCATTCGTCCTCGCTGACTGGCTGGACCGAAAGGCGCGAATTGTTGACCAGCACCATATCCTTCAGGCGCGGTTCCTCTTTCGCCTGATCCAGTGTCACGGTCTTTTCCAGCGGTTGAACGGCCTTGATATCCACACATTCCCAGCGAGGGTCTTCGGTCGTCGAATCGGGATGGGCTTCAGCCACGACTTCGACAATGCCGACGCATTCCTTGCCGATATTGGAATGATACAGCATGCCGCGTTCGCCCTTTTTCATCGCCCGCATATTGTTGCGGGCCTGATAGTTGCGCACGCCGTCCCATTCTTCGCCCGTCTCGCCTCTGGCGACCAGATCGTCCCATCCAAAGACATTGGGTTCGGATTTGAACAACCAGAAAGCCATCAGCCGATCACCCTTTTCCACTCTTTGATGGTCACGGACTGGAACAAACCCGCCTTTCCGTAGGGGTCATCTGCCGCCCATGCCTCTGCCGCGGCCATATCAGCGACATCAAGAATTGCCATGGAACCAGCCATTTGACCGCCTTCGATCAGCGGGCCGCCAAGAAACACGGCGCCCGATTCATTTGCATAGGCCAGATGGGCCTCGCGGTTTTCCATGCGCAGCGGCAGGGAATCCGGTTTGTCACGGCAGATCACAGCGAAATAAGGCATCATTCCTCCTTCAGGGGGCGGCTCATCAGGTTTTCCATGGTCTCTGCCACGCCGGCGTGGCCCTGGGCAAGTGCTGCGACAGCATCGGCGATAGGCATGGCGATATCGCGGCGCTGCGCCAGCACGCTGACGGCCTGCGCGGTCGCAGCGCCTTCGACCGTGATGCTACTGTCAAATGTCTGCCCCGCGCCGAGTGCGTGACCATAACGGAAATTACGCGACAAGTCGGACGTGGACGTCAGCACCAGATCGCCAAGCCCCGACAGCCCGGCCAGAGTTTCGGGCCGTGCTCCAAGCGTCGTTGCCAACCTGACCATCTCGGCAAAGCCGCGCGTTATCAAAGCGGCACGGGCGCTGTCGCCAAGTCCCGCGCCAATCGCCACGCCTGCGGCAATGGCCACCACGTTTTTCAGCGCCCCACCCAACTCGGCGCCGCGCAGATCATCGCTGCGATAGATCCGCAGCACAGGGGTCGAAAGGTCACGCTGCAATGTCTCCAGATCGCTTTCGTCCGAGGCAAGCGTCAGGGCCGTGGGCATACCCCGTGCAATATCGGCGGCGAAACTGGGTCCGGTCAGCGTGGCAATGCGAGCCGTCGGACAGGAGGAGCGGATAAGGGTCGACGGCGACTCGCCCGTTTCAAGGTCGATTCCCTTGGCGGTGTTGACCAGCCAACGACCGTCCAGCAAGTGCCCATGCGCGCTCAGAAATCCCCGCAGCGCCTGGGCGGGCAGGGCAAGTACAAGCGGATCGCGATTAGCCGTGGCGGCAGCAAGGCTTCCGGTCAGTTGCACCGCATCCGGGATACCGACGCCCGGAAGCTGCGGCACCTGACGCTCCTTTCGCAGGCGACGGCCCCACAGGGTCACCTGCTGCGTCCCGCACAGCGCGACGGCCAATGCGGTGCCAAAGGCCCCGGCGCCGATGATCCCGATCATCGCTCTCCTCCATTCAGGTCGATATCGTTCTTCCGGCAGTACCAAAGGAACAGCGGCGCCTCGATCAGGGCCATGGACAGTACCGTAAAGACAAACCAATTCGTGGTCAGCAGGTCCGACCCGGTGTCGAAAATCAGCAGGCTGAAACCGATGCCTTGCCCGTAGAACAGACTGCCCGCAGCCAGCAGCGCAAGCACGAGCAGCAGCACATCAACGGGCAACATCTGCATGACGCGGCGGATATTCATCGCGGGGTAGATCGCGAAATAGGCCATACCAAGCAGCACAGCGTTGAGGATCAGCACCTTCAGTTCGGGCGTCATGCCTTGGCACCGCGCTTTCCCGCGCCCAACATGGGGGCCACGCTCTGATCCAGGGGCCAGCGGGGCCGACCCGCAAGATCCATCCCATCGCGCCGGCCCTGGCCGAATGCCTCGATGCCGGCCCATGCAATCATCGCGGCGTTGTCCGTGCACAGGCGCAGCGGCGGTGCTGTAAAGCGCGCGCCTGCCTTTGCAGCGACGGATTCCAGCCGCAGGCGGATTGCCCTGTTCGCGGCGACCCCGCCCGCGACTGCCAGAACCGGAACCGGATGCGCCGCCAGTGCCCGCGCTGTCTTTCCGGCCAGAACATCCGCGACGGCGGCCTGAAACCCGGCGCAAAGATCCGCGCGGTCCTGCACGGTCAGTCCGCCTTGTGTTTTCGACAGGTCATCACGCGCGCGCAGCACAGCCGTTTTCAGGCCCGAGAAGGACATGTCACATCCCGGCCGGTCAAGCAGCGGTCGGGGCAGGCTGAAACGACCTGCATCACCGGACAGTGCCTGTTCTTCGACCGAAGGGCCGCCGGGCTGGGGCAGGCCAAGTAGTTTGGCAACCTTGTCAAACGCCTCTCCCGGCGCGTCGTCGATGGTGCCTCCAAGGCGTGAGAACGCGTCGGGCCCGTCAACACGCAGAAACTGGCAATGCCCGCCAGAGACGAGCAGCATCAGGTAGGGATAGGCTATTCCATCCGTCAGCCGTGGCGTCAGCGCATGACCGGCAAGGTGGTTGACGCCAACCAGCGGCAGGCCCGAACCCGCGGCAAGCCCCTTGGCCAGCATGACCCCGGCCATCACCCCGCCGATCAGCCCCGGCCCAGCTGTCACCGCAATCCCGTCCAGTTTGGCAAGCGTCAAACCGGCCTCTGCCAATGCCTCCTCCACGCAGATATCCAGCTTTTCCGCATGGGCGCGGGCAGCGATTTCAGGCACCACTCCGCCAAAGGCGGCGTGAAGGTCGGTCTGGCCAGCAACGAGCGAAGACAGAATCTCGCCATCCCCGCGCACCACGGCAGCGGCGGTATCGTCGCAACTGCTTTCGATGCCCAGAAAGATCAGTGTCATGGTTGCGGCCTTGTGCGCGTTAAGGATAGCACTCAGATAGCCACACCGACGCGAGGCCGCAATGACTGCGCCACTTTGCCTTTTGACCCGGCCAGAGGCCCAGTCCCACGATTTCGCGGCTGCGCTGACGGGGGTTGAGGTCCTGATCTCTCCGATCATTCGGATAGAGGCGCTGCCATTCGACAGAAACCGGGTGGCGGCAGCGCCGGGTCTGGTCTTCACATCTGCCAATGCTGTCGGCTTTGCGGGGGCCGGTGACGGCAAGCCCGCGCTTTGCGTTGGTGTCCAGACCGCGGAAGCGGCGCGGGTCGCCGGGTACGACGTCATCACCGGCCCGGGCACTGCAGACGGTTTGATACCGCTTTTGAAGGGGCGGGGGGACTGGCTTCATCTGCGCGGCAGGCATCGCAGCCAGCCTTTGCCGGTGGAAAGCCTGGCGATCTACGATCAGATCGAACAACCGCTCAGCCCTGCGGCACTTGCAGCAGCGCAAGATAACCGGCCCCTGATTCTGCCGCTATTCTCGCCGCGCAGCGCCGCTTTGCTGTCCCGGGCATTGTTTCGGGCGAAGGCCCCGATCACGACGATTGCAATCAGCAGCGCTGCCGATACCGCTTTTGTCGGACCGGTTATTGGCAGGATTGTTGCGGATAAACCTGACCGTCAGTCCATGCTGCATGCCATTTTGTCACTGCGCGTGACGGAACGAACAGGTTTGCCGTGGGTTGAGACCGAAAGGGGCGCCCGCTAGAGTGCATGCGATGCAGTCAGCGGAAGGTCCAGACTGCTGTTATTTCAGGGGGAAAAGACGTGGCCACGTCCGGTAAAAACAACAAGTCATCCAAAGCCACTTCTGCCGCTGCCGCCAAGAGCCCCAGAAAAACCGCCTCGTCAAAGCCGGTTGTGCCGTCCGAGCCGGTCGAAGCGGGCGGCCCTGTCGTATCGCGCATACCTCCATCGACTCCGATCGAATCGGCGATGGTCGGCGAATCAGCGACGCCTATTCCTGCGGCGTCGCGCCGCACTGACGGTGACGAAAAGACGGCCGCGCCGATGGTATCTGCGGATGGTGCGGCAAAACCCACGCCGCCGCATACGGCTGCAAGCGCTCAGCCCGCGCAGACGACCGTCGTCCGCAAGGGCGGTTTCTGGCCGCTGGCTCTTGGTGGGGCCGTTGCCGCAGGGCTTGGTGCCCTGGCTGCGATCTGGGCCATGCCATATCTGAACCCGGCGCCCGAACCGGCTGAAACCGTGCAGATCGATCCGGCTGCGATTCGCGCCGATGCAGTACAGGCCGCGACAGAGGCCGGGGCGAGCGCCGGCACCGAAGCCGCCGAACAGGCAATCGCTGCGCTGCCGCCCGCTGAAGGTGCCGATGCGGCCCTGCAAACCGAACTGGACGCGCAGGCCGAGAAGATTGCCGCGCTGGAGCAGGCACTGGCGGAACGTCCCGCCACGCCGCCCCCCGCCGCAGAGGTTACGACCGCTGAAGATGCCTCGACTGCGCAATCGCCCGCCGGAGGTGAAAGTGCCGAGATTGCCGCGCTTCAGGAACAGCTTGCCAGTCAGGCGCAACAGATAGCCGATCTTGCCGCCCGCCCGCAGCTTGAACCGCAGGCTTTGGAGCAGGTGCAGGCCCTTGCGCAGAATGCCGAACAGGTAAAGGCCGAGATAGAGGCCGCAGCAAATGATGCCCGCGCCAGCTTCGATGCGGTGCAATCCGAAGCGCAGGCCGCGACCCAGCGCGCGCAGGCCGTCGCCTCTGTGGCCGCACTTGGTGCTGCACTGGAACACGGCAGCTCTGCCGGCGAGGCCGTGCAGCAGCTTGAAAGCGCGGGTGTCGAAGTGCCCGAATCGCTTGCTCAGGATGATCTTCCGACGTTGGTTCAGATTCAGATGGGATATGACGCGGTTGCCAGAAACGCGCTGCGGACCTCGCTAAAGTCACAGTCGCGCGATGGCGGGGCAATGACCGCCGTCGGTAACTTCCTGCGCGTCCAGACCGGCGCGCGTTCGGTCGAACCGCGAGAGGGCGGCGACCCTGACGCCATTCTGTCGCGCGCAGGTGCGCTTGTTGAACAGGGCGAGATCACGACCGCATTGGAAGAACTTGCCGCGCTGCCGGAAGAGGGCCAGCAGGTCATGGCCGACTGGATGGCGCAGGCCCGGGCCTATATCGACGCCGAAGCCGCGCTCAATGACGTCGCCACGACGCTGAACTGAGGATTTAACCATGCTGCTATCACTGCTTAAGATCCTTTTGTTCTTCGCCTTTATTCTGGCGGTGGCGATTGGCCTGAACAGGCTGTCGGCGACCACGGACGGGGTGCAGCTTGTCTTTGGTGGCACCGAATACACGCTGGGTCCAATTCAGGTTGTCGTCGCACTTGTACTGCTGGTCGTCGCTGGCTGGCTTGCGATGAAGCTGCTTGGTATCCTGTGGGCCTTCATCCGCTTTGTCATGGGCGACGAAACCGCGATCAACCGCTATTTCGCCCGCTCTCGCCGCGAGAAGGGGATAGAGGCGCTGTCGCAGGGCCTTCTGGCCGTCGCCTCGGGTGAGGGGAAGCAGGCGCAGGATCTTGCTGTGCGTGCCGCCAAATATCTGGACGATCCGCGTGCAACCCGGCTGTTGGCCGCTCAGGCGGCAGAGGTGGCCGGTGACAATTCCAAGGCCGAATCCGTCTATCGCGAAATGCTGGAAGATGACCGGACCCGCTTTGTCGGCGTTCGCGGCCTCATGAAACAAAAGCTGGCTGACGGCGATACGCATACCGCACTGGCGTTGGCGCAAAAGGCCTATGCCCTCAAACCGCGCCATACCGAGGTTCAGAATACGCTGCTGGAACTTTCTGCCAAGGAAGGCGACTGGAAAGGCGCGCGTTCCGTGCTGAAGGACAAGCGCAAACAGGGCGAGCTGCCGCGCGACGTTCATATCCGTCGCGATGCGGTTCTGGCTCTGCAAGAGGCGCGGGATGTGCTTGCCCATGGCTCATCTATCTCGGCGCGAGAAGCGGCGATTTCCGCTGCCAAAGCCTCGCCCGATCTTGTGCCTGCGGTCGTCATGGCTGCGCGGACCTATATCTCGCAGAAGGATCGCCGCAACGCTGAACGGCTGCTGGAAAAGGCATGGTCCGTCCGCCCGCATCCCGATCTGGCAGAGGTCTATGCCGAAGTCGCACCGGATGAGACCCCGAACCAGCGTCTGCGCCGCTTCGAATCGCTGATGAAGCGCAATCCGGATGATCTGGAGACGCGTCTGCTGCGAGCCGAATTGCTGCTCGCGAACGAAGATTTCCCCGCCGCCCGGCGCGCGCTTGGCGATCTGGCCGCATCGCACCCGACCACGCGGACATTGGCCATCATGGCCGCTATCGAGCGTGGCGAGGGCGCGGAAGATGCAACAGTCAGGGCTTGGCTGGTCAAGGCAATGGGTGCTTCTCGTGGGCCGCAATGGGTCTGCGACAAATGCGATCATGTGATGGAAGATTGGGCACCGATCTGCGAAAGCTGCGGCGGCTTCGATACGCTGACATGGCGAGAGCCTGCCCATAAGCGTCCCGTTCCTTCGCCAACGGGGGCAGAGCTTCTGCCGCTGCTGGTCGGTGCGAAAGACGAAAAACCGTCCGATGGGGCTGGGACAGATACCGCTGAGCTTAGCCACGACGCCCAAAAGGTAAACGGCAAGCAGGCGGCTGGTGCCACCGTCGTGGCAGATGTCGCGCCCGGAATGGTGCCCCGCGAAGCCGATTTCAAGGGGGAGCCGTCGAGCACCATCACGGACGCGGAACCACCCGTAAAAAAGACGACCGTAACGCCGGTCGCTGACCCCGCCGAGCGGGTGGAGAAGGCAGACAAGGCTCCGCCGGTGAACGAAGTTCCCGTTGCACCTTCAACGCGGTCAATGTCCACACCGGCACCTGCCCCGCAACCATCGCCTGCGAAGGATACTGATCAGACTGTCGAGCCGCCGCGCCCGGATGTTGAACTGCCGTCGGATGATACACTGCCCCCGGCACGGCAGAATGCGCGGTCGTCGCGATTGGTTCTGGATGGCGATCAGCCCGTCCGCCCGGACGTAGAGCCGCCAGAGACGCCCGCAAAGGGTCGCTGAACGGTCGAAAATCACCGCGAAAGGGTCTTTCCCCCCGCGCCGGAACCTGCTATCCGGCGCGGCACGCAGACGGGGCCGCTGTAGCTCAGCTGGTAGAGCACGTCATTCGTAATGATGGGGTCGGGGGTTCGAGTCCCTTCAGCGGCACCACCTCTGCGCTCTCTTTCGCAAAACCCTTCTGAATGGCTACGGCGCGGGGACACGCCGGAACCCCGTTCTGCTTGATACAAATCAATGACGGCTTTGACGGCTCACCCCATGCTCGTTTCAGGCAGGAGGGCTGATATTGAGGCTGACAGTTCGTACAAATCTGGCCATGCGCGTGCTGATGTATTGCGCGATCCGCAGCGGTGATCTGGTTCGGTCAGCGGATATGGCCGAGGCGATCAATGCCTCAACGCATCATGTCGCGCAGGTGGTCAATCGTCTGTCCGCGTTGGGCTATCTCGAAACCCTGCGCGGACGAACTGGCGGCGTCAAACTTCTGCGCGATCCCAGAACGATAACCGTCGGGGATGTTTTCGTGCAGTTTGAAAGTGGCGTGCCCCTGACCGAATGCTTTGATGAGGCAGGCAATACCTGTCCGCTGCTAGCCGGGTGCAGGCTGCGCGACGCCCTGATCGCCGCTGTTTCGGCCTTCTATGCGTCGCTGGAGGGGGTCACGCTCCACGATCTTGTTCGAAACAACCATGAGTTGCAAAATCTGTTTGCCGGGCACGGGTGTCATACTGTAGAACAGGAATGTGCAATGATTTCAGCCTGACGCGCCTGTCCGCAGTTGCTGGACAGACCGGCCCGAGCTGAAGATTTTTTTCATTTCGTTAACTTTTTTGCTCGCATCGGGCCGAACGTAAATATTGAACTATAAATCAATTTGTTACGATTTTTTGCGCGACGAATGCGCGGCACTGGGGCAATGCCAGGAAGTATTACTTTACATCTTATACCGCGCTGCGGCATTCGCGACCGCCTTGTTTTGTCAAACTTTGTGATTGAAATCTATCGGATTTATGCCGCAACGGCATTGTAGCAAACCGGCCTCCGACCATTTGACATTGCGGTTTTTTCGCGCAGAACCTGAGCGAAAGCCCGCTGGGTTAACCAACAAATGGAGGAAATCACTTGATACGTTTACTCATGACTTCGGCCGCGATGATAGCGCTGACAGGCGCAGCTGCGCAGGCCCAGATGGTGTTCGAGCCCGGCGAGGATGATCGTTTCAACTGGGCCAGCCTTGACGAATTCGCGGCCAGCCATACGGGGCTTGAAGGGCAAAGCTTCCAGATGCTGGGTCCGTGGCTTGGCCAGGACCTTGAACTGTTCGAATCGGTGTTCCCCTATTTCGAAGAAGCGACCGGCATTACCGTGAACTACAGCGGTTCCGACAGCTTCGAGCAGCAGATCGTCATTGATGCCGAGGCAGGCTCTCCGCCGGATGTGGCGATTTTCCCGCAACCGGGTCTGGCCGCCGGGCTGGCCGCCAAGGGCCAGCTGAAGCCGCTGCCGGATGAGATGCGCCAATGGATCGTCGATAATTACGCAGCCGGCGAAAGCTGGGCCGATCTGGTCACCTATCCCGGCCCGGAAGGCGAAGATCACCTGTACGCCTTCCCCTACAAGGCCGATGTGAAATCGCTGGTCTGGTATGTCCCCGAAAACTTCGAGGATATGGAATATGAGGTTCCCGAAACGCTGGAGGACCTGAAGGCGCTGACCGAACAGATCGTCGAGGATGGTGAAACCCCGTGGTGTATCGGTCTGGGTTCAGGCGGTGCGACGGGCTGGCCCGGCACCGACTGGGTCGAAGACCTGATGCTGCGTATGCATCCGGCGGAAGATTACGACGCCTGGACCACGAACGAATTGAAGTTCAACGACCCGAAAGTCGTCGCTGCCATCGAGGAATTCGGCTGGTTCGCCAAGAACAACGACTTCGTCTCTGGCGGCGCGGGCTCGGTTGCATCGACCGACTTCCGCGACAGCCCCAAGGGCCTGTTTGAAAGCCCGCCCGGCTGCTACATGCACCGTCAGGCGAGCTTCATCCCCAGCTTCTTCCCCGAAGGCACCATGATCGGCGAGGACGCGGACTTCTTCTACTTCCCCGCGCCGGAATCTGGTGAATTCGGTCAGCCCGTTCTGGGCGGCGGCACGCTGTTTTCTGTCCTGACGGATAACGAAGCCGCGATGGCCTTTGTGGAGTTCCTGCAAACCCCGATCGCGCATGAAATCTGGATGGCGCAAAGCGGCTTCCTGACGCCCCATAGTGGGGTGAACCCCGATGCCTATGGCGACGATACGCTGAAGCGTATGGGTGATATCCTGCTGAACGCGACGACCTATCGCTTTGACGGCTCTGACCTGATGCCGGGCGCAATCGGTGCCGGTGCGTTCTTCACCGGTGCGGTCGATTTCGTCGGCGGTGCCTCGGCCCAGGAGGTTGCGGATTCGATCCAGGGCACCTGGGACACGCTGCAGTAAGGTTAATACGGCCGGCCCCTCATTCCGGGGCCGGCCGCACGAATGGAGGGGGCAGGGATGGAACTTCTGGTTCTTGCTATCGGCACGATAGCATTGGGCGTCTTGGGTTGCGCCGCTTGGTTCTGGGGGTCGAACTATGTGCTCGACAAAATCTATCCCCCGCGCGGCCCGAATGCCGGTGACAATATCCGGCGCGCGAATGTCATCCGTCCCTGGCTTTTCCTTGGCCCTGCGATCCTGTTTCTGGGCATCTATCTGGTTTATCCGGTCGTCAACTCCCTCTGGCTTTCGCTGAACAACGCCCCGACGACACAGTTTGTGGGACTGGATAACTACACCTGGCTTGCGGGTGACGCGAAGTTTCAGGAATCCATGATCAACAACTTTTTCTGGTTGCTGGTCGTGCCTGCGCTCTCCACGGTTTTCGGCCTTCTGGCCGCGCAACTGACCGACCGCATCCGCTGGGGAAATTTCGGCAAATCGCTGATCTTCATGCCAATGGCGATTTCTTTTGTCGGTGCCGGTGTGATCTGGCGGCTGATCTATGAATATCGTGAACCGGGGGCAGAGCAGATCGGCTTGCTGAATGCCATTGTGCAGGCCCTTGGCGGCACGTCGCAAACATGGCTGACCATTCAACCGTGGAACAACTTTTTCCTGATGATCGTGCTGGTCTGGATTCAGACGGGCTTTGCCATGGTCATCCTGTCCGCAGCTCTTCGCGGCATCCCCGAAGAAACGATCGAGGCTGCGGTGCTGGACGGTGCCAACCCGTGGCAGATCTTCTTCAAGATCAAAGTTCCGCAGATCATGGGCACCATCGCGGTGGTCTGGACGACCATCACCATCACCGTTCTGAAGGTCTTTGACATCGTTTTCGTCATGACCAACGGCCAGTGGGGCACGCAGGTTCTGGCAAACCTGATGTATGACTGGATGTTCCGCGGCACGCCAGATTACGGTCGCGGCTCTGCCATCGCTATCGTCCTTATGATTCTGGTCCTGCCGATCATGATCTGGAATATCCGTAACGTCCGTAAGGAGATGCGCTGATGGAAGGCATGGCCGGACAGAAATCCACGCTGACATGGCTGGTCAACCTTGCGGCACTGATCCTCGTGGTGCTGTGGACGATCCCGACCGCTGGCCTGTTCGTGTCGTCTTTCCGCGACCGCGACCAGATTTCGGCGACAGGCTGGTGGAAATCGCTTTCCGCTGCAGAACAGACCGCATTCGTGCGCACAGGAACCGCCGACGATCAGCGGGAAGAGGGCGACCGGTTCATCCTTGACGGCACCGTCCTTTCCGAAGGGCAAAGCCTGATCGCATGGGGCACGCGTTCCCGCGAACCGGGGGCCTATCAGCCCGGCGAAACCATCGAGTTCGAGGGCGGAGAGCTGACGGTGAACGAGGACGGCACCTACCTGTTCACCTCTCCCACCGCGTTTGAGATGAGCCGGGGCGAACGCATATTCGTCACGACCAAGACGCCACCCGAATTCACCGTGCAGAACTATTCGACCGTTCTGAATGCCGCCGGGATCGGGCGCGCTTTCATGAATACGCTGACGGTGACGATCCCGGCCACGATCATCCCGATCCTGATAGCCGCCTTCGCCGCATATGCGCTTGCGTGGATGGAGTTTCCGGGCCGTGCGCTGCTGACGGCCGCTGTTGTGGGTCTGCTGGTGGTGCCCTTGCAGGTCGCCCTGATTCCCATCCTGCAAATGCATAACGACATCGGCATCGGAAAGGGTTACTTGGGCATATGGCTGGCCCATACCGGCTTTGGCCTTCCACTGGCGATTTACCTGTTACGAAACTACATGGTCGGCCTGCCGAGAGAGGTCATTGAATCCGCCCGAGTCGACGGCGCGACAGAGTTTCAGATCTTCCTGAAAATCATCCTGCCGCTGTCCTTCCCGGCACTGGCAAGCTTCGCGATTTTCCAGTTTCTCTGGGTGTGGAACGACCTTCTGGTCGCCACGGTTTTCCTTGGCAATACGCGGGATGAACTGGTCATGACCGGCGTCATCCGCGAACTGATGGGCTCTCGCGGTGGTGAATGGGAAATCCTTGCCACATCTGCCTTCATCTCCATCGCGGTTCCGTTACTTGTCTTCTTTGCGATGCAGAAATACCTCGTCCGCGGCCTGCTGGCCGGATCTGTCAAAGGTGGATGATGAGCAAGACTGAAGACTGGTGGAAAGGCGCGGTAATCTATCAGATTTACCCGCGGAGTTATCAGGACACGACCGGCGATGGCGGCGGCGACCTGAAGGGCATTGCCAACCGGATGGACTACATCGCCTCGCTTGGGGTCGATGCGATCTGGATCTCGCCCTTCTTCACCAGCCCGATGAAGGATTTCGGCTATGATGTCAGCGATTATCGCGGCATCGACCCGATCTTCGGCCGGATGGAGGATTTCGAAGAAATCGTCGCCCGCGCCCATCAATTCGGCATCAAGGTGATGATCGACCTCGTGCTGTCGCATACCTCGGATCAGCATCCGTGGTTTCAGGAAAGCAAAACCTCGCGCGATAACCCCAAAGCCGACTGGTATGTCTGGGCCGATCCCAAACTGGACGGCACGCCGCCCACCAACTGGCTGTCGATCTTCGGCGGCAGCGCGTGGCAGTGGAACCCCGCGCGAGAGCAATATTATCTGCACAACTTCCTGCGCGAGCAGCCCGACCTGAATTTCCACAATCCCGATGTGCAGGGCGCACTTCTGGATGTGGTGCAGTTCTGGATGGGCAAGGGCGTGGACGGTTTCCGTCTGGATACCATCAACTTCTATTTCCACGATGCGCAGCTTCGCGACAATCCGGGCCTCCAGCCAGAGGATCGTAGATCCGACACTGCGCCTTCGGTGAACCCCTATAACCACCAAAGCCACCAATTTGACAAATCGCAGCCCGAAAACCTCGATTTCCTGAAAAAGCTCCGTCAGGTCCTGGACCATAACGGCTGCGCTGCCGTGGGCGAAATCGGCGACAGCGAAAAAGCTTGGGAATTGTTGGATGAGTACACCAAGGGCGACGAACGCGTGCACATGTCCTATGTGTTCGACTTCCTGTCCGGTGACGACCTGACCGCCGAACGCATTGCGCAGGTCTTCGAAGAAAAGGCGCGCCGCGCGCCCGATGGCTGGCCCTGCTGGGCGTTTTCGAACCATGACGTGGTACGTCATGTCTCACGCTGGAATCTGGGCGATACAGCGGCCAAGGCCTATTGCACCGTTCTGATGTGCCTTCAGGGTTCCATCTGCATTTATCAGGGTGAAGAACTGGGCCTGCCAGAGGCCGATATCGCCTTCGAGGACCTGCAAGACCCCTATGGCATCGAATTCTGGCCAGAGTTCAAAGGCCGCGACGGCGCGCGGACCCCGATGGTCTGGGACGCCAACAGCAACGACCATTACGGCTTTTCGCAGGCGAGGCCATGGCTGCCGGTCCCGCCCGAACACCGCCATCTGGCCGTTTCGGAACAGGACCATCAGGCGGGCTCCATGCTGAACCATTACCGCTGGGCGATCGAACTGCGTCACAAGCATCCGGCCCTGCGCAAGGGCAACCAGACCGGCACCCGCGCCGATGGCTCGATCCTGTCATTCCGGCGCAGCACCGATCGGGGCAGCCTGACCGTCCGGGCGAACCTGTCTGACAGCCGCGCCGCCGGGATGGAGCCGTGGCAGGTCGATATAAACGAGGAATAATTGGGGGGAAGACGAGAATGGCTGAACTCAATCTGAATGATGTCGCCAAGTCCTATGGCGACGTGAATGTGCTGAGGAATATCAATCTCGACATCAAGTCGGGTGAGTTCATTGTTTTCGTCGGCCCCTCCGGCTGCGGCAAGTCAACGCTTCTGCGAATGATTGCAGGGCTGGAACAGATCACCGGCGGTGACCTGCATATCGACGGCGTGAAGATGAACGACATCCCGCCCAGCCAACGCGGTATCGCGATGGTGTTCCAGTCCTACGCGCTCTACCCCCATATGACCGTGCGCGACAACATGGCCTTCGCCCTGAAAATCGCCGGCAAATCGCCCGCCGAGATCAAGGAAGCCACGGATCGCGCCGGCCAGATGCTGCAACTGACGCCCTATCTCGACCGCCTGCCCAAGGCGCTGTCGGGCGGGCAGCGCCAGCGTGTCGCCATCGGGCGTGCCATCGTGCGCGACCCGAAGGTGTATCTGTTCGACGAACCGCTGTCGAACCTCGACGCCGCACTGCGCGTGGCCACCCGGATCGAGATCGCGCAGCTCAAGGAATCGATGCCCGACCGGACCATGATCTATGTCACCCATGACCAGACAGAGGCGATGACTCTCGCCGACCGCATCGTCGTTCTGGCGGGCGGCGGTATCGCACAGGTCGGCGCCCCGCTGGAGCTTTACGAACGCCCGGTCAACGAATTCGTGGCCCAGTTCATCGGCAGCCCCGCCATGAACCTTCTGCCCGGCAAGATCGTGGCGACGGGTGCGCGCACGCAGGTTAAGCTTGAAGGCGGCGGCACCTGCGAGGTCGCCATTCCAACAAGTGCAGAGGATGAGGGCAAATCCGTCAATCTCGGCGTCCGGCCCGAGGATATGCGCGTCACGGATGGCCCCGCTTTGTTCGAAGGCACCGTCGATCTGACCGAAGCACTGGGCGAAGTGACGCTGCTCTATTTCGGCACGACAGGCGGCGCGGACCCCTTCATCGCCAAACTGCCCGGCATTCATACGGGCCTGAACCGCAAGACCGTGCGCCTGACCGCGGATCCCGAAGCGATGCACCTGTTCCATGACGGTCAGTCCCTGCTGTATCGCGACGGCCCGCCCACAACCCCCATGCGGTGGACGCAACAGTCCGAACCATCGGGTGGCGAGGAACTGGACGAAGTCGTAAAGCCCAACCCGGCCCGCTGAGCCTTCATTGACGCCCTGTCCCATGACGCCTAATGCTGAGCGAAAGGCGAAGGGAACGTCATGAAGATCATCATCTGCGGGGCAGGGCAGGTCGGCTGGCAGATTGCGCGGCATTTGTCAGGCGAAAGCAACGATGTCACCGTGATCGACAATAACGGCGAACTCGTGCGCCGCGCGACAGAGGCACTGGATGTGCAGGGCGTCGAAGGCTTTGCCAGCCATCCCGACGTGCTGGACCGCGCAGGGGCGCGGGATGCCGATCTGATCATCGCCGCGACCCAGTCGGACGAGGTGAACATGGTCACCTGCCAGGTCGCGCATTCCGTCTTTCGTGTGCCGCGCAAGATTGCGCGGCTGCGCAGCTCTGCCTATCTGGATGCGATCTATTCCGACCTTTACCGCACCGATCACCTGCCCATCGACGTCGTGATCTCGCCTGAACGAGAGGTCGCGAAGGCCGCACTTGCCCGCCTGCGCGCTCCATCTACCTTCGATGTAGAGGATTTTCTGGATAACCGCGTCCGGCTGCTCGGGATCGTTCTTGATGACGATTCGCCCGCGTTGAACACACCGCTGCGGCAATTGAACGACCTGTTCTCCAGCCTCTTCGCCATTGTCGTGGGCGTCAGGCGCGAAGGCCGTCTGTTCGTACCCGATCCCAATGACCAGCTTTTCGCGGGCGATCAGATCTATGTCTTTTCCTCGCGCGAAGATGCTGACCGGACGCTGGAAATCTTCGGTAAGGAAACCTCGCGCCCCGAACGGGTCATCATCATCGGCGCGGGCAATGTCGGCCTTGCCGTGGCCCGCGCGCTCGAAGCCGCGCCGCGCCGTGTGCGCACCAAGATCATCGAGCGGAACCGCGGCAGCGCCGAACGCGCCGCCGACGCGCTTGAACGCACCATCGTTCTGAACGGCGACGGTCTGTCGTCCGAACTGCTGGAAGAAGCCGCGATCAGCAAGGCCGACGCGGTTCTGACGCTGACCGATGACGACAAGGTCAATATCCTTTCTGCCGTCCGTGCCAAACAGGCCGGGGCGAAGATGGTCGTCAGCCTCGTCAATGACCCGACGCTTGTCTCGCTGATGGGACCGCTGGATATCGACGCCTATATCAACCCGCGCTCGACCACGGTTTCCACCATCCTGCGCCATGTCCGCCACGGCCGCGTGCGCGACATCTACTCCATCGGCGATGCCGAGGCAGAGGTGATCGAGGCGCAGATCCTGCCCACCTCCTCCATGTCGGGCCGCGCCATCCGCGACATCGACCTGCCAGAAGGCGCGCTGATCGGAATGGTCGCCAAAGCGGATGAGAAAATCATCAAGCCCATGCCGGACACCCGGATCGAGGAAGGCGACATCGTCTGCATCTTCGCCCTGACCCATGACGTGCCAGAGGTCGAGCGTCTGTTGCAGGTCGCCATCGACTTCTTCTGATGGATTTTCTTGGCCGCCTGCCGCTGCTCGTGCTGCTGATCGGGATTGCCGGGCTGGCGATGCTGGTGCCGGCTGGCTACGCCTGGGCCACCGGCTGGCGCGCCATTGCCGAGTTCTTCGGCTTCAGCGCCCTGTTGCTGCTTGTCGTCACGGCCCTTCTGGCGGTCGCGACATGGGGCCGCACGGCGCCGCAGCGTGCCAATGGCCTGCCCGTGCTGGCAACCATGCTGGCAGTGTTCGGCGGATTGCCCGTAGCACTTGGACTGCCGCTGGCCATGGCTTTGCCCGATACCGGCCTGTTCAACGCCTGGTGGGAAATGGTCAGCTCACTCACCACCACCGGCGCCACGCTTTACGCAGCCGACATGCTGCCCCCGCCACTGCACCTGTGGCGTGCGCTCGTCGGCTGGCTGGGCGGGCTGTGCGTGCTGGTCACCGCCGTCGCCATCCTTGCGCCGCTGAAAGTCGGCGGGTTCGAGATCATGTCATCGCCATATGGCCGGGATGAGCGCTTCCAGCCCCTTCCGGAAAGCGCGGGCTCTCGCCGCCGCAAGAGGCAGGCCTTCTATTCCGCGGGCAGCGAACGCGCCACGCCCAGCTTGCGGGCGATGCGCGTCCTGCGCGATATCGGCCCGGTCTATGCCGGTCTGACCGTGATACTTTGGGTGCTGCTTTTGCTTGCGGGCGACCCCGGCCTGATCGCGCTTGTCCGCGCGATGGGCACCATCTCGACCTCTGGCATATCGCCTGTCACCGGCGGGGTCGGCGCACATTCCGGCATCATGGGTGAAATGATGGTGTTCTGCTTCCTGATCTTCGCCCTGTCGCGCCGCCTCTGGCCGGGCGCGGGAGAGCTTCGTGCAAGCGATTCGCTGCGCTCCGACCCGGAACTTCGCATCGGCTTCGGCGTCGTGATCCTCGTGGCGCTCGTGCTGTTCGCACGCCATTTCGTTATCAATATCGAACAGGTCTCTGACGCGGACAGCGTGTCGACCACTGTTGCGGTTAGTCTGCGAAATGCGGCGGTCGCAACCTGGGGCGGGCTGTTCAATGCCATGTCATTCCTGACCACGACCGGCTGGAACTCCGTCGACTGGCAAGGGGCACGGAACTGGTCCGGCCTGCAATCGCCCGGCCTGCTGCTGGCCGGTCTTGCCATGATGGGCGGTGGCATCGCCACGACCGCAGGCGGCGTGAAACTGCTGCGCGTCTACGCCCTCGCCCGCCAAAGCGAGAGAGAGCTTGAGCGTATCGTTCACCCCACCTCTATCGCGGGGGGTGGCCGCATGGCCCGAAGGCTGAGGGGCGAGGGCGCCTACCTCGCCTTCATCTTTTTCATGCTCTTCGCGCTGTCCATTGCCGCGACGGTGATTCTCATTTCAATTCATCAGATTGAGTTTGACACCGCCGTCATGCTGTCGGTTTCCGCACTGACCAACACAGGACCGCTGGCCGGCACCATCGCGCTGACACCCAGCTTCGAATCGACCGCCGGCATCGCCTCCAACCCGTGGGAGGGCTGGTCCGGCCTTGCTACGCTGCCCAAAACCGTCCTTGCCGGTGCCATGATCGTCGGCCGGTTAGAGACATTGGCCATCCTTGCCCTGCTCACGCCGGACTTCTGGCGTCGCTGATCGGCCACAGGCTGTGGTTGCAATGCACACCCCGCTTGTCACGTCCCGATTCGTTCCATAGATTTTGGAAAACAATCAGAACAGGGACATAACCATGGCTGCCGACAAACAAAATCTTCAGGACGCTTTCCTGAACCACGTCCGCAAGGCCAAGGTTCCCGTGACGATCTTCCTGATCAACGGTGTCAAGCTCCAGGGCGTGATCACATGGTTCGACAACTTCTGCGTGCTGTTGCGCCGCGACGGACAATCGCAACTTGTCTATAAGCATGCGATCTCAACCATCATGCCGGGCGCGCCGATCAATCTCTATGAAGGTGACGACTGATTGGCTGAAGCCCATATCACCGAACGCGCCCCGACCCGCGCCTATGTGATCCATCCTGACATCGACGGTGCCGGCAATCAGCGCCGCACCGCGGAAAACGCGTTGGAAGAGGCTGTGGCCCTCGCCCAGGCGCTTCCTGGGGTGGAAATCGTCGGTGCACAGGCGGCACGGCTGCGCAAACCGTCGCCGGGCCAGCTGTTCACGAAGGGCAAGCTGGAAGAGCTTGGCCGCGAGCTGGAGGCGGCAGAGGCTGAACTCGTCCTGATCGACGGCCCGGTCACGCCGGTTCAGCAGCGCAATCTGGAAAAGGCCTGGGACGTCAAGATACTGGATCGAACGGGCCTGATTCTCGAAATCTTCGCCGACCGCGCCCGGACGCGCGAAGGTGTGCTGCAGGTCGAACTGGCCGCACTGTCCTATCAGCGCACCCGGCTGGTGCGGGCATGGACCCACCTTGAACGTCAGCGCGGCGGATTGGGCTTCGTCGGCGGTCCCGGCGAAACCCAGATAGAGGCCGACCGCCGTGCCATCGACGAACAGATGACCCGGTTGCGCCGCCAGCTTGAACGGGTGGTGAAAACCCGCACGCTGCATCGCGCCTCACGCGCCAAGGTGCCCTATCCGATCGTCGCCCTTGTCGGCTACACCAACGCCGGCAAATCGACCCTCTTCAACCGCCTGACCGGGGCAGAGGTGCTGGCCAAGGACATGCTGTTTGCAACGCTCGACCCCACGATGCGCGCGATCCGCCTGCCCGGTGGCCGGCAGATCATCCTGTCGGACACGGTGGGTTTCATCAGTGACCTGCCCACCGAACTCGTCGCCGCATTCCGCGCCACGCTGGAAGAGGTGCTGGAGGCCGATCTGATCCTGCATGTCCGCGACATCTCCCACCCAGAAACGGAAGAGCAGGCAGAGGATGTGGCCGAGATCCTCGATTCCCTCGGCGTCGCGGACGATGTTGCCCTGATCGAGGTCTGGAACAAGATCGACGCCCTGTCAGACGCGACCCGTCAGGCGCTGCGCCGCACCGATCAGCGCACCGACGGCGTGCAGGCGATCTCGGCACTGACCGGCGAAGGTCTGGACGATTTGGCCGCCGCAATCGACAAAGCGCTTGAAACCGTGCTCGCAGAACCGCGCGAACCCGCCGCGATTCACCTCGATTTCAGCGAAGGTCGCCGCCGCGCATGGCTGCACGAACAGGGCGTGGTTGAAGACGAACGCCAGACGAAAGACGGCTTCGATCTTCAGGTCATGTGGACAGAACGTCAGCGCGCATCTTACGACGCGCTCTGATCTAGTTCCGGGCCATGCGGCGTATATACAGGATATATATGCGTTATGTACGGATTCTATACGCGATAAATACAGGCGTCAGTCATAACTACAGGCTGTTATGACTGTTCAGCAAATCCGCCGCGCGCACCGTCCGCCCATTCGGCAAGCGGCACAGATCCGCCCTGCGGTTCCCCTGAACACGCGCAATAACCTGCCCGCCGCTGCGCTGACAATAGATGGCCGATGGCGTCGGCGGCAACTGGCTTGCACCGGTCGCCTGCTGCGAACCGCCCGAAGAACCGCCGCAAGCGGCCAATAAGGTCAATGCAGGCAGGGCAAATAAATATCGCAACTGAACCTCCGTCAGATAACGTGAAATCAACGCCGGCAATAGTCCGCCGAACAGCCCACAGACGCAAGCGGCACGCGCCGACTCTCAGCAGGATTTCCGCCATAATGTTCGCCCCGCGCGGCAGGAAAGCACCCGGTCAGTCGCAATGCCTGCATCGACCGCATCCATTGCCCATTTAACCGGGACAGAAGTATTTTAATACAATATCAGGTCGATAGAATAAGATTCGCGTCAAGCCCGCGCGCAAACCACTGCTCGACGTATCTCCAAATACTCGAACTCGTCCGCCTCCCTCACAATCTCCGGAGCACAGGTGCATTGCCGAAAAAAGGCTTCAAAGCTTGACGGAAAATCGACCCCTTAGCATCCCACGCAAACGATCGCGTCCTTCCTTGGTCTTTGGTGATCAAAATACCTCGGGGTCCGGGGCAGCGCCCCGGTCCGGCAGCGCGTCTCACAACAACCCCTCACGTCGAAAACTGACATCGCAACCCGCCCCGATGATCAGGTGATCGTGGATCGTTATCCCCATGACCTCTGCACCAGTGCGGATGCGGTGGGTCATGGCGATATCCGCCTCGGACGGTGTTGGATCGCCAGAGGGATGGTTATGCACCAGGATCAGGGCAGAGGCTGACAGTTCCAACGCCCGGCGCAGGATTTCGCGCGGGTAAACGGGGACATGATCGACAGTGCCGCGCCCCTGCGCTTCATCGGCGATCAGGATGTTTTTGCGGTCTAGGAACAGCACGCGAAACTCCTCCACGCCGTTGTGACTCATCGCCGTGTGGCAATAGTCCAGCAGGGCGTCCCAGCCTGACAGAACGGGGCGGTCGATAACGCGTCGCCGCGCCAATCTTTGCGCTGCGGCTGCGACCAGTTTCAGCTCGATTACGACGGCAGGGCCGACGCCTTTCACCTGTGAAAGTTGCTCATTCGTGGCGGTCAGGACACGCGCCAAATCCCCAAAATTCGCGATCAGCCGGCGAGCCAGCGGCTTGACGTCCTGCCGTGCCATGGCGCGGAACAGGATCAGTTCCAGCAACTCATAATCCGGCATTGCCGCCGCGCCGCCCTGCATGAAACGCTCGCGCAGGCGCGCCCGGTGATCGGACAGGTAAGATGGTATCTTGCCGCCCTTTACCGGCGGAGCGGCCACGTCATCGCCTGCGGGAGCAAACAGCGGAAGCGGTGCTTCGGAAAAGGCCGAGTGATTCTTGTCCATATCCCGGAGGTTGAATAACAGCGGTGAAAATTTTGTTAAGCTGGGCCTGAGCCGATAAAAACCAACAAAAACACAATTTCACGGACTTGACCTTGGGTCAGCATAAATAAACCGCCTTGACCGCTGACCCACCTTCCGCCCTAAACTCGACGTCGTCCGCGGGCAGTGTCGCCCGCCTGAATCAAGAGGTTGCCATGACCCTTCTCAAGCCTGTCCTTGCCTCGACCATTGTACTTGGTCTGATGGCGGGCACCGCCCTTGCCGAACCTGCGCTGATCTTCGATCTGGGCGGAAAATTCGACAAATCCTTCAACGAGGCGGCCTATATGGGTGCCGAACGCTGGAAGGAAGAAACCGGCGGCACCTATAAGGAACTGGAAATGCAGTCCGAGGCTCAGCGCGAACAGGCGCTGCGTCGGCTGGCGCAAAGCGGCTCCAACCCGATCGTGATGACGGGCTTTGCCTTTGGCGAGGTGCTGAACAAGATCGCGCCGGATTATCCGGAAACGAAATTCGTGATCATCGACGCCGTGGTCGAACAGCCCAACGTGCAGTCGAACGTCTTCAACGAAGGCGAAGGTTCGTATCTGGCCGGGATCATGGCCGCGATGGCGTCCGAATCCGGAACGGTCGGCTTTATTGGCGGGATGGACATTCCGCTGATCCACAAGTTCGAATGCGGCTATCGTCAAGGCTTCCTGGCCACCAAACCTGACGGTAACGTGCTGATTAATTACACCGGCACCACGCCTGCAGCCTGGAATGACCCGGTGAAGGGTGGTGAACTGGCGAAGGCGCAGAAATCGCAAGGTGCTGACGTGATCTATGCGGCCGCTGGCGGCACCGGGATCGGTGTGCTTCAGGCAGCGGCGGACGAAGGCGTTCTGGGGATCGGTGTCGATTCGAACCAGAATCACCTGCATCCGGGCCAGATCCTGACCTCGGTCGTCAAGCGCGTGGACAATGCCGTTTTCGACGCCTTCACGGCTGCTGAAGGGGTAGAACCGGGCGTGAAGGTCTGGGACGTGAAATCCGATGGTGTGGCGGTCGCCATGGACGAGAACAATGAATCGCTCGTCACAGAGGAAATGACCGCCGCGGTGGACGATGCTAAGGCCAAGATCGCTTCGGGCGAGATCATTGTGCACGACTATATGACCGACAATAGCTGCCCGGTGGATTGATGCCGGCGCAGGCTGTTCTGAACGAAGGGGGGCCGGATTCGGCCCCCCAATCCGCACCTCCTGCCATTGAATTGCGCGGGATTTCGAAGGCCTTCGGTCCTGTGCAGGCCAATAAGGATATCAACCTTAACGTCAGGCGCGGCACCATTCACGGCATTATCGGCGAGAACGGCGCGGGCAAATCGACGCTGATGTCGATCCTGTACGGCTTCTACAAGCCCGACAGCGGAGAGATCCGCATCAACGGAAAACCGATCCAGATCACCGATTCCATGACCGCGATCCGCGCGGGCATCGGGATGGTTTTTCAGCATTTCAAGCTGGTGCGGAACTTTACGGTTTTGGAAAATATCATCCTTGGCGCAGAAGACGGACCGATGCTGCGTCCGTCTCTGGCGCGGGCGCGGACCCGGTTGCGCGAACTGGCCGAGGAATATGAGCTACAGGTCGACCCTGACGAAACGATTGATGAATTGTCGGTCGGCCACCAGCAGCGGGTGGAGATCCTGAAGGCGCTGTATCGTCAGGCTGATATTCTTATTCTGGATGAGCCCACCGGCGTGCTGACCCCGGCAGAGGCCGATCACCTGTTCCGCATCCTCAACGGGCTGCGCAATGAAGGCAAAACGATCATCCTGATTACGCACAAGCTGCGCGAGATCATGGAGATCACCGATAACGTGAGCGTCATGCGGCGCGGAGAGATGGTGGCCTCTGTCCGGACGGCAGAGACGAGCCCCGAAGAACTGGCCGAGTTGATGGTCGGCCGTAAGGTCCTGATGGAGGTCGACAAGACCCCGGCGAAGCCTGCCCAGACCGTGCTGGAGGTTCGCAATCTGCGGATGCTGGACGAAGACAAGGTCGAACGTATTCGCAGCGTCAGCTTTGACATTCGCGCGGGTGAGATTGTGGGCATCGCTGGCGTGTCAGGCAACGGCCAGACGCAACTGCTCGAACTGCTCGGCGGCTTTCCCGAGAAGGGATCGAAGGTTTCGGGCGAAATCCTGATGAATGGTCAGTCGCTTGACCTGACGGGGCGTCGGTCCGATGCGGCGACGCGCCGGGCGCGGGGCATTGGCCATGTGCCCGAAGACCGGCAGGATGAAGGTCTGATCATGGATTTTGCCGCGTGGGAGAACGTAGCTTTCGGCTATCACAACACGCCGGAATATTCGAACTGCATGTTCATGGATCGCAAGGCGATCCGCGCCGATGCGGAAGGCAAGATAGAGCGTTTCGACGTCCGCCCGCCGAATGCCGATCTTGCGGCGCGGAACTTTTCTGGCGGGAACCAGCAGAAGATCGTTGTGGCCCGCGAGGTAGAGCGTAATCCCGATCTGCTGCTGATCGGCCAGCCGACGCGCGGCGTCGATATCGGTGCGATCGAGTTCATTCACAAGCGCATCGTCGAGTTGCGCGACGCTGGCAAGGCGGTGCTGCTGGTCAGTGTCGAACTGGACGAGATCATGTCCCTGTCGGACCGGATCCTTGTCATGTTCGACGGCATGATCATGGGCGAACGCGATCCGGCGAACACCTCTGCCGGAGAGCTTGGCCTGCTGATGGCAGGGATTACCGACACCGAGAATGTGCCGAAGGAAGCCGGTATTCCGCCCGAGCATGGCAACCCTGCGGACCGACCGGATGAGCCGACCGCGACACCGGAGGAGCGCAGCTGATGGACAAGATGCCTAAATGGGCGGATGTCATCCTGACGCCGCTGATCTCGCTTTTTCTGGCATTCGCGATTTCCGCATTGGTCATCCTCGCCATCGGGGAGAACCCATGGCTTGCCTTGCAGACGATGGTGACAGGGGCGCTCGGCTCCAGCTATGGCTGGGGATTCACGCTGTATTACACGACCAATTTCATTTTCACCGGATTGGCCGTGGCGGTCGCTTATCACGCGGCGCTGTTTAACATCGGCGGTGAGGGGCAGGCGGCGCTTGGCGGCCTTGGCGTTGCGATGGTCTGCCTGTTCATCCCCTGGCCGCATTGGTCGCTGGCCTTGATTGCGGCGATGATCGGGTCGGCGATTTTCGGGGCGGCATGGGCCTATATCCCGGCGATTCTTCAGGCCAAGCGCGGTAGCCATATCGTGATCACGACGATCATGTTCAACTTCATTGCCGCTGCTTTGCTGAACTGGGCTCTGGTCAACTGGCTGCGTCCGGTGGGCAGCATGGACCCGGCATCGGCCAATTTCCCGGCGGCGACGCATCTGCCGAAGATCACCGATATGTTCGCCGGCCTGGGCATCGAGTGGGGCGAGCATACGCCCGCAAATGTCACTTTCCTTGTCGCACTTCTGGCCTGCGTCGTGGTCTGGTTGCTGATCTGGCGTACCAAGCTGGGTTATGAGATCAGGGCTTTCGGCAAATCCGAAACGGCGGCGCGCTATGCCGGGATTTCGCCCACAAGGATCACGGTCATTGCAATGCTGATCTCTGGCGGGCTGGCTGGGATGATGGCGATTAACAATGTCATGGGCGAGGCCGAGCGCCTGATCCTCAACAATGTCGAAGGTGCGGGCTTCATCGGAATCGCCGTCGCGCTGATGGGGCGAAACCACCCCATCGGCGTGTTGCTGGCAGCGTTCCTGTTTGGCTTCCTGTATCAGGGCGGCGGCGAGCTGGCGCTTTGGACGTCGATCCCGCGCGAGTTGATCATCGTCATTCAGGCTTTGGTGATTCTGTTCACCGGCGCGCTCGACAACATGGTCCGCATCCCGCTGGAGGCATTCTTCATGTCCCGGCGGCGCGCGGCGAGGGCCAATCAGGCAGGGCGGGACTGAGCCATGGATTTCAACACGATCATCCAGATCCTCGACAGCTCTGTGCGTCTGATGACCCCGCTGCTGCTGGCCTGTCTGGCCGGGCTTTATTCCGAACGCTCGGGCGTCTTCGATATCGGTCTGGAAGGCAAGATGCTGATGGCCGCGTTTTCGGCCGCGGCTGTGGCAGCGCTGACCGGCTCTGTCTGGCTGGGGCTGATAGCCGGTGTTGCCGGATCGATGGCGCTGTCGTTGATCCATGGCGTGACCTCGATCACGTTCCGGGGCAACCAGCTGATTTCTGGTGTCGCGATCAACTTTCTTGCTTCGGGCATGACGGTCCTGCTGGGGCAGAAGATCTTCGGACTTGGCGGACGAACGCCGAACCTGACCGGGGGCGGGCGCTTTTCCGAAATCAACCTGCCATTCGCTGGTGAGGTCCGCGATGTGCCGGTGATTGGTCCGATCTATTCAGACCTGATCTCTGGTCATACTTTCCTTGTCTATGTCGCCTTTCTATGTGTGCCGTTGACGTGGTGGCTGCTGTTCCGGACGCGTTTCGGGCTGCGCCTGCGTGCTGTTGGTGAAAACCCCGCCTCTGTCGATACGGCGGGCATTTCGGTCAAGCGGCTGCGTTACATCGCGATTATCATTTGCGGTGTGCTTTGCGGCTTGGCAGGTGCTTATCTGGCGACCGGCCTGTCGGCCGGCTTTGTGAAGGAAATGACGGCGGGTCGCGGGTTCATCGCGCTTGCCGCGCTGATCTTCGCAAAATGGCGGCCTTGGGGCGCGTTATTTGCCACCTTCCTGTTCGGCTTGCTGGAGGCGGTCGCGAACCGTTATCCGAATCTTGACCTTGGTCCGATAACAATCCCGTCCATGTTCATGAATGCACTGCCCTATATCCTTACCGTCATCATTCTGGCCGGCTTCGTCGGTCGCGCAATCCCGCCCCGCGCGGGTGGAGAACCCTATGTCAAAGAGCGTTGAGCTTGCCGCGCGTATAAAATCCAGTGCCGGGGATGAGGCGCCGGAATACGGGCTGATCCTTGGTTCCGGCCTTGGCCATCTGTCCGGCACGATCGAAGACGGCGTGGCGATTCCGTATGATGACCTGCCGGGCTTCCCCCACGCCGGCGTGTCCGGGCATGTGCCGAAGCTGGTGGTCGGTGACCTGGAAGGCACGCGGGTCGCGGTGTTCGGCGGTCGGTCGCATTACTACGAATCCGGCAAGGCCGATGCCATGCGCCTGCCGTTGGAGGTTCTGGCGGCACTGGGCACAGAAAAGCTGATCCTGACCAATGCGGCAGGAGCGGTGAACGAAAATCTGGCACCTGGCGGGCTGATGCTGTTGAACGATCACATCGCATTTGCCGGCACAAACCCCCTGATCGGAGAGGCGACGGATGCCCGGTTCGTGCCCATGACCGACGCTCATGACGTGGAAATGCGTGCGGCGCTGAAGGCTGCCGCTAAGGAAGAAGGGGTCGAGCTTCCGGAAGGCGTGTATGGCTGGTTCTCTGGCCCCAGCTTCGAAACTCCTGCGGAAATCAGGGCGGCGCGAGTCCTGGGCATGGACGCCGTTGGGATGTCGACGGTTCCGGAGATCATTCTGGGCCGGTTTCTTGGCCTGCGTTGCGCCGCGATTTCTGTCATCACCAATATGGGCGCTGGCATGTCGGAAGAATCAATCAGCCATGATCACACCAAGCAAATGGCCCCACTTGGCGCTGCAAAGCTGGAAAATGTGCTGCGCCGGTTCCTTCGGACCTAAGGCGAGATGCACCGCGCTGTCACAAATCTTCCGCTCGCTGTGATGCGGGGTTGCGACTGAATGTCGCGGCTTCTTGACTTCGCTCAGGGCGAAAACGCAACACATCCGGCCATTTGGCCGAAACTGTACGCGCTGTCCCGCTGGACTGGCAGGAAATTGATCGGTAGAGATGCCCTTGCCGAGGCTGCGATTCAAGCGGCCCAATAAAACATAGCCGGTCCGCCGTCGCGGGCCCGAACCGGAGAAAAGCCGTGACCCACGTCGATGAACACGAAGGCACGCGGAGGGACTTCCTCTACTACGCCACCGCCGGGGCAGGTGCCGTCGCGACCGGCGCCGCCGCCTGGACCCTTATCAACCAGATGAACCCCTCGGCCGATGTGCAGGCCCTGTCCTCGATCATGGTCGATGTCAGCGGGGTAGAGGTTGGTACGCAGCTTACAGTCAAATGGCTGGGCAAGCCCGTGTTCATCCGCCGCCGCACACCTGAAGAGATCGAAGCCGGTCGTGCCGTGGATCTGGGTGAGCTGATCGATCAGGGCGCGGAAAACGCAAACCGGCCCGGTGAGCCCGCAACGGACGAAAACCGCACCCTTGACGAGGCCGGCGAGTGGCTGGTCCAGATCGGCGTCTGCACCCATCTGGGCTGCGTCCCGATAGGCGATGGTGCCGGCGACTTTGGCGGCTGGTTCTGCCCGTGCCATGGTTCGCATTACGACACCGCCGGACGTATCCGCCGTGGCCCCGCGCCGCGCAACCTTGAAATCCCGCTGGCGTCCTTCGTTGACGACGCAACGCTGCAGCTCGGCTGAGGAGGCGCGCATGTCCGGAATTCCACACGATCACTACGAACCCAAGACCGGGGTAGAGCGCTGGCTCCATCGCCGCCTGCCCGTGATGGGCATCGTCTATGACACGCTCATGATCCCGACCCCTAAAAACCTGAACTGGTGGTGGATCTGGGGTATCGTTCTGGCCTTTTGTCTGGCGCTGCAAATCGTCACCGGTATCGTGCTGGCGATGCATTACACGCCGCATGTCGATCTGGCATTTGCCAGCGTCGAACATATCATGCGCAACGTGAATGGCGGCCATATGCTGCGCTATCTGCACGCAAACGGGGCCTCGCTGTTCTTCTTTGCCGTCTATGTTCACATCTTCCGCGGCCTCTTCTATGGCTCCTACAAGGCCCCGCGCGAGGTGACCTGGATCGTCGGGATGCTGATCTATCTGATGATGATGGGCACGGCGTTCATGGGCTATGTGCTGCCCTGGGGTCAGATGTCCTTCTGGGGCGCGACCGTGATTACCGGCCTGTTCGGCGCAATCCCCGGTATCGGACCCAGCATTCAGGAATGGCTGCTTGGCGGACCGGCGGTTGATAACGCCACACTGAACCGCTTCTTCTCGCTTCATTACCTGCTGCCGTTCATCATTGCAGCCTTGGTCGTGGTTCATATCTGGGCCTTCCACACGACTGGCAACAACAACCCGACCGGTATCGAAGTGCGCCGCACCTCGAAGGAAGAAGCCGAAAAGGACACGCTGCCCTTCTGGCCTTATTTCGTCATCAAAGACCTGTTCGCACTGGCTGTCATTCTGGTGGTGTTCTTCGCGGTTGTCGGCTTCATGCCGAACTACCTTGGCCACCCCGACAACTATATCGAGGCGAACCCGCTGGCGACGCCTGCGCATATCGTGCCGGAATGGTACTTCCTGCCGTTCTACGCGATCCTGCGGGCCTTCGATTCGGAAGTCTGGCTGGTTCAACTGGTCGAATGGCTGTCCTTCGGGATCATCGACGCGAAATTCTTCGGCGTGATCGCGATGTTTGGCGCAATTCTTGTCATGGCGCTTGTGCCGTGGCTGGATACCAGCCGCGTCCGCTCGGGCCGTTTCCGTCCGCTGTTCAAATGGTGGTACTGGCTGCTATGCATCGACTTCGTCGTGCTGATGTGGGCGGGCGCCATGCCGGCCGAGGGGATCTATCCCTATATCGCTCTGGCGGGTGCGGCTTACTGGTTCGCCTATTTCCTGGTCATCCTGCCTCTGCTTGGCCTGATCGAGAAACCTGACCCTATGCCAGCGACGATCGAAGAAGACTTCGCCGCGCATTATGGCCAAACTACCCATCCTGCCGAGTAAGGAGAGGCAAGCATGACCCTGAGAACAAAGACCCTCACGGCCGTTGCCGCGCTGACCCTTGGTGCCGCGGCATGGGCGCAGGACACCACTGTTACGGTCCCGCTGCCGGATGACATCACGCCTGCTCAGGCAGCTGATGCGGTGGCCGATGCTGCAGCGGAAGCAGCGGAAACCGTTAGCGAAACAGCGGGCGACGCGTCTGCCGATGCCGCCGATGCGGCTGCGGACGCGGCGGCTGACGCTGCAGAGGCGGTAACACCCGCGACGGAAGCACCCGCTGCGGAGGCGGCACCGGCTGCGGTAGTCGTCACTGAGGACGATGCAGCAGATGAACCTGCTGCTGAAGTGGTACCTGCGGAAGAGGTAGCCGCAGACGAAGCCCCGGCTGCTGCGGAAGAAACAGCGGATCAGCCGGAGGCGGCTGCCGAGGAAGAGCCAGCTGCCGAATCTGTGGACTCAGATCAGGCTGCGGAAGCCGAAGCGCCCGCCGAAGCCGCGGAACCTGCAGAAGCTGAGACAGAAGCGGCTGAAGCCGAGCCCGTCGCAGAACCCGCCGAATCCGAAGCGACGGAGCCTGCTGCAGAAGAAAGCGCGGAACCGGTGGCGGCAGCTGAGGGAACTGAACCAGCCGCCGAAAGCGAAGCAGAAACTGCCGACGAAACCAGCGTCGACGCTGAAACGACCGAAGAATCTGCGGCGGACGCGGAAGCAACGGAACAGCCTGCAGCCGAAGAGGCTGAAGAGCCTGCCGAAGCAGAGGCAGAGGCGGCAGAGGGCGAAGCAGCAACTGAAGAGGCCGCGACTGAGGAAGCCGCCGGTTCGGAAGAAGAGGCCGCTGCTGAGACCGAAGAGCACGCAGAGGAAGGCGAAGAAGAAGCCAGCCATGATGCGGTTCACATCGAAGACATTAACTTCAGCTTCGAAGGTCCGTTCGGCAAGTTCGACCAGTTCCAGCTTCAGCGCGGCCTTCAGGTCTATACCGAAGTCTGCTCTGCCTGCCACGGCCTGAAGCAGGTTCCCATCCGCACCCTTCACGACGAAGACGGTCCCGGACTTCCGGAAGATCAGGTCCGTGCATATGCCGCAAATTTGTTCATCATCGACGAAGAAACGGGCGAGGAACGCCCGCGTCTGCCGACCGATCACTTCCCCGAGGTTGAGCAAGTCACCGGGATGGGTCCCGATCTGTCCTTGATGGCCAAGGCACGCGCGGGCTTCCACGGTCCTTACGGCACGGGCATCAGCCAGCTGTTCCGGGGCATTGGTGGTCCGGAATATATCCACGCTGTCCTGACCGGCTATAACGGCGAAGAGATGGAGCAGGCCGGGACGATCCTGTACCACAATGAAGCTTTTGCGGGGAACTGGATCTCCATGCCGCAGCCGCTGTTCGAAGACCAGGTGACCTATGAGGACGGGACGCCCGCGACCGTGGACCAGATGGCGCGTGACGTGTCAGCCTTCCTGATGTGGACGGCAGAGCCGAAGATGATGGCGCGTAAGGAAAACGGTTTCGTGGCCGTCATTTTCCTGGTGATCCTCGCGGCGCTTCTGTACCTGACGAACAAGCGCCTGTGGTGGTCGGTCAAACACGGCGACAAGTGACCGAAGAAAAATGATAGAAGCGCGCCCTTGGGCGCGCTTTTTCTTGTCGTACCACTGGATGCGGGATCAGTCCTTGTTCTGACAACACGCGCCTGATGCCAATGCCTTCGGATATTCATCCTGACGGCGCCACCAATATTCGGGCTCGTTCCGTCCAAGCGGTGCGCGATCGAGCCAAGGGTACACGCTCCACATCGCATCCAGCCCTCGGGCATAAGCTGAGTAGCAATGGTAAACCTGCCCATCCTCGATCACGAAGCTGCTCATTCCGGGCATCTCCACCTCGCCCCCGACAGCTTCCGGGTTTTGGGCCCCTTCGGTTTCGAAGTTGTAGGTCATGCCATCGCGTTGTTGCTCCGCAGTAAATGACACGCCGAAATCGAAGTTGAAGTCGCTGCCGAGCGATGAGGCCCAGGGAAATTCCCACCCCATGCGATCACGATACGTCAGAAGCCGGTCAAGCGGCGCGCGTGATACCGCCCAGAACGAAACATCATGGTTCTGAAAATGCGCGACAGTTCCGTCGAACCCGTCCGCGATTGCCGAGCATGATGGGCAGCCTGCCTGATAATCCGGACCGTACATGAAGTGATAGATCAGCAGTTGAGAGCGGCCCTGAAACAGATCGGCAAGTGTTGCGGGCCCGGTTTCAGTCTGAAAGTCATAACTCTTGCCGACGGCCACCCAAGGCAGGGCCACACGCTTTTTCGCCAGCTCGTCCGAGCGGCGGGTGAGTTCCTTCTCCTCTGCCAGCAGGGCGCGCCGCGCTGCCAGCCAATCGTCGCGGGACGCGATTGGATGTGATGGCATCTCAGTTCTCCTTATCGAAGGATTGCAGGTTCTCTGCACATTCGTTCCAGCCTGCTGACATGTTCCGGTAGGCCGTGTCGTTGCGCGGCACTTTGAAGCCGGAATGGCTGATTTTCAGCACGGTGCCTGTGGCGGTGGGCGAAAGCTCAAAAGTGACAACTGTATCCAGCAGTGTGCCATAACCGGTGTTTTCGGCGTGGCCGCCTTTCCAAGAATAAACCAGTTTGCGGTTCAGCACCGATTCCAGCACCTTGCAATGGATCGTCCCGTCCCACTTGCCCGCTGCACCCGTCTGATATGTGAACTCGTTGCCTTCCACGGGTTCGAACCCCTTTGGCTTCAAGCCCATCCAGCGGCTGATAAGCTCACCCGTTGTGAGCACTTTCCACAGTTTTTCCGGGGAATGTGGAAGGTCTTCTGTCAGTTCGATTGATGCGCTCCGGTCGTCGTTCATTCGTCGATCTCCTTCAGCAGGTCTCGCAGGGCTGCAACGCGCGCGGGCCAGAAGGTCTCATACATCGCCAGCCAATCCACCAGCGGGGCAAGCCCTTGTGGGCGGGCGTGGTAAAGCGTGCGGCGGCCCTGCGGCGTGCCCTGTATCAGATCAGCCTCTCGCAGGACCTTCAGATGTTGTGAAACGGCGCCTTGCGTCACACCGCTGCCTTCGGTCAGTTCGGCAACGGTAATGCCATCGGTGCGAACGATCCGGTCAAACAGAACGCGGCGTCGCATGTCCGACATCGCGTGAAAGACGCTGTCGATTTGAGTGTCGTTGGTCATGGCTTATTATTAGCGACAACTAATGTATTAGTCAATACTAATGAATATTGCCAACGTAATTCGCGCTACGCCAAAGGCTTAATTTGAAAATCGGAGGTGAGAGATGGGGCGGCATCAGCGTGCCGCCCGCAGAAACTTACAGCCCCAGCGAACCGTAGACGTTGGTAATGCGTCGGATTGCGACGACATAGGCTGCAGTGCGCAGGTCATCGACGCGATCGTCGCCGAACCACACCTCCTGCATTTTCATATAGCTTTCCCGCATCGTATCATCGAGGCCAGAGCGGACCAGTTCCAGCTCATCCGCGCCGTGCAGATAGGCGGCTTTGAAGCCGTCCGACAGCGTCCATTTAACCTGCGAATCGGCGGAAAGGCGTTCGATCTCTGACACAAGAAGCCGGTTGCGGGCCTCTTCATGCCGCCGCTCCAACCGGCCGAGGCTGATTTGGCTGAGGTTCTTGACCCATTCGAAATAGGACACGGTCACACCGCCGGCGTTGGCATACATATCCGGGATAACGACGACGCCGCGTTCTTTCAGTATCCTGTCGCCTTCAGAGGTGGTCGGACCGTTCGCGGCTTCGATGATAAGCTTTGCCTTGATTTTGCCGGCGTTCTTTTCGGTGATCACACTTTCGACGGCGGCAGGGATCAGAATGTCGCAATCGTCTTCCAGCCCTTCCAGCCCGGCCGGGCGGAATGTCGCGCCGGGGAAGTTTTCGACGCCGCCGGTTTCGCGGATATGGGTCTTGAGGGCTTCTATATCCAAGCCGTCGGGATTGTGGACTGTGCCGTTATATTCGACGACCGTCACGATGGCGCAGCCGTCCTCTTCCTGCAGGAATTTCGCGGCGTGATAGCCCACATTGCCCAGACCCTGCACGACCACGCGCTTGCCCGAAAGTTCGCCCTCGATGCCAGTGCGCTTAAGTGCTTCAGGGTGGCGAAAGAATTCACGGATCGCGTATTGAACGCCGCGCCCTGTCGCCTCGACCCGGCCCAGAATGCCGCCGATGGTGACAGGTTTGCCGGTTACGCAAGCCTTGGCGTTGATGTCATCGGGATGCAGGCGCTTAAAGGCATCGGCCATCCATGCCATTTCACGCTCGCCCGTGCCCATATCCGGGGCAGGAACGTTCTGCGATGGAGAGATCAGTGAGCGTCGTGAAAGCTCATAGGTGAACCGGCGGGTGATCCGTTCCAGCTCATCTTCATCCCAATCACGCGGGTTGATCCGCAGACCACCTTTGGAGCCACCGAAGGGCACCTCGACCAAGGCGCATTTATAGGTCATCAGGGCGGCGAGCGCTTCCACCTCGTCCTGATTGACGGACATGGCATAGCGGATACCGCCCTTCACGGGTTCCATATGTTCTGAATGGACAGAGCGATAGCCGGTGAAGGTATGAATTGCGCCGCGCAGGCGGACACCAAATCGAACTGTATAGGTAGAGTTGCAGACCCGGATCTTCTCCTCCAGCCCCGGCGGTAGTTTCATGAGCGAAGCAGCATGGTTGAACATGCGATCGACTGAGTCGCGGAAGGAGGGATGGGCGTTCGACATGGATGGCCTCCGTTTTGCCTATTTCCAAGGCAGACTTTCGCCGCTGTGGCGGAAAATCGCAACGGAATTCGTCTGAACCGTTCCCGCCTTGTGGCCGGCCTTCACATCAGAATAAGTGAGAAGGTTAGTTCTGCCGCAATTTTTCTGGGCAAGTTTTATGGTTTCTGAAGTTCCTTTGATTACGAAGGGTCGAAAGTTCGACCAGGTGCTGGAAGGCGCCAGGCGCGTTTTCATGCGAGACGGTTATTCCGGCGCGAGTGTCGATGACATTGCCCGCGAGGCGGCGGTTTCAAAGGCCACGCTGTACAACTATTTTCCGGACAAGCGTCTGATGTTCGACGCCGTGTTCCGCGACGAACTGGATCGCTTGCGGATTGACGGGTCGCAGGTGGTCGGAATAGATCTGCCGATCGAACAGGTCCTTCGCTTTATCGGGCATCTGATCGCCAGTCAGTCCGTTTCTGAATTCAGCATTCGTGCGCTGCGTCTGGCCATCGCCGAGGCGTCGCGCTTTCCTGATCTTGCGGCGGAGTACTATCGGGTCGGGCCGGCAAGCCTGCGCAAAACGCTCGCTGCGCGGATCGTGCAATGGCAGGAAGACGGGGTGCTGAGCAAGGATATCGAGGATGTCGACCTCGCCGCAGATAGTTTTATCTGTCTGTGCTGCGCCGGGGTGCAATGCGCCGTTCTTCTGAAAGGCAGAACTGCGGTGGACGACGCGACGATCCGCCGTACCGTGGACAATGCCGTTGCGATGTTCCTGTCGCAGTTCGGCGCAAAGGCTGTGTAACAGTACCGTCGCAGGTGAACAGGAATTGAACGCCGAACCACTCTGGCGGGCTTAACAGCGTCGCCAACCGCGCTTATAGGTTGTGATGAGGCCCGCGCGCCAAGATCCCTCAGAAGGGTCGGGCAGCGGGACAGGTGAAACCTCATCGGGGACAGATGAAAAAATGAATACGACCCACAAAGTTCTTGTGCCGCTTATTCTGACGCTGGCGGTTGCCGGATGTGTACGAACAGCGCCCGCCAATGTAGAGCCGGTTCAGCCGCCGGGAATTGAGCCACTGCCGACGGCTGCCGATGATGGCCTGACCGAGCGTAAGCCGGATCTCTGCAAGGCATCGACCTATGCATCCTATGTCGGCCAGCCCGGCAGCATCATCCCGACGCTTGGCGTCACGCGTGAGTATCGTGTTGTCGAGTATCGCGGGATCGAGGCGCAGGAATATAACCCGAACCGGATTGTGTTCCGTCTGGACGACCTGGGCAATATCTCTGCCGTTGACTGCGGTTGAGGCAGGCTCAGTTGCGCGGCGGGGCCGGCACGGTCCCGTCCGCTTGGCGATATTATTTTTTGCATTGACATGGCCGCCCTTGCTGTCACCATTCCGTCATGCAGAACCCGATGCAGCCGTTCGTTCCGCAAGCAGACCGTGTCGCTTTTAACAGGGCGGAACTCGCTTCTATCCTTTCCGTATATGGCCGTATGGTCGCCGCTGGCGAGTGGCGCGACTATGCGATGGCGTTCCTGAGCGATGTCGCGGTTTTCTCAATCTTCCGGCATGCCGCCGAAACACCGATCTATCGCGTCGAGAAGCGGCCGAAGCTTCGCGGTGCGCAGGGCATGTATTCGGTGATTGCGATGGATGGCCGGATATTGAAACGCGGGCATGACCTTGCACAGGTCCTGCGCGTCTTCGACCGCAAGCTTATCCGCGCCGTCGATCAGCCAAGATAGGCCCGAAGGGCGGGCGGCGGGTTATCCAGCAGAGGGCCCGTTGCCACCGGGGCCTGGGCGAGGCCGTCCATCACCAGAACGGTTTCGGACGCGAACGCACGGGCATCGTCCGGATCGTGGGTGACCATCAGGACCGTTGCCTTTGTCCGGTCGGCGATGCGCCCGAGCAGTGCCAGCATATCTGCCTTCAGTGCCGGACCGAGCGCCGAAAACGCCTCATCAAGCAGCAGGATCGGGCGTGCACGCAAGGCTACACGGGCAAGCGCGACACGGCTTTGCTGACCGCCTGACAGTTGCGCAGGCATGCTGTCCGCTTTGTCTGTGAGTCCGACCTGAGAAAGGGCATCTTCGATTGCCGCTTGCTCATCGGGGGTAAGGCGCAGGTTCGGGCGAAGGCCAAGGCCGACATTCTGTGCGACGCTCAGGTGAGGGAAAAGGTTCTGATCCTGAAACAGGATGGAAACGGGTCTCGCGCCGGGGGTGAGCCGCGACAGATCCTGCTCGCCATATGTGATACGGCCCGCGCTCAGCGGCACAAAGCCCGCGACCATGCCAAGAAGCGTGGACTTGCCGGAACCTGACGGCCCGATCACCGCGATGCGTGCGCCGGGTGCGATTTCGAAATCGGCGGAAAGATGAAAGCTGCCGAGTATGGCCTCTGCCTGATCAAATTGCAGCACGAACGCGTCCCCCTCTGTCGAACAGCCAGAACAGGGCAAAGCTGATCCCCATCAGCAGGACCGCGCATGCGGCGGCATCATCCATGCGATAGCTGTTCATGAACTGGTAAAGTTTCAGCGGCAGCGTCGGGTTCCTGCTATCTGCAAACAGCGTGATCACCCCCAGATCGCCCATCGCCAGAGCAGCCGACAACCCGCCAGCGAAACCGATCGGACGGGCGAGGCGCGGCAGGATCAGCAATCGCAGCCTCGCGAACCCGTGCAATCCCAGCGAATCCGCCAGCCTGCCGTAATCGGCATGCAGGCTGTGTGTGGCCGGGATGAGGATGCGCAGTGCGAAGGGCAAGGCCATGACCGCGTTGATGGTGGTTGTCACCGGCAAAGCCAGTTCTGTCGGTGAGGCCGCGTTGCGCAGCATCAGAAAAAGCCCGGTGCCAAGCACAAGGGGTGAGGCGACGAGGGGCAACATACCCGCAAGCTCTGCCCATTTCTGGCCGCGCGCTATCGCCGTCGCCAAAGCAAGCGCCAGCGTCAATGCAAGCAGGGCCGAAATCAGCGCCATGATGACCGAACGACCGGCGGCCGCCCAAACCGGCGGCGGCAGCGACAACAGACCCGGCACGCCCTTCAGGATAACGGCCGCCATCGGGACCAGCAGGAATGCCGCCGCAGCAGCGATTGATATGTAATCAACGCCTTGCCGCCAACCGATAGGCGCGGGAATCGGGTTCGTGCGATCCAGCCCCGCGCCGAACTCTGCCGGACGAGAGATACGCGATGCAAGTGCTAACGCGACAACGCATAGCCCGACCTGAACAATGGCCAGGGTGGCTGCCTTGCCCATGTCGAAATCAAAGCGGAATGCCTGATAAATGGCCAACTCAACGGTAGTCGCGCCCGGACCGCCGCCAAGCGCAAGCGCGACCGCAAAACTTGTCAGACAGACAAGAAACACTGCCAGCCACGCGCCCGGCAGGACCTCGCGCAGCATCGGACGTTCCAGGTGGCGCGATATGTCGGCGGCACCAAACCCAAGTGAGAGCGCAAGCCGGAATCGCTCTGCCGGGATCGCCTGCCAGCCGTGAAGGATCATGCGTACCGAAAGCGGCAGGTTGAAGAACACATGCGCCAGGATGACACCCTGCCAGCCGTAAATGCTGATCGGGCTCAGGCCGAGCGACGCCAATGCGTCATTTACAAAGCCGCTGCGGCCGAAAACCGAAACCAGCCCCATCACCGCCACGATGACCGGCAGGATAAACGGTGCGCCGAGCAGGGTGATCAGCAGGGCGCGCCCGGTAAACCTGCGTCTTGCGAGCGCGCGGGCAACCGGGACCGCCAATACAGCGGACAGCGTGGCCGATACGACCGACTGCCAAAGCGTGAACCAGATTGCACGCATGTCCCACGGACCAAGCGCGGACAACCCGCCCGCATATGCCGCGACCACCCCCAGCGTCCCGAGGATCAGCACCAGCAGCAAAACCCCGGCGGCAGCGCCGAACGTGTAGGGCGGGATACGCGTGCCGGGTGAGCGTGTCAATTCGCGAAGACGCGCAGCCATTCATCAAGGGCTGGTTGGCGCAACGCCTCGGCCTCGTCTTCCGACAGGAAAATGGTTTTTTCAGGCCGGGGCAGGTCCGCGAAGTAATCCGGCAACTGATCATCCGGCAGCTTCGACGGATAGGACCAGTTGGCCTCGGCAATCATGCCCTGGAAGTCGGGCGACAGGATATAATCCATGAATTGCTGCGCCAGTTCTGGCTGATCCGTGCCCTTCACTTGCGCCGCAAGCTCTGCCAGAAGATAGTGGCCTTCGGGAAAGATCGCGGCATGTTTGGTCGTGTCCTCCTCGGCGCCGATGTGATAGGCGGGCGATGTGGTGAAGCTGAGAACCATATCGGCCTCGCCATCAGTGAACATCCCGTAGGCTTCGGACCACCCTTGCGTTACGGTCAGAACCTTGGGCTTCAACTTCTCCCACGCGGTCATGCTGTCGTCGCCAAAGACCTGTTTGATCCAAAGCAGCAGCGCCAGACCGGAAACGGAACTGCGTGGATCCTGTATGACGATCTTCAGATCGTCTTGGGCATCCAGCAGGGCTTGCAAGCTTTCGGGCGGGTTCTCCAGACGGGTTTCGTCATAGATGAATGCCGTTTCGGACCAGTTAAAGGGCAGGAATACGTCATCCTGCCACTCAATAGGCATGGTCAGCGCAGATGTATCTTCGTTATGCGGGGCAAAAAGGCCGCTTTCGCGTGCGCGCAGCGTCTGATCAATGCTCAGCCCGATCACGGCATCGGCTTCGGTGCCTTCGCCTTCCAGCAGGATGCGGGGCAGAACATCGCCGGTCACGAAAACCAGATCGCAGTTGCAGTTCGCCTCGAACCCCTCTTCGATCTTCGGGCCTGGACCCCATTCCGAGGCGAAGTATTCAGGGGCGTAGACTGTAAATTCCGGACCCGCAGCAAGGGCCGGGGCTGAGCTTGCCATAAGGGCAAGAAGGGCAATGCGCATCGCTATCCTCCATCATTCGAGTTTCGGAAAGAAAGGGCAGCGAAACCTTCCCTCCGCCGGTTTTAACCGGATCAGGTTCTGCGGGTCCGCATCATGCGTCTCAGCCCGAAGGCCCCCCGAGGCTGGCTCAGGATGGGCAATGCCGCGCCGGATCGCAAGCAGGAACTTCTGCAGTTGGCCTTGTCGTGATCGGGCGCGCCCGCTAACGAAGGGCGAAAGGAGATCCGTGATGAGCCTGAACAGCTTCGGCCATGTATTCCGCGTCACCACATGGGGTGAAAGCCACGGCCCGGCGCTTGGTGCCGTGGTGGATGGCTGCCCGCCGGGCGTGGCCCTGGACGAAGCGTGGATTCAGCCCTTCATGGATCGCCGTCGGCCCGGAACGTCCAAGAATACGACCCAGCGGCAAGAGGCTGATCAGGTTCGTATCATGTCGGGTGTGTTCGAGGGGCGCACGACCGGTACGCCGATTATGCTGATGATCGAGAATACCGATCAGCGGTCGAAGGATTACGGCGATATAGCCCGCGCCTTCCGGCCCGGACATGCCGACATAACATACCATCAGAAATATGGGCTGCGGGATTATCGCGGTGGCGGCCGATCCTCGGCCCGTGAAACGGCGGCGCGTGTGGCGGCTGGTGCTGTCGCGCAAGCGGTGTTGAAGCAACTTGCGCCGAAGGTTCAGGTGCTTGGCTATATGGTTCAGATGGGCGAGATGCATCTGGACAGGGCGAATTTCGACGAAAGGGTCATCCGCGAGAACCCGTTTTTCCTGCCGGATGCCACGGCTGCCACTGCGTGGGAGGATTATCTGACAGGTATCCGCAAGGCGCAGAACAGCGTTGGCGCTGCTGTAGAGGTTCTTGTCCGGGGCTGCCCGCCCGGGCTGGGCGCGCCTGTCTATGGTAAGCTTGATACCGATCTGGCGGCTGCGATGATGTCTATCAACGCGGTCAAAGGCGTTGAGATTGGCGAGGGCATGGCCGCCGCTGCCCTGACCGGTGTCGACAATGCCGATGAGATCCGCATGGGGCCTGACGGGCCGGAATTTCTTTCCAATCACGCTGGTGGACTCCTTGGCGGAATATCGACCGGACAGGATATCGTGGTGCGTTTTTCGGTGAAACCCACCTCCTCGATCCTGACACCGCGGCGCACGATCAATCAAAGCGGGGAAGAGATTGAATTGATTACCAAGGGTCGCCACGATCCTTGCGTCGGTATTCGCGCTGTTCCGGTGGCCGAAGCAATGGCGGCATGCATTGTGCTGGACCATCTTCTGCTAGACAGGGCACAGACCGGCGGTGTTCGCGGTCAGATCGGCTGAGCGGGGAAACACTGGGACACGTCCTTGTCGCTAATGAGCAGCACTAATGAACAATTGTGTTAACTTTAGCGCCTTGTTTTTGATCCCACCCTAGCAGATCGATGCCGTCGGGCGCGGTTACAGCATCAAAGCCGTGCTGATACGCGTGTGTCTGAGTCGCGGGGGCTTTGCCCCCGTACCCCCAAGGTATTTGGGCACCAAAGATGATCTGGTCATTGAAATGGCATCTTTGGTGAGAAAATACCTCGGGGTCCGGGGCAGAGCCCCGGCCAACGGATCAGAAATCCAGTTCTGCGTAGTGAGGGGCCGGATGAATGCCCGGGATGTGATCGGCGAGGACGCTGCGGAATGCCGGGCGGGATTTGATCGTCGCATACCATTGGCGGACCAGATCTGAGCGGTCCCAGTCCACATCCGAGATATAATCGAGACAGGAAAAATGCGCTGCTGCGGCGAAATCTGCGATGGTCAGGGTGGGCCCTGCCAGCCAGCGTCGCTCTTCCAGCAGGCCATGCATATAGTCGATATGCGCTTTGATGGCGCCAAGTCCCGCTTTGACGATCCGGCTGTCGGGATATCCGCTTTTCTGAACTTTTTTCCAAACGCGTTCTGTCAGAACAGGCCGTGTCACTTCAGCATTAAACTTGTCGTCGAACCATGAACACAGCCTGCGGGTCTCGTATCTGCCAGCGGGACTGTCCGGCATCAAAGGCGGGTTCGGCACCGTTTCATCAATATACTCACAGATCGCCTGACTTTCCGCCATCAGCATCCCGTCGTGGCGCAGTACGGGAATTTTACCTGCGGGATTTCTCCGGAACAGTTCCGGACCCTGCTCCCAATAGCGTTCTTCGACAAGTTCCGCCTCTATCCGCTTTTCGGCGAGAACCAGCCTGACTTTGCGTGAATAGGGCGACAGCGGCGTGTGATACAGCCGCGCGGGCTGGCCGGGTGCGGTTCTGGGTGCTGCGGGGCTGGGGGCGTAACGGTCGGTCATGTCGCCGGTGATACGCGATCGGGCGGGGACGTTTCAACTATGCGCGATCCTGCTTGGCAATCGCTTGCCTGCATTGCCCCCGGCACGGTGGGGCGTTATGTCATAGGCGCGGGCAAGAAAGGGCAAAGATGGCATACAAGGTCTTCATCGATGGTGAGGCCGGAACAACCGGCCTGCAGATCCGTGATCGGCTGGACGGGCGCGACGATATTGAACTGGTCCGCGTCGAGCACGAGTTGCGCAAGGACGCCGACGCGAGGCGCGCCTGTTTCGCGGACTCTGACATTGCGATCCTCTGTTTGCCTGATGACGCGGCGCGTGAAGCGGTCGCGCTGTCATCTGATCTGCCGGTGCGCCTGATTGATGCGTCGACCGCGCATCGTGTCGATCCTGACTGGGTTTATGGTTTTCCTGAGCTTGTTGCCGGGGCGCGTGAAAAGATTGCCGCCGCGAAATATGTCGCCAACCCCGGATGCTACGCGACGGGCACCATCGCAATGATCCGCCCGCTGATTGAAGCCGGGCTGATCGGACCGGAGGAGGGGCTGTCGATCAACGCCGTTTCCGGCTACACCGGCGGTGGCAATGCGTTGATCGCAGAGTACGATGCCGGGACGGCGGCGCCGCAATTCCTGTATGCGCTGAACCAGAACCACAAGCACATCCCAGAGATCATGGCACTGACCGGACTGGGCGTGCAGCCGGTCTTCGCGCCCTCGGTTGGGAGATTCGCGCAAGGCATGGCCGTTTCGCTGCCACTGCATCTGGGCGGCGCGCGCACGCTGTCATCGGTTCATGCGGCACTGGCGGATCATTATGGCGGGGCAGAATTTGTGCGTGTCCGCGAGGCGGAGGAGGTCGGTGCACGCATTGATGCGACGGCATTGAACGACACCAATATGCTGGAAATCTCTGTCCACGGTGATGATGCGGCGGGATGCGCGGTCGTTGTTGCGGTGCTGGACAATCTTGGCAAGGGCGCATCGGGTGCCGCGGTGCAGAACCTGAACATCATGCTGGGCATTGACGAGGGGGCGGGCCTATGAGCGGTAAGAAACCTGTCGTCCTGTGCATTCTGGATGGCTGGGGTCTCTCTGACCGGCCAGAGCAGAGCGCGCCCGATCAGGCGCAGACCCCGACCTTTGACCGGCTTATGGCGCAATGTCCCCATTCGACATTGGTAACTTTTGGCCCAGATGTCGGTCTGCCGCAGGGTCAGATGGGTAATTCCGAGGTTGGCCACACGAATATCGGCGCGGGTCGGGTTGTGGCGATGGATCTTGGCCAGATCGACCTGGCGATTGAAGATGGCAGTTATTTCGAAAATACCGGCCTGGGTGAGTTCGTTGAAAAGCTGAAGGTAAGCGGCGGGACCGCGCATCTGATGGGTGTTGTGTCTGACGGCGGGGTGCATGGCCATATCCAGCATGTCATTGCGTCGGCCCGTGCTGTGGCTGAAAAAGGTGTGCCTGTGGTGATTCATGCGATCACGGACGGGCGTGATGTGCCACCCAAGTCAGCGATGGGCTTTGTGACGGAATTGCAGGGCAGCCTTCCTGAAGGTGTTCGGATCGGAACGCTGATCGGGCGATATTTTGCGATGGATCGCGACAATCGCTGGGACCGCGTCGGTCGTGCATATGCCGCGATGGTCGCCGGGCAGGCGGAGTTTTCGGCGCCGGATGCTGCGATGGCCGTCGAAGGTGCCTATGAGCGTGACGAAACCGACGAGTTCATTCAGCCCACCGTGATTGCCGATTACGCGGGTGCGCAGGATGGCGACGGCTTCTTCTGCCTTAACTTCCGTGCGGATCGGGCGCGCGAAATCCTGTCGGCAGTCGGCGCGCCGGAGTTCGAGGCGTTCGACACTGGCGTTCGTCCGAAGTGGGCGGCATTGCTGGGCATGGTCGATTACTCTGAAGCTCATGACACGTTCATGACCTCTGCCTATCCCAAGCGTCAGGTCGTCAACACGCTTGGCGCATGGGTCGCGGCGAAAGGATTGCGACAGTTCCGGCTGGCAGAGACAGAGAAATATCCGCATGTCACTTTCTTCCTGAATGGTGGAAAGGAAACGCCGGAACAGGGTGAGGATCGGCATATGCCCTCAAGCCCGAAGGTTGCCACTTATGATCTGCAGCCGGAAATGGCGGCGGACGAAGTGGGTGATTGGTTCGTCAAGGCGATTGAGGATGGGTATGACCTTATCGTGGTCAATTTCGCCAATCCGGATATGGTCGGCCATACGGGCAGCCTGTCCGCCGCCGTGTTGGCCTGCGAAGCGGTAGACCGCAATCTTGGGCGTGGGCTGACAGCGTTGGATAAGGCGGGGGGTGCCGCGGTCATCATCGCGGATCATGGCAATTGTGAGACGATGATCGATCCCGAAACCGGCGGGCCGCATACCGCGCATACGATCAATCCCGTGCCTGTGATCGTCTGTGGCGACGCTTCTGCGAAATCGCTGAGGCAGCATGGCAGGCTTGCTGATGTTGCGCCGACGGTGCTGGACCTGATGGGGCTGGATTTGCCGCCTGAAATGACAGGCCAAAGCCTGATCGAGCGGGCATGAAAGCTTTTGGCGCGATCCTGACGGCGGCGTTTTGCCTGTCCCTTGCTTCCGCAGCAATTGCCGAGAATAACGCCGGTGATGATGCGGCGCGCGCTGCCTTTCAGCTTCGCGAGGCGACAGGCAGGCTGGAAGAGGCGATGACCAAGGACGATCAGGTCAGTGCGTTGACCGATATGATCCATGCCTACGAAAGCGGGCTGTCCTCATTGCGTGCTGGGCTGCGGCAGGCCGGTATTCGGGAACAGGAGATTCGCACCGAGTGGGAAGGCCGGCGTGCGGAACTGTCAGATATCGTCGGTGTAATGATCTCTATGCAGCAATCGCCGGAAACGCTGATGCTGCTGCATCCTTCCGGGGCAGAGGCGACGGCGCGGTCGGGGATGATCCTGTCCAGCGTCACGCCCGGACTTCGTGAAGAGGCTGACAAGCTGAAGCAGGGGCTGGACGAAATCAGCGAGGTCCGCGAGTTGCAGGAAGAGGCGGCGAATACGCTGGCCGAGGGCCTGGGCCGTGTGCAGGAAGCCCGGCGGCTGCTGGCAAGCGCGGTGCAGGACCGCTCTACCATGCCGGTGCGTTTCAGTGACAACCCGGAGGAGTTGCAGGCCCTTGAACGTTCCGCCGCGACGCTTGATGCGTTCGCCGAAGGCATTGCCGGAATGGAATCCGATGTCGGACCGCCCCTTGCTGATTTTGAAGGCGCGCAGGGCTCCCTTCCCATGCCTGTGCTCGGTTCAGTCTTGCGCCGCTATAACGAACCCGACGCCGCCGGGATCGAACGTCCCGGGCTGGTCATCGCGACCGCGCCTGCGTCGCTGGTATCGACCCCATGGCCTGCCACAATCCGCTATCGGGGGCCGTTGCTGGATTACGGGAATGTGACCATTCTTGAGCCATCGAAGGATTATCTTCTGATACTCGCCGGAATGGCGCAGGTCTTTGGCGAGGTCGGCGATGTGCTGGCGGCGGGCGAACCCGTCGGGCTGATGGGGGGCACCGAACCCTCGGCGGAAGAATTCGGAATTGATTTCGTTGTCAATGCAGCCACCGGCAGGGATGCGGATCGCAGTGAAACACTGTATCTGGAACTCAGGCGGGGCAAAGAAACACTGGATCCTGCGGACTGGTTCGTGCTCAACCACATTGTCGAGGGCACCGACGAGCAGGAAGAGGAACAGGCGGAGACCCAATGAAGCACTATCTGATTGCAGGCATCGGCGGAACACTGGCCGGAATCTTATTGACCACCTCGCTGGCGGGCCCACTCTCGGCGCAGAGTGCCGGGGCGAATGACTCGATCTATGAGCAGCTCGATCTGTTCGGCAATGTGTTCGAGCAGGTGCGCGGCCAATATGTCGAAGAGACAGAGCCCAAGCAGCTGATCGAAGCGGCGATCAACGGCATGTTGCAATCGCTTGATCCGCACTCTTCATTCCTGCCTGCCGATGACTATGAAGACATGCAGACGCAGACCCGCGGCAGCTTCGGCGGTTTGGGGATCGAGGTCGGGCAGGAAGATGGTTTGGTCAAGGTCATCGCGCCGATGGATGACACCCCCGCCGATGAGGCAGGCGTTGAGGCCGGCGATTTCATCACCCATGTCGATGGTGAGCCGTTGATGGGCCTGACGCTTGATCAGGCAGTCGATATGATGCGCGGTGAAATCGGGTCAGAAGTCACCATCACCGTCCTGCGAGAGGGTGAGCAGGAGCCTTTCGATATCAAGATCGTGCGCGACACCATCAAGCTGACTGCGGTAAAGGGGCGGACCGAAGGCCATGCCGTCGTGCTGCGCGTGGCGACCTTTAACGATGAAACCATGTCGTCGCTGGAAGCCGATCTGGCAAAGGCGGTCGAGGAGCTTGGCGGAATCGATAATGTGACAGGGTTTGTCATCGACCTGCGCAACAATCCCGGTGGTCTGCTGGATCAGGCGATTTATGTCTCGGATGCGTTCCTCGATAAGGGCGAGATCGTCTCGACACGCGGGCGTAACTCTGAAGACAGCGAGCGTTGGAATGCAACGCAGGGCGATCTTGCCGAGGGCAAGCCGATTGTCGTGCTGATCAATCGCGGCTCTGCCTCGGCATCAGAGATTGTGACGGGCGCGTTGCAGGATCACCGCCGCGCCATCGTCGTGGGCGAGAAATCCTTTGGTAAGGGTTCTGTCCAGACGGTGCTGCCGGTCACTTCGGACAGTGCGATGCGGCTGACGACGGCGCGGTATTACACCCCGTCCGGGCGTTCTATTCAGGCGCTTGGCATCAACCCCGACATCATCGTTGCCCAGCCCGCGCCTAAACCCGAGGAAGAAGGCGAAGAGGACGGACCGCGCACCGAATCCAGCTTCTCGGCATCAGAGGCTGATCTGCGCGGTGCCCTGAACAATGACAGCTATTCCGACGAGGAAAAGCGCCAGCTTGAAGAGGAAGCCGCAGAGGTCGAAGCAACAGCGAAATTGCGGGAAGAGGATTATCAGCTGGCCTATGCGATCGACATCCTGAAGGGGCTCGCCGCTGTCGATTTCGAGGCAGGCGATGTCACTGCTGCGGCGACGCCCGCAGTCACTGGCGAAGATTCCGGCACTGACCACGCGGAGACACCCGAAGCCGAGGAGGGTCAGCCAGCGACCGATGCGCCGGAAATGCAGGATGACGGCGGTGAAGAGGGCGACGGCTCTGCTGCCGCGCCGGCGAATGAGGACGAAACAGAGGCACCCGCAGAATGAGTGCTGACAAAGATCGGCTCGGCCCCGGCGGGCTGCCCTATCGCCCCGGTGCCGGAGTTGTGCTGATTAACGCGGATCGCCTGATCTGGGCAGGAGAGCGGATCGACTGCCCCGGCGCATGGCAAATGCCACAGGGTGGCATCGACAAGGGCGAGGAACCGCTTGAGGCCGCAATCCGTGAGCTTGAAGAAGAAACCGGCCTGCCCAAGGATGCCGCAGAGATTGTCGAGCTGACACCGGACTGGGTTTATTACGACTTGCCGGATCATCTTGTCGGTAAGATGTGGAAGGGGAAGTTCGGTGGGCAGCGCCAGATCTGGGCGCTCGCGCGGTTCACCGGTCAGGATTCGCAGGTGAATATCGCAACAGAGCATCCGGAGTTTTCAAGCTGGGCTTGGATGCAGGCGGATGATCTGATCGAGAAGATCGTGCCCTTCAAGCGCGACCTTTACCGGCAGGTTTTGGGCACATTCCGCGACCATCTTGCGTAAGGGTTTGCCCCGACCGGGCGCCGGGGCAGCCGTTTAATCACAGGCGTTCGGATCGAAATTGTCGATGATCTCGACGGCTTCGTCAGCCGTCTCGACATAACGGAACAGGTTCAGATCCTCGGCGCTGATCGTGCCCGCATCGGCCAGAGCTTCCCAGTTTATCATCTTGTCCCAGAACTCTTGCCCGAACAGCAGGATCGGCACTGGCTTCATCCGGCCGGTCTGGATCAGCGTCAGGGTTTCAAACAGTTCGTCCAATGTGCCGAACCCGCCCGGGAAAACGGTGATCGCCCTTGCGCGAAGCAGGAAATGCATCTTGCGGATGGCGAAATAGTGGAAGTTGAAGGACAGGTCGGGTGTCACGAACTCATTCGGTGCCTGCTCATGCGGCAGCACGATGCCCAAGCCGATAGATTGACCGCCCGCGTCATGTGCGCCTCTGTTGCCTGCCTCCATCACGCCGGGGCCGCCGCCCGTGCAGATCACGAACTCGCGGCCATAGCTTTCAAGGCTGCGTTCGGTCATCAGTTTCGCGAATTGATAGGCTTCCTGATAATACTTCGAAAGGCCCGCCAGCGTCTCTGTCCGTGCCTGATCCACATGTTCGGGCGCGGGAATGCGCGCGCCGCCGAACATCACCACCGTCGATTCGATCCCGCGTTCGTCAAGGATCATCTGAGGTTTCAGCAGTTCCAGTTGCAGGCGCACGGCCCGAAGTTCCTCGCGGAGCAGGAAATCATTATCCGCGAATGCCAGCTTGTAGGCCGGAGCGCGCGTTTGTGGCGTGTCCGGGGTCTTTTCGGCCGATTTGGCGTCCTCGCGGCTGTGTGGAAATGGATGTGCGCGTGCTTCTTCTTCGGTCATATCGGCCTCTGATTGGGTCGGGCGCATTGCGCCAACTCACCCCCCCGCTTATAGCCCTTGGACAAGAGTTTCTACCCTGATGGAGAATAGCCCATGTCGAACGACGCGTTGGAACAAGCCATTGAAGCTGCCTGGGAGGCCCGCGATACCATCACGCCCGCGACGACCGGCGAAACCCGTGAGGCGATCGAGGATACGCTGAACGCGCTCGACAGCGGCAGGCTGCGCGTTGCCGAGAAGCGCGGCGATGACTGGCACGTCAATCAATGGGCGAAAAAGGCTGTGCTGCTGGGTTTCCGTATCAAGGACATGGAAATGCAGGAAGGCGGCCCGCAGAATGGTGGCTGGTGGGACAAGGTCGACAGCAAGTTTGCCGGATGGGGTGACAACCAGTGGCGTGCCGCCGGTTTCCGTGCGGTGCCAAACTGTGTGGTGCGCAAATCTGCGTACATCGCAAAGGGCGTGGTGCTGATGCCCAGCTTTGTGAATCTCGGTGCCTATGTCGATGAGGGCACGATGGTCGATACATGGGCGACAGTCGGTTCCTGCGCCCAGATCGGCAAGAATGTGCACCTGTCTGGCGGCGTCGGTATCGGCGGCGTGCTGGAGCCGATGCAGGCCGGTCCGACCATTATCGAGGACAATTGCTTCATCGGTGCCCGCTCGGAGGTGGTTGAGGGTGTGATCGTCCGTGAAGGCTCGGTCATCGGCATGGGCGTTTTTCTTGGCCAATCGACAAAGATTGTCGACCGTGAGACCGGCAATGTAACCTATGGCGAAATTCCGTCCGGCTCAGTCGTTGTATCTGGTTCTTTGCCGTCCAAGAATGGCGTGAACCTGTATTGCGCGGTGATCGTCAAACGGGTGGACGAAAAGACGCGGTCCAAAACCTCGATCAACGATCTTCTGCGCGATTAATAGTGCCGATCCGGTAGGTTTCCAGCGTGAATCGTTTGCCGGGAATGAGTTGCTTGCGCCGCGCCACTCTCAGGCGCGGTGCTGAAGGATCGTCACCACGGTATCGCCATAGCGCCGCTGATCCAGCAGATCGAAACCGGCGGGCAGGGCAGGGGGCGCGCTTTCTTCCCAGACGACCACCGCCTGTTCCGTCAGCCATCCGCCATCCAATGCCGATTGCAGGGCTGCCTCGCCCAGCGACTTGCCATAGGGCGGGTCCATGAAAATCAGATCATAGCCCGGCCCGCGATTTGGCCCCAGCCGCGTCGCATCCCGGCGCCAGACGTCGGTTGTGCTCATCGCCCGCGCCTTCTCGATATTCGTTCGCAGAAGCGCCCGCGCCGCTGCGCCGTCATCAACAAAGGCCACACGCGCCGCGCCACGCGACAGAGCCTCCAGCCCAAGCGCGCCAGTTCCCGCGAACAGGTCCAGAACCCTTGCGCCGTCTATTCCGATGCCCAGGCTGTTGATCAGCAGGTTGAACATCGTTTCCCGCACGCGGTCGGTCGTTGGCCGAAGATGCGCCGCCGGATCGCCGGCGCCGATATCGGCCAGCTTCAGCCCGCGCAGCTTGCCGCCGATGATCCTCACATCAGTTCCTTTACGGCAATGGCCGGGTCGGCGACCAGCTTCGGATCAGGGGTGCGGCCACTCTCGATCAGCCGTTTGCCGACCATATAGGCGCGTGCATCATTCAATGCGTCGACGGCGATGAGCGCGTCGTTTGCATAGTACCAGACGGAACCCGAATGGCTGCTGTCGCCAGGCCGGAATACGATCTGGTCATAGCCCGCGCTAAGTCCGGCAATCTGCAACTTGGCATCATATTGATCCGACCAGAACCAGGGCTTTGGCGCATATGCCTTCTGCGCGCCCAGCATATTCTCCGCCACCAGTTCCGCCATATCTATTGCGTTACCGACGCTTTCCAGCCGGATACGCTGCCCATGCCAGGGGAAAGACGCGCAATCCCCCGCAGCCCAGATAGCGGGATCCGACGTTTGCCCCTGTTCATCGCAGGCGATCCCATTTTCGATCTGTAGCCCGGCCTCAGCGGCGAGCGACGTTTCCGGTGCGATGCCGATGCCAAGAACCACAAGATCGGCGGGAAGGCTGCGCCCGTCGCTCAGCGCAACGGTTTCAACATGTCCCTGCCCACGCAATGCCTGAAGACCGGTGCCTTCAAGGATGGTGACACCGTTCGCATGGTGCACGTCGCGTATCATTGACGCGGTTTCAGCCGCCGCGACCCGCCCGAGGATGCGCGGCGCGGCCTCCACCACAGTGACATTCAGGCCCAGTTTCCGCGCAACCGCTGCGGCTTCCAGCCCGATATATCCACCCCCGATCACGACGAGATTGCGACCGGACCGAAGCTCACCCTTCAGCGCTTCAATATCCGCAATGCTCCGCACGCAATGAACGCCACCCAGATCCCCGCCGAGCGCATCAGGCAGCCTGCGCGGCGTCGCGCCCAGCGTCAGAGCCAGTCGGTCATAGGTGACCGGACCCTGCGTGGTTTCGATACGTTTCGCGTCCCGGTCAATGCGCAGCGCCTTGCATCCTGTCAGCAGGCGGATGTTCTGCTCCTCCCACCAGGCATCTGCCCGAAGCGTCAGTCGTTCAATCGGCATTTCACCAAGCAGATAGGCTTTGGAAAGCGGCGGGCGCTGATATGGCGGCGCGCTCTCGTCCCCGATCACCGTAATCGAGGCCTCCGCGCTCAACGCCCTCAGCTTTGCCGACAGCGACGCCGCAGCCTGTCCTGCACCCAATATAACGAAATCCATCGACGCCCCCTTTCAGCGACGTCATGACGCGCGCCCGCCGCCGACGCAACCCCACCTGTCGCTGCTTGACATTGCGGAATGGCGATCCCTAATACCAATTCTGATGGGGCCGTAGCTCAGTTGGTAGAGCGCGTCGTTCGCAATGACGAGGCCAGGGGTTCGATTCCCCTCGGCTCCACCAATCAGTATATTGGTCGGCACGTTGCTCCTACTTCCTGATTGTGGAGGCATGGGAAACCACGTTGAGCGAAGGAGATGTTCGGGGCGCAGATGCCAGGCGGACGTTAACGAATTCGCGCATTTGATGACCGCCCGGAGCAGCGCCTGTTTCTGCGGTGGACGCTAGAGGTGGGAACCTATCAGGGCTCTGACATGTGCGAATGCACGACGCGCGCTTTCGATGGTGCGGCGATCCTCATCGGGCGTCTGCTCTACGGCATTGAGCGAAGCTGTAAAGGCACGCCAATGTGCTGCGCGCCCGATAGCAGGTGGAGCAAGATGCGTGGCTCCGGCGTCATCTGTCAGGCCATGTGCCCACACCAGCTTTGCCAGGAAGGCCGCACCAAGGTTGGACCCCTCGCTGACATAAAGCCAGCCAAGTGCCTCGGGGATGCCAATGTCGTATAGATCCGCTCCGCTTCGGCCGATGGGTGGATCAATCCCCAGATACGCTGCGTCACTTTGAACAGCGGCAAGGCGACTTCGCTGAGAGAGGTCGGGAAAAATCTTCTGCAGATCCTCGCGACGATACAGCGGTTCGACGTCGAGGATCAGTTGGTGCTGGAAGTGGACAAAACGATGGTAGTTCTGCGGACTGTCGAGGGCGCCGCTTTTCATGATTGCTTCATCCACGCCCTCATGGGCTGTGCGCGTCGATATGCGTAGCGTAGCGGCACGATCTGCAATGTTTTCGGGCGGCTTTAGGTAGACTATCTGGGTCATCGCGATGGCCTGATTGAAGAGAGTTATTCGCAGGTGAAAGCTCGGGCGGCAGGCCAGTTGGCTGCCGCCCGAGTTAGTTTCAGAACTTCATCGTCAGACCGGCGCGGAATGTCCGGCCAGGCGCAGGCATGTAGCTTTGCGCCAGCGGGTCGAGATAGTAGCGGTCGGTAATGTTGGAAACCGAGGCGTTGAATACCGCGTTGTCGCGGATTTCATAGCTCATGAAGGCGTCGAAGATCGATACGGCCTTGTATTCCAACTGATCCGAGGTGCGACCTTTGTGCCAAGGTTGATCCAGCTTCTCAGTCGGCCCGGAACTATAGCTCATCCGACCACCAAGGGTCAGCCGCTCATCCAGCAGACGGGTGCCGAGCGTCAGATTCACTGCCGTTTTCGGCGGGTTCTGGGTGTTGGCGTAGGAACCCATGAAGCTGCCGGCGGTGCACTCCGGGGTATCCTCGGTCCTGCGCCAAGGTCTTGCCGTGGCACGAAGATGCTGCGCATATTCGGCGTCGCAGGTTTCGATATCCAGATAATGCGTAACCGATACATCTGCGAAGAAGCGACCATTATCGAGTTTCGACTGCAATTCCAGCCCTCGGGTCGAGAAGCTGTCGGCATTCGTCATCAACATTCTGCCGAAGTTGTACCCGTCGTAGTAGCGGGTGATATAGTCTTCGACCTCGGTATCGAAGTATGCCAGCTTGAAGGCGCCGCTGACGCCCTTGCCGAACAGGTCATCATGACTGGTGCTGGCGCCCAACTCGAACGACTTGGCGCGTTCCGCTTTCAGCCCCTTGGTTGGCATGTTTTGCAAGGTGCCCATCGTTGTGTCGAACAGGGCCGGTGTTCGGATCGCCTCTTTGTAGGTCGCATAAACAAAGGTCTCAGGCCCGAAATTGTATTTGACGCCAATCGACGGGGCCAGGCCGCCACTGCGATTGCTCATCTTCTCGCCGGACCAGGTTACGTAGCCGAAACGTTCAAACGCTGTCTCGTTACGATCCTGCGTGCGACCCTTCGTGTATTGCAGCCCACCCCAGACGGACAGCCGGTCATTCGGGCGATATTCCAGCTTGCCGCCGACATTCGCCTCCCACCGATAGGCGTCGCGCATGATGTCCAGCTTCGAGCGGTCATCATCGGTGATGACGACCCAATCCTGGGGTTCCAGGTTCTCGTGCTGGAACCCTGCGCCGAGGTCCAGCGTAAACTCGCCAATAGAGGTGACGAATTCGGAACGGTTTGTGATATCCAGACCGATGCGCGTATTCTGGAAAGGTGCCCAGTCGTATTGACCATCGAAGTCCAGCGACGCAGGCCCCTTGACAAGGCTGATCTGCTCGCTTTTGGTGTCCGTCACCCAGAGCTTGGCCGAAAGATCGATCAGGTCGTTTCCAGCCGGATCATAGTCATAGCGCAGCGTGGCGGAGTTCATCTCGACCGAGCTGAGCGGATATTGCATGACCCCAGCCTTGCCCAAACGGAATATCGTCGAGGGCATGACATCGCCATAATTTCCGTCGAAATAGCGATAGCTCAGTTCGATATTGTGATCGGGCGCCGGCTGATAGCTGCCCTTCAGAAGAACGGATTGCGTCTCTGACGAGCTGTTAAGCACTTCTTCGCCGTCATTGAAAACCATCGCGACAGAGTTTTCCTCATAGGGGTCGCCCTTATAGTCGGTTGTGAAGATGCGATACTTGTCGCGTCCTTTGGTTCCGGTGATATAGTTGCCCTGTGCACGGCGGGCATATGCGCCGACCAGATCCCAGTTGTCGCCAGCAAATGCCAAGGCAATGCTGCCGGATTTGCTATCGGAATTGAAAATATTTCCGCGATCAGTACTTGGTACCGCCCGCAACACAGTGTCACTCTTAATCCGACGATCACCCCGATACGGGGGGGCGACACCGTTGTTCTGTAACTCGCCCCGCAGGCGCACACCCCAATTCTTGCCGGGCAGAAGGATATCATCGGCGCGCAATGTGGTCATATTGACGCTGCCGCCAATCGCCCCGGCAGTGCCCGGATCATTCGCCGCACCCTTGGTGATAGCGACTTCGCTGATCATATCGGGGTCAACATATGTGCGATTTTGCGTGCCGGCGTAGCCGCGGGACACGTTCAGCGACTGCTGTGAACCATCGACTGTAACGGCCACGCGGCTTTGCCCCTGGATTCCGCGGATATTGACATCCAGGCCGCCACCATTTCGTCCGTCACCGACCTGCACGCCAGGCTGCCCGCGCAGCACATCTGCCGCAGAGCTTCGACCCACGCGCTCAAGCTGCTCTTCCGAGATATGGAGGGTTGAACGCGGCGCGGAATAGACCGCCGCTGCGCCCTCGGACTGTGCGCTGAGAACAATTGTGTCCAGCAGGATCGAGTCGTCGGAAACCGGCGAAAACGTTGCCTGAGACGGCAGCCGGTAAACCGTTACGATGCTGTCGACGATTGAATACGCAAGCCCGGTCCCTGCCAGTATCTGCTGAATGGCCGCCTCGACGCTCATTGCTCCGTTCGTGCCGCCCGTTGTCTTGTTCGCGACGATGCCGGGAATATAGCTTATCTGCAGCCCCGTCTGCTGTCCAAGCCGGGCAAGCGCTGCGGAAAGCGGTCCCGCCGGAATGTCGATGGTCACTGACTGGTTCGCCTGAGCATGCGCCGGGCTGGCGGTCACGATTGCGCCGGTCAGGCAGGTCGTGGCCATCATCGAGGCGATTGCGGTTTTCCGTCCCAACATGGAGAAAATACGTATTTGTCCGGTCACGCTCATAGCGTCCTCGGCTCCTTCCTTCGTCTGTTTTCTGGTCTGGCTACAGCTGGGTTGCCGATGGCTACACGTTGTAAGACGAAGTCGGGGGCCGGATTTTCTGCCACCGTTCAGACTTTTTTTACTTTTTTTGTGTTCAGATATCCGAAATGACCAGCATCAGCGGTGAAATGCGCCGAACATTGCTGCCAAAAGGTGCGACTACTGCCCGTAGGGCCGCTTCGGGCTGGCTAAGATTATACACTCCGCTGACCCGCCGGTTGCGCAGCGAAGGATCAGCGATCACCACGCGGGCATCGTGCCAGCGTGCGATTCGTGCGACCACGGTCGCAACGGTTTCATTCTCGACCTGGACCATCCCGTTGCGCCATGATGCAATTGTGCTGGCTTCACGTTTCCCGCGAATGGTCGGGGTCTCGCCTTCCGTGAACGCTATCCAGTCGCCGGCAATCAACCGTTCGGGAACCGGCATGTCGTTTGACATGGTCTCAACAATGCCACGCTCTACCGAAACGGAAACGCTATCCGCGTCTATGCTTAGATCGAACGAGGTGCCAAGCACCTGAACAGAGACCGCGCCGGCCATTACCGTGAACGGCTTTGCGGGATCGGGCGCGACATCGAAATAGGCCATACCTTTCAGCAGGTCGACCTGTCGGGTGGAATCGTCGATCCGCACACGGATTGCGCTGTCCGGGCCAAGGGCAACGGCACTGCCATCTGAAAGTTGCAGATTTCGTATCTCGCCCTTCGTGGTCAGGTGGTCGGCCGTTGCGCGCAGCATGAGCGGCGGCAAGAAAAGGGTTCCGCAGGCCGCCGCAAGCGTCGCCGCTGTACCGCCCAGAAACAGAGATCGACGCGACAGGCGACGCTTTGCAACTGTCGGAGGCTGCCGCGCGCGCACGATCTGGCGCGACATGAAGTCGATGCCTGCAGCGCGGGTCCAGACCTGTTGATACATCGTTCCTCGCCCGCGCCAGCTATCCGCACAGATGTGAAGCGCCGGATTTCCCGGATCATCGCGAAGACGCGTCAGAAGCTCGAACGCCTCCCGATACATCTGATCCACCTGCGCTTTATCGCTGGTCACGAAACTTTTCCCCGACATCCAACCCGGAAATCTGATGCCAACTGTAGGCCACGGACTTCCGATCCCCCCTCATTTCTCCGCCTCGTCAGATGACATGAAAGAATCCTCATCGTCCAGAGCCTCGCGCAACGCCTCATAAGCACGCTGGACCAATGTCCATGTGCGCGATACGGAAAGGCCGATCGCCTCTGCCGTCTGGCTCATGGTCATCCCTTCGAGCTGGTAAAGCTCAAACGCGCGCCGGGTCTTCATCGGCAAATCCAGCAAAGCCTTCTCGACCGTTCTCAGCTTCTGATGGTAAAGCAGATCCGCATCCTGTCCCGGCTGCGGGTCGGCGATCGCTTCTACCACCTCATGCGGGGCCTCGACGATATGACCGTATTGCGCGCTGCGGCCGCTGTCGATGGAAAGATTTCTTGCAATTTGATGCAGGTAGGCGCCTGGATTTACCAGATCAGTTTTGACTTCGGCCTTTATCAGGCGAAGAAAGACATCCTGCGTAAGGTCGGCAGATTCCTCGACACCGTGCCCGCGCCGAATAAACGCGCGCCTGATTTCGCCGGCATAGCGTTGAAACAGGTTGTTGAGTTCCCAGTTCATCATATACCGAGGAAGCGTTATCTTCACGGGTCGGCGGAACAGCCTCTGCCTTTCGCGAAATTTTTCGTAGCCCCTAACGGAACGCTATCTTATTGTCGAGACACGTTTTTTCTTTCGCCATTAACAGCCTGCTGAAATAATCGGCCCTCTACGGCGATGTGAGAACATGATTCACCCTTGGCACGTTAACGGCGGTGGTGATTTATGCGCGGAACGGGCGAGGTGATCTGGTCGCTGTTTAGCGATGTCGATTTGGAAGAGCGCATCGCGCCGCGGCACCCTCTGCGCAAGATCATACAGGTGGTCAATGATGCGATGGCCAGCCTCGATGCGGCGTTCGGGCAGTTATTCGAACCGATGGCATTCCTGCCCTCACTCGGGGGCGAGACGCGTTCGAATACCACCATGCCTCGCCCACAGACCCGGACGCGCGGCTGCACAGGAAATCCCCCGGCACCGGGGCGATGCTGTGTTTCACCGGGCATTCGCTGATAGAAAACCGTTGCGGCCTGATTATACAGGGCGACGGTCAGGCCGGGCGAAAGGCGGCTCTGGACATGATCCACCGTCAGTCCCCGGGATGAGGTCTACGTCCTGTCGGTCAGACACCGAATGCGCCAGCAGGCAGCGCGTTCGCGTGACGCAGCCGTGATGCAGGGACAGCGTTCCGGATCAGGGACTATTTCAGCGGGCTGTTAGATACAGCGCAGCGATTGACATGACGAATGCGCCCGTTTCAGGGCGCATTCTGGCGGAAAAATTACCAATCCGAAATTCAGATAAGGATGTCGTTCTCGTGAAGATCCGAAATCGACATTCCGACAATGGTGATAGATGAGTCATCCGCGGTGTTTATCACCACATTCCCTCCACCATGGGTAATGGTTCCATTGTCAATCAGGTCCGAGAGTTGGCCTTCCAAGCCCAAAGCCGAGATGTCGATGACATCACCTTCTTCAGGGCCAGCATCGAAACCATAAACTTCATCATGTCCATGACCCATGAGGAAGCCGAAGGTATCCTCTTCACTGCCATTCTGACTATACAGGAGATCATCCCCGGCGCCGCCCCAGAGCATGTTCATGCCATTGCCCGCATAAACCTCGTCATTGCCTTCGCCACCGTAGAGCACGTCGTCCCCATCGCCGCCATCAAGGAAGTCGTCTCCATGATAGCCGTAGACGAGGTCATCCCCACCCTGAGCATACAGGCTGTCATTTCCCGTGCCGCCACCCATGAGGTCGTTGTCCACTCCGCCTTCTAGCCAGTCCGACCCGGTGCCACCCCAGAGGGTATCGTTGCCCGCTTCTCCCAGTAGCGAATCGTCATCGGCACCGCCGCCAAGCAGATCGCTGCCCTCTTCGCCTTTGAGCATGTCAACGCCATCGCCACCCCAAAGGGTGTCGTTGCCCTCATCGCCTTCCAGATGATCGTTCCCGTCTCCGCCAGCCAAGGCGTCATCTCCGGATCCGCCCCAGAGGCTGTCATTCCCGGTGTCGCCAAAACCAGCCCAAATCCTGTCATCGCCGGCATTGCCATAAAGCTCATCTGCACCGTTGTAGCCAAAGAGCGTGTCGTTTCCGGTCAATCCGTTTATGATATCAAAAAACTCTGTGCCGAATATTTCGTCAGCACCGGGGGTCCCATTCAGAATAGCCATTTCTTAATACCTCATGTTGACCTTGATCGTTCCATTGAGGATAACACCGGATATCTGGGATTGTTCCCATGAGGCATTGCTCCACATCCATTGACTTCGCGTGTTTGTTATCATCCATACTCCGTAAGCAGACTTGAACGATGACAACTTTCTCTGGCTGAGCGATGAGCGAATAGATCGTCTTGGGCCACACTTCACCAGGACTCATTGCCACCCTGAATCTACGAGCGGCACTTCTGAGGAGAATAGTTTCTATCAATCGCAATGGCTTGCGGTAGCGAAACGCACCTACTGAATAGGTAATCCTCATCGTTATAAAGGGGCGCTTTCGCAGAATTCCATGCGTTCAGTTTCATGGCGGGCGCGACACCGCCGTTGCCTATGCTGAGGCTTTCGTTGTTGTGGTAGCGTCAAGACTCTTTGGCAGATTTGTTCACGCGACGACGGCTCCTTTGGTTTGATCCGCGAATAGCGGGGTCATATTCATTTATTTCCGCGTCGACCATTGGGTGCCGGCAATGTGCATCAGCCTGGCTGCGGCCAGGTTGATGCAGGATTTTCCATCGGGGAAGGCGCCGACAACACGGGTGCGAGGCCGGATTTCCTTCATGATCCGCTCCAGCGGGTTGTTGTTCCGCAGCTTGATCCAGTGGCTGTCTGCAGTTCGCGCCTGTCCGCGCAGCGGCAAAGCTTCTGGGGGACGGTTTGAGGCAAGAACGGGCGGAGCCCGTAAGTGTGATCGCCTTCGAACTTCCGGTTCCGCCAGGCGTCAATCTTGGCATAGATCGTTCGCCTGTTCTCTCGGACCAGTGGCGTTCACAGGCTCACTGTTCAGGTTGCTCACCGTGCCGGGCTAACCCGCGTGCCCCGCAAAGCCTCGGTGATATCCTCGACCCGACGCACCGACACGCCAGCCAGATACATCGCGTTCAGCGCCTCCTCGATCGAGCTTTCGCGGCGCTGATACCGCTCGATGATCATTCGCCATGTCACTCGGACCAATGGCGTGACATGGCTCGGTCTCAAACCTCTGCCGCCGCAGCTTCGGAACCTTCAGGCTGACCTTGCCAGCCTTCGTGTCCAGCAAACGCTGGCAGTTGCCTGCGCGGGTGTCTTTCCGGCCCTCGCTGCGTTCATAACGGCCCGCGCCGCAGAGCAGGTCGGCTTCCGCGTCAAGCATCGCGTTCAGCGCCTCTTCGACCGTCCCGCGCGCCATCTCACCAAGGTGGTCGCGGATCCGCACTTCGTCGATCCGGATCACTTGCCCCATCACTTTGGGCTTCCCGTTCTCGTCAATCCTCAACTCCTCTCAGCAAGTCTGAAAGAAACCGGCATAACCGTCAAATGTGCGAAAGAATTCCTAAGTTACCAAGCAACACCGTGGCGCGCGTTTCTCGAAGCGATAAATATGCCAGCCCATAGGTTCATTTTCGCACTCACCGGATAGAAGCAAGGGACGTGATTGCTGCCAATATATCGATGAGAGGCAGTTCCTTTGCCAACTATACGCTTGGCGTGCTCGTGCAGGTGGGACTGAGCGTGAAAGCCTGAAGATATCTTGCCGATGAAACGGCATTACCTGCGGCGGCAGAGTTAAAGCAATATCTCATTCTAACGGCCAGGCGGGCCGCATATTGGGCGTGTCGATCGAATTCATACGCCTTAAGTGATATCAGCCGGACCTTCTGTTTGCGCAGAGACTGTCGGCAGGTTCTGCGTCTCTTCCTCCATTGATGTCCCAAAACGGAACGCGCACTTTGCCTCTGATCTGTATGTAAAATCGCGGCGACATCATGTTTACATACCACGAATGGCCAATGCTTCGACATCATCCGGTTTGGCCTTCGCGCCGCCTGAGAGAGTCAAATGAACTTCACCGTCTTGGCGCGCGACCTCCACGACGTCGGTATATGTCGGCACTTTCTCCGACGATATCATTTCGCCATGTCGAAAACGTTCGATCATGAAGCTATAAATGCCGACAGGTAAGGCCGCGCCTTTTGCGTCCAACGCTTGCCAATAAACGAGCCCTTGCTGATCCTCAACACGCTCTGACCTCACCCTGTCACCCTCAGCGTTCAGAGCTACCAAGAATACCTGATCGGCATTTGTGCTGTGGGGAATATCCATCATCAATGGATCGGCACCGACATAAACCGGCTGCGTTGTACGCACCTGCTTTCCGATCCAATCGGAATAGGCCGCCAAAGCATTCGCGCCGCCGGATTCCGTTAAATTCTTAAGAAGGTTATTGGTGTGAACCTGCTGCTCCACGCCGGAAAAAGTGGCGAGCTGAACCGCAAAATCTGACCCTTCCATCGGGTTGAGCGGGTCCTGATTTTTGATCTGTGCGGTCAGCATTTTCAGGAATGTCTGAAAATCACCGCCTACAATCAGTGCCTTTCCCGTCGGTTCTTTCAGCGGTTTTGTGGGCGCTGCCGCTTCGGCCTTGAAGGTCGTGGAAACTGCGCTGTTTACCATTGTGTCGTTCCTCTGGAGTTGTGGCTCACAAGCGGATGCTGATATGGCCGTCAGCTCGGGCGCTGGTATTCCCGTCGGGCTGTGGTTCGGCGTCCCCCGCTTCGACGTTGTGATCCGGTACCGCCTGCCCATTGCTGCGTTGGTCTTTCGCAAGCGTTCGCTGTTGATCTGTATTGTTTTCTTTGCTGTCGAAGGCCAATGTCATCTCGCCCGCCTTTAAGTCAGCAAGTTCCGCCGATAAAATATCAGCATTGCGACGCAAGAGGGCTAGCGTATCCGCGCGCTCAGCGGCAATCAAAACCGTCAGATGGCCGTCGGTACTGCGTACGCTGAAGCGGACCTTTCCCAATTCCTCCGGCGACAGAACCATTTCGGTTATCCCCTTCTCAGTCCGATTTAGCACAATCGATCCGGCCAACTGGCGCGCTATGTCGAGAGTTTTCGCAGCTGAGTTTATTTCCGGCGGGCCATGCGCCGGTTTTGGAGGGGGCGTCGAGGCGGATATTGGTGCCGCATCAGATCCAATAACCTTGGTATCCTGACCCTCTCCTTCTCTCTGAAGATGTCCGGTTAAATACTCTGCGTGCGCAAGCGTCCCGATATTTTTACCGGCTTTATTTATCGGCCAGGCAGAAGAATGCTCGATGTCGGGCGCGAGTGAAGCGATGAACTCCAAAGAGCTGCTCGCTTCCGGATGCGATAGGTCAGGAAGTAGAAAGTCGTTATATTCGCGCGTTTGAAGTATGGAACATCGGACGCCGATTGAAGATGAACGCGACTTCGCATCTATTGCAGCATTTTTCTGTTGCGAAACATTGTTCAAAATCCGGCCGGAAACGTATGACGCAGGATGGGGGCCGAAAAACAAGACTTTGAAAGCATTATCTTCTGGCGCATTCGAAGTTACATCGAACAGAGTTATATATTCGTCTGAAACTGCGGGCCCCGCTGGAAACGCCGGCTCCGGCGTCGGTTCTACCGAAGCATGATGCGTTCCGATTCGTGTAGCTTCACTTTCGTTGATGCAAGCCCTATGAGCACTCAACATACCTGATTGTGGAAGAGGTATCTGCGTCGCGATTGCAGAGATAGAAAGCTTGTCGTATCGCGCTGATCCAGCATATTTCGCGACTTCGTCGGTTGCCGCGAGCTTGGTATTGTCGACTGCATCTTTAGCGACTATCGGTCTGGGTTGTGACTCTATTGTAACGCTATTGCCAGTTTTCCCCCGGAATAGCGTCGGGCGTTGCTGCCAATAAGGGACCAGGTGCGGTACCGTCTCATTGTCTTGCCAGCAAATGCCAATACTGTCGCTTTTGGTTTGTGCGGCTCTGTGATCTTTTGGCGCCGCAATCCGATGGCTAGGCTGCACAACCAAACCGGATCGGCGCGTTCCGTTCTCTGTCGATGCAATGGCCGGGTGCCATGCTGTTCGAACTGGTTGTGGAACGCCTGAGGACCTCCCCACAGTAGCAGAAGGAGGAGCATGAAGAGCAATAGGCTCGCTAACATCCAATACTTTAGGCGACTTTTCCAGGTCGACCTCACTTGCGCCTATGTGTGACGAAGCCGTTGCGGTTGGTTCACTGAAGTTTGGTTCCTCACTGGACCGGCCGTGGTCGCAATGTGAGAAAAAAGATAACCTCTCAACCCGCCAAGATTTGTCATGCTGGCATGGCATATGGCCTGCGTTTGGCTTGCAGGTTGTATCATCGTCTTCTGCTAACTGTTGCGAAAACAAAGCGTCCGGAAGGTCGTTACTTTGGGGCCGAACGACGGGCCGAACTTCGGCTGCGATCGTATTATCAAAAAGCCACGCGAATGCCCCTTTCGAATGCGCGCTTGCGTCATTCTTGTTTTTCGATGATGACTGCTGGCCCTCGGGCAATGATCCAATGATTCGTAGTTCCATGGCTTATATCTACATAAAACGAGTTACTGAATATTTACGGTGCGCCGCGTATGTAAAGTATCATCGAAAAATAATGGTGGTGTAAGAATGGAAAAATTAAATAGTATGAGATTAAATGTTGCAATTCCATCTCAACGGTTGCAATCGGCTTTTTTGGAACAGGTGACTCAGCATATTTTGCCTCGAAGTGATTGTGGATATTTCTCTGGCGGCGCTGGCGAACAACATTTCACCTCCTTCCTTAACAGAGCCTATGCGGAGGCTTGGTCTTCTGCGGTTGATCTGGGGGTTAAGATTGGCAAAGATGATTAAGGTGCAATCTCTATTTGACGAAGCTGCGATGGCGTTGCGTGAAGGAAGGTGCGAAGATGCGGTCGATTATCTTATTGAGATTGAAAACAAAATCTTACTAGGATCTGTTGCCGTCGATGCAGGCTTTACTTCTTCCCTGGAAAGGCTTTCGGGACTTGCCGATGCGGTAGCGGCAGGCATCTCTGACGCGCGGACGATATTGGAGACAGCAGCGGGGGATATTCACCAATTGCGGACCTACGATGGATCCGGAAAAGAAAGGCAAGTTAACTCAGCGCCGAAGTCGCTCGGAAAATATTGAATAAAATGAGGCTGAAGGAGTGCTGGACTATCTGCGAAGTTTTCTCGTTTATAGATTTGGCTCTCAAATTGGGCTGGCGCTGAAAGCGTTCGGGGAAGTCCTGCGGTCAGAATGGCCGGAACTGGAAACGGCAAATGCCATTCTGACGGAGGACAATATGTCCAGCATTCTGACAAACAACGGCGCCATGGTCGCGCTGCAGACTCTCAAAGGTATCAATCAAAGCCTTGCAAAGACGCAGGATCAGATTTCGACTGGCAAGGTTATTAACTCTGCAAAGGACAACGCGGCGATCTGGGCAATCTCGAAGACGATGGAATCGGATGTTGCTTCGTTCAAGGCGATTGACCAGACTCTAGCCTTGGGTGAATCGACTGTGGCAACAGCACGGGCGGCAAGCCAATCGATTTCTGACCTGCTGAACAAGATCAAGGTGAAGGTCATTTCTGCGCAAGAGGCCGGAACCTCTGCCGAAGACCGAGCCAAGATTCAGAAAGACATCGACGCCATGAAAGAGCAGATCAAATCTGCTGTAAGCTCGGCGCAGTTCAGTGGCAAGAACCTGATCAACGGTACGACGACCAGCCCGATGAAGGTGATGTCTTCGCTTGACCGCAGCCTTGATGGACAGGTCACCGTTGGCACGATTGACGTTCAGACCTTTGATCTGCGGGTGGGTGATGGTTCCGCCGGTACGACCGTCAGTGGTCCCTCTGGTACCGTAACGGCGACCGATGGCGGCGGTGCTGCAAATATACCTGGCTCGCTAAGTTTTCAGGGTGGGGGCACTGCGTTGGCGGCCACCGACGTTTCCGCCGATACCACGGACGGAACGGCTCTGCTGGCCGGTGACAGGATCTCGCTGGATGTAGGTGGTACGTCATTTTCGTATACCGTTCAGGTCGGGGATGACATAAGCGCCGTCGTTAGCGGTCTGAACGCGGCCAAGACGGCGGCAAGCGCAGGGGGCACTCTGGCAGCGAGTGGTGGTCAGCTGACCTTTGATGCCGGCACCGGCAACGGGGACATGACGGTGGCGATGACCACGACGCGCGAAGTGGCCGCATCTGGCGCGGGCGGCGGCCTTGCTGCACTGCAGGGGCTTGATGTTACCGCAGAGGGCGGTGCCGCAAGTGCGCTGAATGAGATCGAAGGTTTGATCAAGGTGGCAGTTGACGCCGCAGCGAGCTTTGGTTCCGCCCAGGGTCGTTTCGAAACGCAGCGTGATTTCATCGGCAAACTGACGGACGCGATGCGCTCGGGTATCGGTGCGCTTGTCGATGCAAACATGGAAGAAGCATCGGCTCGTCTGCAAGCACTCCAGGTTCAGCAGCAACTGGCAACCCAATCACTGTCGATTGCGAACCAGGCGCCTCAGGCACTGCTGTCGCTATTCCGGTAGACGACGGTAAGGGGCGCAAGTCTGCGCCCCTTCTTTCGCTTGTTTGACATCGGCGACGATCCTTTAAGATACGGTGAATGAGGAGCAGAACTGTTGAATGCACAAGTTGCGCGTGGCTACGATTCTTTACTCGGTCAAGTGGCGACGCCACGAGAGATTGAGGCGCGTCTTTTTTTTCGGCTGAACTCAAGGCTTGCACGGGCACGCAGGGATCCCGATGCAAACAGTAAAGAGCTTGTCGAAGCTCTGCACGAGAACGAACGTCTTTGGACGCTGCTGGCGGTGGATCTTGCGTCCGATGAAAATAGCCTGCCGGCAGAGCTGAGGGCGTCGCTGCTTTCACTTTCAGGTTTTGTTATCAATCACAGTGCTCAAATTCGTCGTGGTGATGCATCTGTTGACGCGCTTCTGGACGTGAACCTGAGCATGATGCGTGGCCTTGGCGGCGAAGGAGGCTCTTGATGGCGGGGTTGTCGCTCAAGCTTGCACCGGGGGAGCGGATACTCATCAATGGTGCTGTGATAGAAAACGGTGACCGCCGCACAAGGATATCCATCCGCACACCCGCAGCAAATATCCTGCGGCTGAGGGACGCGATACACCCGGATCAAACGAATACGCCAGTGCGCCGCGCTTGCTACGAAGCCCAGCTTGTTCTGTCAGGGGATCGAGCGCAAGAAGAGGGTGCGCAGATACTTCTTCGTGAGGTGGAGCGGTTGACACAGGTCTTCGACGACAGCGATAGCCGCAACCTGCTGTCGGCCGCGACCACCTGCTGCATTGAAGGTAATTTCTACGGTGCGTTGCGTGCCCTCCGCAACCTTTTGCCGCGAGAGGCACGTCTGATGGCGGCTCGGACATGACCTTTCATGTGATGACTGGCACAGGTGGGTTGGCCGGTTGGGCGCTTCTGAAACGAACCGAGGCGCGGCAGACTGCCCTTGTCGCCCAAGACGGTGCCGTCAGACAGGCTGCAAGTAACTTTCGCCGGAAGATCGGCGGAATAGCCAGTGCGGATGCCCTCGTCTCGGACTTTCGTATGATGGATGTTGCGCTGCGGGCGTTCGGGCTGGAGCGTGATATTCCGCATAAGGCCTTCATCCGCAAGGTTCTTGAAAGCGACCTTGCTGACCCTCGCAGTCTTGCGAACCGCTTGACTGACAAAACCTATCGCAGGATGGCTGAGAATTTTGGTTTCGGCAGTCAGCGCGGCCAGCAGGCGCGACCCGATGATTTCGCCGATCGCATCGTGGCGTTGTATATCTCCAACATATTTGAGAATCGGGTGGGCGAAAGCGACAACAATCTGCGCCTGGCGCTCCACGCGCGGCGAGAGCTTGCTGCCTTGGCCGCCCGACCATCACAAGCGATACCAAATGGTATGAGGTGCTGGGAAATACGCCGCTGCGCAAAGTGTTTTCGACTGCCTTTGGGTTCGGCGCCGCCTATGGGCAATTGCCGATTGATCGTCAGCATGAGGAGTTCAGGCAAGCCGCCTGGCAGATGTTCGGCAGCGAAAATATGGGCCAGTTCACCGATCCGGATAAAGTCGAGACCCTGATCACAAGGTTCATCGCCCGGGATGCGATGAACCAGAGCACCGTCGCAAATCGCTATTCGACGGCCCTCGCTATTTTGACCGGTCGGTGAAAATGCCCGGCAAGGACGCGCATATGGTATGGCGGAGCCATCCATGGGGCTTCGGAAGAGAACCGGCAGCGGTGCCAACCCCTTGCGTCCCGGTCTCCTTTCACTATAACCCCGTTCGATTTGCCGAAAGAAAGCGCCCGGGGTCCCGACATGCCGAAGAGAACCGACATCAAGTCCATCCTCATCATCGGCGCAGGACCCATCGTGATCGGGCAGGCGTGCGAGTTCGACTATTCCGGTGCGCAGGCCTGCAAGGCGCTGCGCGAAGAGGGGTATCGGGTCGTTCTCGTCAACTCCAATCCGGCAACGATCATGACCGATCCGGAAATGGCCGATGCGACCTATATAGAGCCGATTACCCCCGGCATGGTCGAAAAGATCATTGCGGCCGAACGTCCCGATGCGCTGCTGCCGACGATGGGGGGGCAGACGGCGCTCAATACCGCGCTCGCACTGGCGGATGCGGGGGTGCTCAACAAATATGGGGTAGAACTGATTGGCGCACAGCGCGGCGCCATCGAAATGGCCGAGGATCGCAAGCTTTTCCGTGAGGCGATGGACCGGATCGGGTTGGAAAACCCCAAAGCAACCATCGTCACAGCGCCAAAAGACTCGCGTGGGAAGTACGATCTTGAGGCTGGCGTTCAGATCGCCCTGGATGCTCTGGAAGATATCGGCCTTCCCGCCATCATCCGCCCCGCCTTCACGCTTGGCGGCACGGGCGGTGGTGTGGCCTATAACCGTGAAGACTATGTTCACTTTTGCCGCTCGGGCATGGATGCCTCGCCCGTTGGGCAGATTCTGGTCGATGAATCGCTGCTCGGTTGGAAGGAATATGAGATGGAGGTCGTGCGTGACCATGCCGACAACGCGATCATCGTGTGTTCCATCGAAAACGTCGACCCTATGGGTGTCCATACCGGCGATTCGATCACCGTCGCGCCCGCGCTGACCCTGACCGACCGGGAATATCAGCGGATGCGGAACGGCTCGATTGCGGTTCTGCGCGAGATCGGGGTCGAAACCGGCGGCTCGAACGTGCAATGGGCCATCAATCCCGATGACGGCCGCATGGTGGTGATCGAGATGAACCCGCGCGTCAGCCGCTCTTCGGCGCTTGCTTCCAAGGCGACCGGCTTCCCGATTGCAAAAATCGCTGCGAAACTGGCGGTGGGCTATACGCTGGATGAACTGGACAACGACATCACCAAGGTCACCCCGGCGTCGTTCGAGCCGTCGATTGACTATGTTGTCACCAAGATCCCGCGCTTCGCCTTCGAAAAATTCCCCGGCTCCAAGCCCGAGCTCACCACGGCGATGAAGTCCGTGGGCGAGGTCATGGCCATCGGCCGGACCTTCCACGAATCGCTTCAAAAGGCGCTTGCCTCGATGGAGAATGGCCTGACCGGCCTTGACGATATCGAGATTCCCGGCGCCTTGGATGAGGGCAAGCCTGCCATTGTTCGCGCCTTGTCGAACCAGACCCCTGACCGCATTAGGGTCATTGCGCAGGCCATGCGCCACGGGCTGAGCGATGACGAAATCCATGCCGTCACCGCCTTTGAGCCCTGGTTCCTTGCCCGCATCCGCGAAATCGTCGAAACCGAAAACCGTATTCGCGATAACGGGCTGCCCGATGCAGAAGGTCTGCGTGCGCTGAAGATGATGGGCTTCTCGGACGCCCGCCTTGCCGCGCTGACCGGGCGCGAGGAATCCGACATCCGCCGGACCCGCCACGATAACGGCATCAACCCGGTCTTCAAGCGCATCGATACCTGCGCCGCCGAGTTTGAGGCGCAGACCCCCTATATGTATTCTACCTATGAATCCCCCGCGATGGGCGAGGTGGAGAATGAGGCACGGCCGTCAGACCGCAAGAAGGTCGTTATCCTCGGCGGCGGTCCGAACCGGATCGGGCAGGGGATCGAGTTCGACTATTGCTGCTGCCACGCCTGTTTCGCGCTGACCGATGCCGGCTATGAAACCATCATGGTCAACTGCAACCCCGAGACGGTCAGCACTGACTACGACACCTCGGACCGGCTTTATTTCGAACCGCTGACGCTGGAACATGTGCTGGAAATCCTGTCGGTCGAGCAGGAAAACGGCACGCTGCACGGCGTCATCGTCCAGTTCGGCGGCCAGACCCCGCTGAAGCTGGCCAATGACCTGGAAGCCGCCGGCATCCCGATCCTCGGCACCTCGCCCGACGCCATCGACCTGGCAGAGGATCGCGAGCGGTTTCAGCAAATGCTTCAGGAACTGGGCCTCAAACAACCCGTCAACGGCATAGCCCATAGCGATGAGGAGGCCCGCGACATCGCGGCGCGCGTCGGCTTTCCGCTGGTGATCCGCCCTTCCTACGTCCTCGGCGGCCGCGCGATGGAAATCGTGCGCGATATGGACCACCTCAACCGTTACATCACCCATGCGGTCGATGTGTCGGGCAAGAACCCGGTCCTGCTCGACAGCTACCTTTCCGGCGCGATAGAGGTTGATGTCGACGCCCTTTCCGACGGCGAAACCGTCCATGTCGCCGGCATCATGGAACATATCGAAGAAGCTGGCGTCCATTCCGGCGATTCCGCCTGCTCGCTGCCGCCGCACACGCTGGATGCCGCGACCATCGATGAATTGAAACGTCAGACCGTCGCCATGGCGCAGAAACTCGGCGTTGTCGGGCTGATGAACGTTCAGTTCGCGATCAAGAACGGCGAAATCTTCGTCCTCGAAGTCAACCCTCGCGCAAGCCGCACCGTCCCCTTCGTCGCCAAGGCCACGGACAGCGCCATCGCCTCTATCGCCGCGCGTCTCATGGCGGGGGAACCGATGTCGAACTTCCCCGCGCGCGAACCCTATCCGGACGGCGTCGGCCCAGAGGACGATCTGCCCTTCGCCGACCCGCTGACGCTCGCCGACCCGATCACGCCGTGGTTCTCGGTCAAGGAGGCCGTCCTTCCCTTCGCCCGCTTCCCCGGCGTCGACACGCTGCTCGGCCCCGAGATGCGCTCTACTGGTGAAGTCATGGGCTGGGATCGCAACTTCCCTCGCGCCTTCCTGAAGGCTCAACTTGGCGCGGGCGTCCAGCTTCCGCATAGCGGCGCAGTTTTCCTGTCAATCAAGGATGCCGACAAGACAGAGGCGATGGCACAGGCCGCCCGCGACCTGACCGCCATGGGCTTCACCATCATCGCGACAACCGGCACCGCGGATTTCCTTGCACAGAACGGGGTGGAGTCCGAACGTGTGAACAAAGTCTATGAGGGCCGCCCGAACATCGTCGACCGCTTGAAAAACGACGAGATCGCCATGGTCCTGAACACGACCGAGGGCGCCCAAGCCATCGCCGACAGCCGCGAAATCCGCGCCGTCGCGCTGTATGACAAGATCCCGTATTACACGACGGCTGCGGGGAGCATCGCGGCCGTGGCCGCGATCAAGTCGCGTGGGGAAGGGGAAGTCGGGGTGAGAAGTCTGCAGGCTTGACGGTGACATTCTCGCTTTGTTTTTTCCCCAGTCGGCACGTCCATGGATGTTAGTGCTTATCGCGGTTCTGCGCTGCAGCCTGTCTGCCAGATAGTAAACCCCGACAACCGTCGCGACCAACATTCAAAAAAAGAGAAAAGACTGCCTGTTCAGCAAGCGATTGGAGAGGGGCCGGTTTGTCTGGCCGGCCGCGAAGGACGGCAAAGTCAGCCTCAGTTCATCGATGCTGGCATTGCTTCTGGAAGGCATTGACTGGCGCATACCGCGAAAGACGTCGCGCCCTCTCACGACCGGAGATTTGTCACAAAATTCAGCATCATCAGCTGCCCTTGCGAGGGGTACGGCGGTATAAATCCAGCCAAGCTGGCGACACCTCGAACCTTGCCTTCCGATCCCGATGAACTCCGTGCGGTGGCGGAGCATTTGCGCGGTCTGGCCAAGGTTTCCAGCCCTGAAGGTCGAGAAGCTGGGACATCAACCCGCGGGTCATCGCAAGGTAGGGTTCGGCTTCAAATCGGAGAGCCTCGATCAACTGGCATTTGACCTGTCGGTAGACCGCGAGATCGTCGCGGCTGCTGCGCGGGCCTTATCTCGATAACGGCCAGCTGGAGCTGGACAACAATATCTGTGAACGATCAATCAGGCTGCTGAGTGTCGGGCGGAGGAAATATCTGCTCATGAGGGCCGAAAGCGGCGGCAAGGCCGCAGCGATTGCCTGCACCCTCATCGAAATCGCCCGCATGAACGCAGCGGATTCCGAGGTCTGGCTCACCTGGGTGCTCACCAAAATCGCCGATCACAAGATCAGCCGCCTCGACGATCGCGCAGCCTGGAATTGGCTGCCGGGTTGAAAGTCAACGGAAATCACGCCGCAAGGACACGATGTAAACAATGCGGCGCTAATAAAATAAGTAAACTGGCTCTAGTTTGCCGGTGCGTCTGCCGCAGCCTCAGCTTTGGTTGCGGATGATGTCTGCGAATCTTTGATCCTTCGCGCTTTGCCCTGCTCATCCTCACTCGATTGGGTCGCGGGCGCGGCTTTAACTGATTCATCTTCAGCTTCGGGACTGTTCGCAGTGCTCTGGACAGATATGCTCGGGTTCTTCGAAGATGTATCAACTAATGCCGGGCCGGGTGCCGGCTCTGTAGCAGTTTCAGCAACGTCCGGGCCCGCATCCAACCGGCTTACACGGTCGGAAAGAAGCTCTCCAGTTTCGATGTCATAGACCGATTCGAGCACGAATTCTCTCCGAACCGCGCGCAACTTAAGCTGCCCATCTATCTCTGTGAATTCGATATTCTTGTAGCCCTGGGCCGCAAGTTGCGAATGGATGCGACTTTCCGAGACCTGTGCCGGAGCGGGCGCGGCAAGGAGCAGAAAAGGCAATACGGATAGCGCTGCGCGCATTCAGCAATCCGTTGGTAGCGACCATTCAATTATGCCGCAAACGAAGGCAGTGGTCTATTGTCTACTTATACAACCCATCAAAATTCTCGTTACCGCGCAGGCCTTTCCAAGGCTGCAACCAAAGGTTAAATACCCGCAAAAGTACCGGGAAAGCTTAATGGCACGCCACCTCATCACATCCGCCCTGCCGTATATCAACGGGATCAAACATCTGGGCAATCTTGTCGGCTCTCAGCTGCCCGCCGACCTGTTCGCCCGATATCTGCGCGGGCGCGGTCATGAGGTGATGTTTATCTGTGCCACCGACGAACATGGCACCCCGGCAGAGCTTGCCGCCGCCAAGACCGGTGAACCTGTGGCCGAATATTGCCGCCGGATGCATGCCGAGCAGTCGAAGCTGGCCGATGGGTTCGGGTTGTCCTTCGATCACTATGGCCGCTCTTCCAGCGAGCAGAACCGAAAACTGACGCAACATTTCGCCGGCCGCCTCGACGAAGAGGGCCTTATCCGCGAGGTGAACGAGAAGCAGGTCTATTCCATCGACGACGGCCGCTTCCTGCCCGATCGCTATATCGAGGGCACCTGCCCAAATTGCGGCTATGAAAAAGCACGCGGCGACCAGTGCGAAAACTGCACCAAGCAGCTTGACCCAACCGATCTGATTGATCCGCGCAGCGCGATTTCGGGCAGCACCAATCTGGAAGTGCGCGAGACTAAGCACCTGTTCCTTCGCCAGTCCGCTATGCGTGACAAGATCGCGGAATGGATCGACAGCAAGGCGGATTGGCCCGTTCTGACGACCTCGATCGCGAAGAAATGGCTGTTCGACGGTGACGGGCTTCAGGATCGCGGCATCACGCGTGACCTCGACTGGGGCGTGCCGGTGCAAAAGGGCGACGCGCCCTGGCCGGGGATGGAGGGCAAGGTTTTTTACGTCTGGTTCGACGCGCCCATCGAATATATCGGCGCAACGGCAGAATGGGCCGATGCGAATGGCGGCGATTGGGAACGCTGGTGGCGGACCGACAAGGGTGCGGATGATGTGACCTACACCCAGTTCATGGGCAAGGATAACGTGCCTTTCCACACGCTTGGGTTTCCGACAACGATCATGGGCTCGGACGAGCCGTGGAAGCTGGTCGACTATATCAAGTCGTTCAACTACCTGACCTATGATGGCGGACAGTTCAGCACCTCTCAGGGGCGTGGCGTGTTCATGGATGACGCGCTTGAGTTGCTGCCTGCCGACTACTGGCGTTGGTGGCTTCTGTCCCACGCGCCCGAATCCGGCGACAGCGAGTTCACCTGGGAGAATTTCCAGCAATCGGTGAACAAGGACCTTGCCGATGTGCTTGGCAATTTTGCCAGCCGGATCACGAAATTCTGCCGCTCTAAATTCGGAGAGGCCGTCCCCGAAGGCGGCGAGTGGGGCGAGGCAGAGCGTGAGTTGGCGCAAGCGCTGACCACCCGCATCCGCGCCTATGAAAGCCTTATGGACAAGATGGAGATCCGCAAAGCTGCCGGTGAACTCCGCGCGATCTGGGTGCTGGGGAACGAATATCTTCAGGCGGCCGCGCCCTGGGCGACTTTCAAGGAAGACCCGGAAAAGGCTGCAATGCAGGTTCGCCTTGGCCTGAACCTGATTGCGCTTTACGCCAACCTTTCCGCCCCCTTCATCCCATTCACCACAGCCACCCTGCGTGAGGCCATGAAAAGCGGCACGGACTGGCCCGACGATGTCGACGCAGCGCTGAATGCCCTGCCGCCCGGCCATGCTTTCACGGTACCCGATAACCTGTTCGCCAAAATCACGGACGATCAGCGCGACGATTGGGCAGAGCGCTTTAAGGGAGCGCGCGCCTGATCGAGACAAAGCAGATGAACGACTGATCTGGACATCGGCAAGAGCGCCGCGTCTAGTCGGACCTGTCCTTGCGGCGGAATTTTCTGCCGCGCCGCAATCTGCCTTGGCCGGTCATGCCCTTTGAGCCCAAAATTCTGATCTTCTGTGCCGTCGCGGCCCTTGCGGCGTGGGTGCAGACACTGACCGGCTTCGCGCTCGGGTTGATCCTTATGGGGGTGACGGGCGCGCTTGGGCTTATGCCCGTTCCACAGGCGGCCGCGATTACCTCTCTGCTGGTGATGGTCAACGCGGTGCTGGTGCTGTCTCGGGGCTGGCGTGATGTGGATCGCCCGGCGCTGAGGCTGATCCTTGCGGGCGCTTTTCCGGCACTCGTGTTGGGCTATTTTCTGCTGCACTGGCTGGCGGGGACGGCGTTGGGCCTGTTGCAGCTCCTGTTGGGTCTGGTGATCGCCGGCTCTGCGGCGCAACTGGCAGCGCGGCCCGCCCTGCGCAAAACACGCTCTCGGCCCTCCACATTTTGTCTGGCAGGTCTGGCGGGGGGCACGATGGGCGGGCTTTTTGCCACGACCGGACCACCCGTTATCTGGCACCTCTATCGCCAGCCCATGAATCTGGCATCCGTGCGGGTAACACTGGTCGCGACCTTCCTGCTGACCCAGATCCTTCGCACCGGCCTCGTGATCGCTGGCGGCGGGATCACGCGGTCGCTGCTGATCGGCGCTGTCGTCGCTGCGCCTGCGGTTGTATTCGGCACATGGCTCGCCCGTCGCTTTCCGCCACCGGTTCAGACCGCGACGATCCGCAAGGTCGCGCTTGGCCTGTTGTTCATGTCGGGTTTGTCGCTGATCCTCTCGGCGCTTGGCAGACTGGTTTAGGCTGGCAGGCACTGGCATGAAGCGGCTGGCTCAGCTATTTAACTCACGAAACTGACAGGGGAATCCCATGACACATTGCATCCTGATCGGCGCACCGGTGGACGAGGGGCAGCGCGTTCCCGGCTGCATGATGGGGCCATCTGCCTATCGTGTCGCAGGGCTGGGCAAGGTGCTGGAATCGCTTGGCCACACGGTAGAGGATCGCGGCGATGTGCAGCGCGGCCCCCTGGGTGAGGAAACACACGAAAACAGCGCAATCCATCACTTGCCAGAGGTTGTTGCATGGACCAAGGCGCTGTCTGCTTCGGCGCAGGTTGCCATGCCCGATGGTGTGCCGATCTTCATGGGCGGCGATCATTCGCTGGCACTGGGCACGGTTGCAGGCGTCGCTGCCCATGCAAAGGCGGCAGAGCGTCCGCTGTTCGTGATCTGGCTGGACGCGCACAGCGATTTTCATACGCCCGAGACCACGACTTCCGGCAATCTGCATGGCACCCCGATGGCCTATGCCTCGGGCCGTGACGGTTTTGCACCTTTCCCGCCTTTCCCCGCCCCCGTCCCGGCAGAAAATATCTGCATGTTCGGCATCCGCAGCGTCGACCCGGCGGAGCACGCCATGCTGCAGGAAACCGAGATCACCGTGAACGATATGCGCGTGCTGGATGAGCGAGGCATTGTTGCGCCCCTTCGCGAGTTCCTTGAGCGCGTTCGCGCCGCCAACGGTTTGCTGCATGTTTCACTGGACGTCGATTTCCTCGACCCCGCCATCGCACCTGCCGTCGGCACGACGGTACCGGGCGGCACGACCTTCCGCGAGGCGCATCTCGTCTGCGAGATCCTGCATGAATCCGGGCTCGTGACGTCGTTGGATCTGGTAGAGTTGAATCCGTTTCTGGATGATCGCGGCCGCACGGCAAAGCTGATGGTCGACCTGGTTGGTTCCATGATGGGCCAGAAAGTGTTCGACCGCCGCACGCGCAGCTTCTAGCGCCAGACCGTTCGCAGCGACCGGATACCAAAGGCCGGCCCAAGCGCCAGCAGCAGAAGCGTCAGGCGCCACCCAATCTCTCCCGCAACGACGGGTGTAAGCTGCACCGTGAAAATGGTCAGCGTGAAGCCAAGTGCCGTCTGCAGCGCCATGAGGCTGCCCGCCAGATCGGGCGGCGCATTATCGGCGATCAGGGCGGAAAACTGCGCACTGTCCGGGATGATCGTCGCGCCCCAGAACAGCAGCAGCGCAAACATCAACCAGACAGGCCCGCCGAAGGCCGCCGCACTGGCGACGCCAGCCAGCCCCGACAACCACATCGTGCCAGCCGCAATACGCGCCTTGCCAAACCGATCCGCCAGTTCCCCCGCCGGAACGCAGAAACACGCGCCAAGCGCGATTGCCGCAAATGCCGTCAGCGCAGAGAGGTTTTCGGTTGGTTTTGGCGGCAATCTCTGCGCATAGCTTGTCGCCGCCGCCACGCCGATCCATGTCCACAGGGCATAAAGCTCCCACATATGACCAAGATAGCCGCCCGTCGCCGCGCGGATCGGCCGGTCCGTCCAGATCAGCCGGATCGCCCGAAAATCAAAGCTAAGCGCACGCGCATGATACGGGCCAAGCTGCAGCCGCAAAGCCAGAACCGAGGCGAGAACAGAGGCGGTACCGGCAAAGACAATCACCACACGCCAGTTCAGCCCACCCAGCAATGTCACCAGATGCGGCATAGCGGAACCAAGCGTCAGCGCACCGACCAGCAGGCCGACCAGGTAGCCGCGATCTGTGCGCCCCCAGCCGATCATGATTTTCATCCCGACCGGATAAATCCCCGCAAACCCGACCCCCGCCAGAAAGCGAAGCAACACCGAAACCGGCGTGCCCGGCATGAACACCAGCAGGCCAAACGTCAGCAACCCGTTCATCAGTGCCGCCGCAGCCAGCACCTTGCGCGGGTCCAGACGATCCGCGATCCCGGTCACTGCAACGCCAAGTGCACCCACGACGAACCCAGCCTGCACCGCTGATGACAACAGCGCATGAAGGCTGCCCGGAATACCGCGGTCTCTGGCTATATCAAAGATTGCGGCACCTGTCGCGAACCATGGCGACATGCCCAGAATGACTGTCAGGCAAAGCATAAGTGTCTCAGATTTTTTTGACATGCCTGCCTCCTCCCCTTGCGCCGCTTACTCTGCCTCGTCCGGCATGTATCTTTGCGACGTAAGGCGTTAACGTTACTTGTCGTGACTTGTCACGCTAAAAGGAAACTCATTCAAGCAGCCTTGGTAATCAAACCTGCTGTTGCAATCCCGGAACCCCCGGCCCATCTGATCATTGACCCGAAAACGGAGTGAACGATGTCCCGCAAGGCCACACAAAGGCTGTCATTCTACCTGCTGTTCCTGCTGACGCTTTACGCGTCGCTGGCCGGCGCAGCGTAGGAGGTCGAGATGGCCAAACGCTTTGGCGGACGCTTTTCCCCCGGCGCGCAGGACATGCCGCAACCCAAGGGAGAGCCGGTTCACCCGCTGGAATCGCGGGTCAAATGGATCACGATTGCCGCGATCCCTTTTTTGATCACTGCCTTCTGGCAAGAGCCTTTGGGGTTGGTCACGAACCTCGCTGGTTTCGGTGTCGTGGCGCTCGGCTCTTTGCTGACACGCGAAGGCCTGCAGGCAGAGGCCGCCTATAATGCCCGGCGGGTCGCCCGGCGACCGGCCTGGCCACGCAAGCTGTTCGGTGGTGTCTTAACCGGGCTTGGGCTTGCCGTTGGTGCCTACGCCCCGGATGCAGCCGCAGGCGCCGCGCTGATCGGTGTCGCGGGCCTTGGACTGCATTACCTTTCCTTCGGCCCGGACCCGATGCGTGACAAGGGAATGGAGGGCGTCGATCAGTTCCAGCAGGACCGCGTCGCCCGCTTCGTGGCAGAGGGCGAGGATTATCTTGCCGGAATGCTCGACGCGATCCGTCGCACTGGCGACAGGCGGCTTGAAGCGCGCGTTCAGGTCTTCGCCGAGACCGCGCGCGAACTGTTCCGCCGGGTCGAGGAAGACCCCGGCGATCTCGCCGCCGCGCGTCGCTATCTCGGCGTCTACCTGATGGGCGCGCGCGACGCGACGGTGAAATTTTCCGATCTTTATGCTCATACCAGAGACCAGAAAGCGCGTGAGGATTACGAGGCCCTTCTGACCGATCTCGAAGGCAATTTCGCCGCGCGGACACGATCCCTGATCGAAGGCGGACGTACGGATTTCGACATCGAGATGCAGGTTCTCCGCGACCGTCTTGCGCGCGAGGGCGTGCGCCCAGCAGAGACCGAGCGTGCCGCCCTGGAAGATCGGCGCGGCGTGGAATTGACTGATCTTATTCGTGAAACCGTGAAGTCGGGGCGGAAGACCGACTGATGCCGCGCTATGCGTTTCGGGTGGAATATGACGGCGCACCGTTCTCTGGCTGGCAGGCTCAGGCCGGGCAACCAAGCGTTCAGGGCGCGATAGAGGCGGCTTTGGGCAGGCTCGATCCGGGCTTTGCCCAAGGCGCGCGGATCGCGGCGGCGGGGCGCACGGACGCCGGTGTCCATGCCTCTGGGCAGGTCTTCCACGCCGACCTGGTGAAGGAGTGGCAGGTATTTCGCCTGGGCGAGGCGCTGAACTGGCACCTCAAACCCGATCCCGTTGCGGTGACGGCTGTTGTCCCGGTTGAGGACGATTTTCACGCCCGGTTTTCGGCGTTGGAGCGGCGATATACGTTTCGGCTGGTGGCACGGCGGGCGCCGATCGTGGCGGATCGCGGTTGGGTTTGGCAGGTGCTGAAACCGCTTGATGTAGAAGCGATGCGGGTGGCGGGACAGCATCTAGTAGGGCGGCATGACTTTACCACCTTTCGCAGCACGATGTGTCAATCCGCCTCTCCGGTGAAAACGCTGGATGAGATACGGATTGAGGCACTCGACTACCCCGCCGGGCAGGAGGTGCGCTTTCACCTGCGCGCCAGAAGTTTCCTTCATAATCAGGTGCGTAGCATCGTTGGCACGCTGGAACGCGTCGGCGCCGGCGCGTGGGAGCCGAGCCGCGTCAAGGCGGCGTTGAAGGCGCGCGACCGGGCGGCTTGCGGGCCGGTTTGTCCGCCCCAGGGGCTTTCGCTGACGGGGGTGGGCTATGACCCCGACCCGTTTGGCAGCGCATGATATCGCACCCGTAGCGCGACTATGACGCGGATATAATCCTGCGACTTGATGGGCGAGGTGTCAGGCGTCACGGCGAAAAGCGATTGATTCTGACCCTGATGCGTCTTCTTTCCTGCCCACGCTGCGGAGAAAATACTTCGATCTGCTTCGGCTTGAAGCATAAGATCATTCAACACGCGGCCGACAAACATTGCGTTTTCTATCACGGCTTTTACATCGTCTGGCCGTCGAAATAATGTCGACATCCTCCGCAGGGTTCTGTCGAGCGATCGCGTCCACATATTGCTGCGGGTGCCGCCTAAGCGCGCCATTTCGATCTTCGCGCGCTTGATGAAGGCAATACCTGAAACGGGCGTTCCCTCCTATCCGCTAACCCTCCTGTGCCGGTTGCTGATTGGGCACAGGCCACTTTTGCATCGAAAGCGGTCCATTACAGGAGAAATCATGTTTCTATACTTCGAAAATCAAATCAGCGGTCCTATCCGACGGTCGTGGAGTATGAACGGCACTCATTTTAAAAATGCACATCATGAATTTGCCGGCCAACCCGTCAACTGCTAGAAGCGCGTATTCTAATCCTGACAGGTGACCTCGTGGCCGAACTTCCCCGCTCTGATGTATTTGCCCAGCTTCGCAAGCTTGCACAGGGTCGCATCCTGATCCTTGACGGGGCGATGGGGACGCAGATTCAGGATCTGGGCCTGTCCGAGGATGATTATACCGGCCACGGCGCGGGCTGTGCCTGCCACATCCATTCGGATCACCCGCAGAAGGGCAATAACGACCTTCTGAACCTGACCCGCCCCGACGCGATCGAAGAAATCCACTACCGCTACGCGATGGCGGGCGCGGATATTGTGGAGACGAACACCTTTTCTTCGACCACTATCGCGCAGGCGGATTACGGGTTGGAGGACAAGGTCTATGATCTGAACGTTTCCGGCGCGAGGCTGGCGCGTGCCGCGCTTGACCGGGCCACGGCTGAAGACGGGCGCCCGCGTTTCGTAGCCGGAGCGCTTGGCCCGACGAACCGCACGGCCTCTATCAGTCCGGATGTGAATAACCCCGGCTTCCGGGCAGTTACGTTCGATGAACTTGCGACCGCCTATGCCGAACAGATCCGTGGATTGATGGATGGTGGCGCGGATCTGATCCTGATCGAGACGATCTTTGACACGCTGAACGCCAAGGCCGCTGTTTTCGCCTGCGAAGAGGTGTTCAAGGAAAAGAACCTGCGCCTGCCGGTGATGATATCCGGTACGATCACCGATCTGTCGGGCCGCACGCTTTCGGGTCAGACACCCACGGCCTTCTGGCATTCCATCCGCCACGCCCAGCCCCTGACCGTGGGTCTGAACTGCGCCTTGGGAGCCGAGGCGATGCGCCCGCATCTGGCGGAAATTTCGGACGTGGCGGACACGCTTGTCTGCGCCTATCCCAATGCCGGTCTGCCGAATGAGATGGGGGCCTACGACGAAACGCCCGATCAGATGGCCGCGCAGGTGGCCGATTTCGCGCGGGAAGGGCTGGTCAATATCGTCGGCGGCTGCTGCGGCTCGACGCCGGAGCACATCCGCGCCATCGCCCGCGCCGTGGCCGATATGCCGCCGCGCGAGATCCCCGAGATCGCCCCCGCCCCGCGCCTTTCGGGGCTGGAGCCGTTTACCAAGACCGACGATATCCCATTCGTGAATGTGGGGGAGCGGACGAACGTCACCGGCTCTGCCCGGTTCCGCAAGCTGATCACGAATGGCGACCTGGCCGCTGCTTTGGATGTGGCCCGTGATCAGGTCGAAAACGGTGCCCAGATTATCGACATCAATATGGATGAAGGCCTGATCGACAGCGAAAAGGCGATGGTCGATTACCTGAATCTCATCGCGTCCGAGCCGGACATTGCCCGCGTGCCGATCATGGTCGATTCATCGAAATGGGAGGTGATCGAGGCCGGGCTGAAATGCATTCAGGGCAAGCCGGTCGTGAACTCGATTTCCCTGAAAGAGGGCGAGGAGGCATTCCTGCAACACGCCCGCCTGTGCCGCGCCTATGGTGCGGCGGTGGTCGTCATGGCTTTCGACGAAACCGGGCAGGCGGATACCGAAAACCGCAAGGTCGAAATCTGCACCCGCGCTTATGAGCTGCTGACGCAGGAGGTCGGTTTTCCGCCCGAGGACATCATCTTCGATCCGAATATCTTCGCCGTGGCGACCGGGATCGAGGAACACGACAACTACGGCGTCGATTTCATCAATGCCACGCGCCGCATCACTCAGACCCTGCCACATGTGCATATCTCGGGCGGGGTCTCGAACCTGTCTTTCAGCTTCCGCGGCAATGAACCGGTGCGCGAAGCGATGCATGCGGTCTTCCTGTACCACGCCATTCAGGCGGGCATGGATATGGGTATCGTCAACGCGGGGCAGCTGGCCGTTTATGACCAGATCGACGCCGACCTGCGCGAGGCCTGCGAAGATGTGGTGCTGAACCGCCGCAGCGATTCGACCGAACGGATGCTGGAGATCGCCGAGAAATATCGCGGCGAGGGCGGGGCCAAGACGCGCGAAAAGGATATGTCCTGGCGCGAATGGCCCGTCGAGAAGCGGCTGGAACATGCGCTCGTGAACGGCATCACCGAATTCATCGAAGGCGATACCGAGGAAGCCCGCGCACAAGCCGAGCGCCCGCTGCATGTCATCGAAGGCCCGCTTATGGCCGGGATGAATGTCGTGGGCGACCTGTTCGGGGCCGGCAAGATGTTCCTGCCGCAGGTGGTGAAATCGGCCCGCGTGATGAAACAGGCCGTGGCTTATCTGCTGCCCTATATGGAGGCCGAAAAGGCCGCGTCGGGCGAGGCGAATACCAATGGCAAGATCCTGATGGCGACGGTCAAGGGCGATGTGCATGACATCGGCAAGAACATCGTCGGCGTCGTGCTCGCCTGTAATAATTACGAGATCATCGATCTGGGCGTCATGGTCCCCGCGACCAAGATTCTGGAGGTCGCGAAGGCGGAAAAGGTCGATGTGATCGGGCTGTCGGGGCTGATCACGCCCTCGCTGGACGAAATGGTCCATGTCGCGTCCGAGATGGAGCGCGAAGGTTTCGACATTCCCCTGTTGATCGGTGGCGCGACCACCAGCCGCGTGCATACGGCGGTGAAGATCAACCCGCGCTATCACAAGGGGCAGACGGTCTATGTCACCGATGCCAGCCGCGCGGTCGGGGTCGTGTCCTCTTTGCTGTCGGATCAGAAGCCCGCCTATGTGGCGAATATCCGTAGCGAATATGAAGACGTGGCCGAGAAATATAATCGCGGCGACCGCAACAAGCGCCGCCTGCCGTTGCAGGAAGCGCGTGACAATGCCGTGAAGGTCGATTTCGACAACTGGCAGGCAACCGCGCCGAAGTTTTTCGGGCCCCGCGTGATCGAGGATTTCGATCTGGCGGAAATCGCCCGCTATATCGACTGGACGCCTTTCTTCCAGACATGGGAAATGAAGGGCGTTTATCCGCGCATTCTCGATGATGAAAAGCAGGGCGAGGCGGCGCGGGCGCTGTTTGCCGATGCGAAGAAGATGCTGGCAGAGATCATCGAAAAGAAATGGTTTACGCCGCGTGCCGTGATCGGCTTCTGGCCCGCGAACCGGGTCGGCGATGACATTCGCCTGTTCACGGATGAAGGCCGCAGCGAAACACTTGCCACATTCCACACCCTGCGCCAGCAGCTTGAAAAGCGGGAAGGCCGTCCGAATGTAGCACTGGCGGATTTCGTGGCGCCCGAAGGTCAGCCGGATTATGTCGGCGGTTTCGTGGTCACTTCTGGCCCGCAGGATCACGAATTTTCCGCGCGGTTCAAGGATGCCGGTGACGATTATTCGGCGATCATGGTGCAGGCCCTTTCTGATCGGTTCGCGGAAGCCCTTGCTGAACTGATCCATCAAAGGGTTCGCCGCGACCATTGGGGCTATGCCGCCACTGAAGATCTGTCGAACGAAGATCTGATTGCAGAAGGTTATGACGGCATTCGTCCGGCGCCCGGCTATCCGGCGCAGCCCGATCATACCGAGAAAGTCACACTGTTCGAGCTTTTGAAGGCAACAGAGGCGACGGGCGTTGAGCTGACGGAGTCGATGGCAATGTGGCCGGGGTCGTCGGTGTCCGGGATCTATATCGGCCATCCCGGCGCTTATTACTTTGGTGTCGCCAAAGTTGAGGCGGATCAGGTTGCGGATTATGCCAAGCGCAAGGGAATCGAACTTGCCGAGGCCGAACGCTGGCTTGCACCAATCCTGAACTATGTGCCGTCATCCGCTGTGGCGGCCGAATAAGTCAGAACGAATCGAAGTGCCGCAAAGAAATGCGGCACTTCGTGAGGTGTCACGCAGAAGCGACGCTCAGAGAGGTGCTTCGGTGGCCATTACGGTTGTCGTCGGGGCATAGTTCGGCGTACCGCCCTGCATGATCCGATGGCCTTCCTGACGGCACAAGCTGTCAGCAGCCTCTACAGATACGCTGTCGGGCCGGCCGATTGAACGGTCCCAGGTCACCTGCTCATGCGTGTAGATCTGGCATGTCACCGGACCTGCTGGCGACTGCGCGAGAACCGGGGTGGATTCAAACTGTTCCGGCGTGATCGCACATGCAGAAAGTGCCACAACCGCCGCACCGATCAGGGTCATTTTTTTAAACATCAAACTCGTCCCTCCAGACGTAGAAACCTTGAGCGCTTCCCGTTAATTATTCGAACACATCCTAGTGCCTATTGCGATATGACGAAATAGTTATGTCTCGTCAACATTATAGGCAGAAAGATCAGGTTTTGCCTCGAAAGCCTGCTTCTGTCATCAGTGCGTCACTTCGGGTTTCTATTGTGTCCTGCAATCTGCGAATGAAACTATCGCGCGTTTCGCCAGGTTCTGCCTTCATCGTAGGCAGAAATTCGATGACAGCACGGCCTGATGCGACAGGTATCCCGCGTTTGGGCCAGAACAGCCCGCAATTCACGGCGACTGGATAGACCGGAAGCCCGGTTTCAAGATGAATGGTCCCGACGCCATGTTTGTAGGGACGGTGTTCACCCGGCCGGGTCCGGGTCCCTTCGGGGTAGATAATCAGGTGGCCAAGCCCGTCATCCGTAGCCATGCGCGACCGAGCAGCACTGACGATCTGGCCCATTGCGTCGCGGCCCTTGCTGCGGTCGATCGGAATGGAACCGACCTCGCGCGCATACCAACCCATGATCGGCACACGCATGATTTCGCGTTTCATGACAAAGGCCCGCCGCTCGGCCGCGCAGGCAATGGCAAGGATGTCAAGAAAGCTTTGATGCTTTGCGGCAATCAGCACATCCTCACCGGCGCGGGGCGGGGTGCCGCGGACCTCGACCGCGACGCCCATATGCCAGCGGGCGGCGCGCAGGATGTAGGACACCCAGACCGATGCGACATGATTCGCCCCATGAAGTCCCTTGCGCAGCTGTGTCAGCAGGCCCCAAAGCCCCAACACGACAGTCGCAAGCGCAATGTGGATGTAATAGCTGATCGTTCTCAGATAGCTGAAGAATCCGCTCCTGCCGGGCTTGGGCGACAGGCTGAGGCCCTCTCCCGGCTTCAGCAGCGGCCCCTTCATGGAACTGCCTTCAGCATACGAAGCGCGGCCCAACGCGTTGCGAAAAAGCCGACTGCGGCTGCTATCAGCGGGATCAGCATTGGCCAAAGCCACCCCCAGCCCTGAAAGCCCAGACCAGTCAGAAATCCGCCCGCCTCTGTCATGTCAGGCAGAAGCGCAATCGCGATCATGCCGATCAGCGTTCCTGCCAATGCGCCGGTTGCCGCCCTTCGCGTGAAACGCCGGACGAAGGCCTGGGCAATCGTAACATCTCTTGCGCCGATCAGGCGCAACACGCGGATGACCTGACCATTTGCCGCCAGCGATGACTGGGCGGCAAGGATCATCATGGCCGTTCCCGCAGCGCCGATCAGTCCCAAAGAAATCACGCCCAGCATTTTCAGCCGGTTCGCTGCCGTCACCAGCGGTTGGCGCCAGCGGGTATGGTCGTCCAGAACAGCGCCGGGGACCTCTGCCTCCAGCCGCAATCGCAGGCTATCGGCGTCGAATTCGTCACCATCTTCGCGAATTTCCACAAGACGGGGAACGGGCAGAGCCTCGACCGGGACATCGGGCCCGAACCACGGGGTCAGAAGATCCTCTATCTCTTCCTCTGGCAGCATCCGGGCATCCGCAATTCCCGGTGTCTGATCCAGTATCGCCATGACTTTCGCGGTCTCACCCTCGATCTCGTCCAGCGGAGCCGCGACGCGCACCGTCACCGTTTGCGCCAGCGATGACGACCAACGCTCGGCCAGCCGACCGGTTGCGAGGCTGAGCGCCAGTGCGAATACGGCCAGAAAGGCCATTGCACCCGCCGTCAGCAGCGTCAGCTGCGCTGTGAAGCCGGTCGAAGGCACGATCCGGCCAGCCACACTGCCATCGCGTCCGATCAGGCCGCGCCAAAGGCTGCGCCAGTCCACATTGCGAAGATCGCGCTTCATAGGTCCGCCCCCGCCAGTTGCACACGTTTGCCTGAAATCCGCAGCACCCGCGCCTGCACATCCATCTGACGCGCGGCGCGGATCAGGTCCATGTCATGGGTGGCGATGAGGATCGTTTTGCCAGAGCGGTTCAACTCTACCAGCAACTGCAGAAGGCGCAGTGACATTTCCCAGTCAAGATTGCCCGTCGGTTCATCAGCCAACACGAAATCGGGTGACATGATGACGGCACGGGCAAGTGCGGCACGCTGCCTTTCACCACCCGACAGAGAGGGCGGCAACGCTCGGGCGTGGCTGCTCATCGCGACCCAGCCCAGCAATTCCTTCAGCGCCTTCATGTCGATGGGCTGGCCCGCCATCGTCAGCGGCATTGCGACGTTTTCGGCCACGGGCAGGTGGTCAAGAAACTGCGCATCCTGATGCAGCACGCCAATCTTGCGGCGCAGCATTGCGATACCGTCGCGCGACAGGCTGCCGACGTCATGGCCGAATGCATTCAGCTGGCCAGAGCTTGGCAGCAGATCGGCATAACACAGCCGCAGAAAACTCGTCTTGCCAGAGCCAGAGGGTCCGGTCAGGAAATGGAATGACCCGGCGGGCAGGCTGAGTGTCATGCCCGATAAAAGCGCTCCGCCTTCGCGATAGCCGAAGGTCACGTCCTGCATCTCGATCAAATCGGCCTCCATGGCATTCATGCTGCGCGGCGCTTGGAAGCCGGGCGTTGCGTTGATAGAACAGCCCGCGAAGGATTGCCAGAAACGGCGCAGCTTTTGACAGGACGACCCATGCGTCTGATTTGCCCGAAATGCAACGCACAGTACGAGATTGACCGTACAATGATCCCTGAGGAGGGGCGAGAGGTCGAATGTTCGGCCTGTGGCCATGTGTGGCTGCAGGCACCGTTGGCTGAGCCGAAAGAAGAGCCGCCTGCGATTCAGCCAGCAGCGGTCGCCACACAAGAACCGGCGAGAATCCGCTCTGCCACGCCGCGTGGTCTGTCTGGTGATCTGCTTGCCGCTGCAAAGGGTCGGCAGACAGAGGCGCCGGATCTGGGAGATGCGCCCATCCTGCAGCGTCCTTTGCCCGATGACGTCCTGTCCATTCTGCGCGAGGAAACAGCAAGAGAGCTTGGCGCGCGCAAACAGGCGAAAGTTGGCGCGACCAACGACGAGCCAGCCGCGGCGAAGCCGGCCCACGTTACCGAGGAAAAATCGGTCGCCAGCGATGAGGCTGCCCCCAACCCAGGCAAAGAGGTCGCAGCCGATCCATCCCCCGACTGGCCAGCAACCACCGTGACCCAGCCGGATCCAGTGTCTACAACAAAGAAGCATAAGGAGCCGGAGTCCGTTGCGCCTGCCTTCAGCCATGATGTGTCGGATACCGAGCCAGTTGAAAGGGTTTCAGCTGAAAGCGAGGCGCCCGCAAGTCCTGTCGTCACCCCCGTAGCCGCTGCGTCGGCGAATGTTGCGACGCCAGAGACGAAGCCTGCGGCTGGCACGTCCTTGCCCCGGCGACGCGTGACGCCCGGCCTTCCCGATGCAGAGAAGCTGGCCGGAACCATTCAAACCGCACAACTCGCGCCCCCTCCGATAGTACAGGAGCGGGAGCGTGAGGCCACCGCACCGCAGCCGCCATCCAGATCGGGCTATCGCTCTGGGCTGATACGCGGGCTGTCGGTCGCTGCGGCTTTGCTGCTGGCCTATGTCGCGGGCGCAGGCTGGGTTCAGACCGGGCAGGCCCCTGACGCCGTCGTTTCGTTGATCGGCGGCGTCGACAACGCCCGTGCAGGGCTGAGGGACGCGGTTGACTCGGTCCTCGGGCAAGGGGGGCAGTGATGCGCTTTGCCCCGATTCCTGAATCGCTGCCCGCAAGCGTTCCCTTTACCGGGCCCGAAACGCTGGAGCGGCGTCGTGGTTCGGCCTATGTGGCGCGGCTTGGTGCCAATGAAAATGGCTTCGGCCCGTCGCCGCTCGCCGTCGAGGCGATGGCAAAGGCCGCGGCTGAGTCGTGGAAATACGGCGATGCGGACAGCTACGACCTACGTCAGGCTCTGGCGGCGCATCACGGCATATCGCCGGATCATATCATGGTCGGCGAAGGGATAGATGGCCTGTTGGGCTTGTTGGTCCGCCTGATCGTCGGGCCGGGTGACGCCGTGGTCACATCAGACGGCGCATATCCGACATTCAACTATCACGTGGCGGGCTTTGGCGGGGTTCTTCACAAGGTGCCCTATCGCGATGATTGCGAGGACCCGGAGGCATTGCTGACCCGCGCCACAGAAACAGGCGCACGGCTGATCTATCTCGCCAACCCGGATAACCCGATGGGAAGCTGGCACGACGGTGCGGTGATCGAGGAGATGCTGAACCGTCTGCCGGATGATGCTTTGCTGGTTCTGGATGAGGCTTATGCCGAATTCGCCCCGCCCTCTGCCATACCGCGCATTGACCCTGCCGATCCGCGTGTCATCCGGATGCGCACATTTTCAAAGGCGTATGGGCTTGCCGGCGCAAGGATCGGCTATGCGATCGGTGCGACGGAGCTGATCGCGGGCTTCGACCGCATCCGAAACCATTTTGGTGTTAACCGGATTGCGCAGGCTGGTGCGCTCGCGGCACTGGCGGATAAGGACTGGCTGTCTGGTGTTCAGGCGAAAGTGGTCGCCGCGCGCCAACGCATCACGGAAATCGCGCAGGATAATGGTCTGACGGCATTGCCCTCGGCCACCAACTTCGTTGCGATTGATTGCGGGCGTGATGGCGAATTCGCGCGCGCGGTGCTGAGCGGGCTGGACCGTTCTGGCATCTTCGTCCGGATGCCGGGTGTCGCGCCGATGGATCGCTGCATCCGCGTGTCCTGCGGGCCAGAGGATGAACTGACCGCCTTTGCCGCCATGCTGCCAGAAGCCTTGTCCGCAGCGCGTGGCTAGGCGCGCCTGCCACTTTTCCCCCTGTCATTCCCGTGCTAAGCCGCGCGGATAACGCAGGATGACGCCGATGAACGATCTCGACACACTTCGCTCCACCTATCTGGCCCGAGTGGCCGATGCCTCCGATACCAATACGCTGGAGGAGGTCCGCCTGGCCGCGCTTGGCAAGAAGGGAGAGATCAGCCTGAAGATGCGCGAGCTGGGCAAGATGACCCCGGAGGAGCGTCAGACCACGGGCGCCGCGCTCAACCGTCTGCGCGATGAGATCGACACCGCCCTGCGCGCCAAGAAAACCCAGCTAGAGGATGAGGCGCTGAATGCCCGCCTGCGCGATGAATGGCTGGACGTCACGCTGCCGGGCCGTCCGCGCCCTGCCGGCACGATTCATCCCGTCAGTCAGGTGACGGAAGAAGTCACCGCAATCTTCGCCGATATGGGTTTTTCCGTTGCCGAAGGTCCGCAGATCGAAAGCGACTGGTTCAACTTTGACGCGCTGAACATCGCGCCTGAACATCCTGCCCGGCAAGAACACGACACCTTCTTCATGCATCGAGCCGAGGGCGACGACCGCCCGCCGCATGTGCTGCGCACCCATACCTCGCCCGTCCAGATCCGTGCCATGCAGGAACAGGGCGCCCCAATCCGCGTGATCGCACCCGGTCGCGTGTATCGTATGGACATGGACCAGACCCACGCACCGATGTTCCATCAGGTCGAAGGGCTGGCGATTGGCCGCGATATTTCGATGGCCAACCTGAAATGGACCCTTGAAGAGTTCTGCCGCGCGTTCTTCGAAGTGGACAATGTCGAACTGCGCTTCCGCGCCAGCCATTTCCCCTTCACGGAGCCTTCGGCAGAGGTCGATATCCGCTGCTCATGGGAAGGCGGCAAACTGCAGATCGGCGCAGGCGATTCATGGATGGAGATCCTCGGCTCTGGCATGGTTCACCCCAAGGTGCTGGAGGCCGCAGGCGTCGACCCGACCGAATGGCAGGGCTTTGCCTTTGGCATGGGCATCGACCGGCTCGCCATGCTGAAATACGGTATCCCCGACCTGCGCGCCTTTTTCGACAGCGACCTTCGCTGGCTGCGCCATTACGGCTTTGCGGCAGGCGATGTGCCGAGCGTGAGCGGCGGGTTGAGCCGGTAGTCGGGCTTAATCGCCGTTTACTTCCGATTGAGGCTGCGATTTCCATTCTCGTCGGGATAAATCGGCGACTGTATTGTGAAGCACGCTCTGGATCGCCTTCCCAGACTTCGAGTCGGGCCTGCTTCAGCACGGGTCAGTGCTTGGCGGGCAGTAGCGAAGTTTCTCGGGACGGAAAACGGATTGTGGAATCCGGAAAAAGGATGGTGGGGCAGAATCAGAAATTACCCAATGAAATCAAAGGTAAATTTTCCCGATTTGGAAATGCGGTGCTGTGACCTACAATATCGGGAAATTGGTCGGAGCGAGAGGATTCGAACCTCCGACCCCCTGCTCCCGAAGCAGGTGCGCTACCAGGCTGCGCTACGCTCCGACCGTAGGAGGGGCAGGTAGCGCGACCCGCGTGGGAATGCAAGGGGGATTGCTCGGGAATTCAGCTGTCAGTGCCGTGAATTGCTGCGGCCGGTGAGGATCCTGTTCAGCAATGTCGCCTTGGGTGTGGTGACGGTATCAACGCGCAAACGGGAAACGATCACCGGGCGGATTGTGTCGCTGCCGCGACTGCTCTCTCGCCAAACGATGTACAGGCCCGATGTGATAATCACACCGGCACCTATGATGGTTGGTCTGTCCAGGCCCTCGCCAAAGATGAACCAACCATAGATTGTCGCCCAGATGATCTGCGAATATTGCATCGGCGCGACGATTGCGGCCTCTCCCGCACGGTAGGCGAGAATGGACAGGAAGCCGCCGCACAATCCGAGCACTGCGATCATTCCTGCCATTGCCAGATGCGACAGTTGCATGGGCGCATATGCAAGGCTCAGGCTGGCACCTGTCAGGACCAGGTTGCCCAGCATCGGCCACATGAGCAGCACCAGCGGACGTTCGTTGCCGCCGAGCTTTCGCGTGATCACCGCGGCCGAGGCGCTGCACAAGGCAGCAAGAAGGGCTGCGAGATGACCGATTGACAAAGATTCGCCTGATCCGGGGCGCAGAACGATCAGGACACCGCACAGACCGAGCGCTACGGCCGCCCAGCGATGGATGCCGACGCGTTCGCCAAGGATGGGAATAGAAAGCAGCGTAATCAGCAGCGGCGAGGCAAACAGGATCGCGTAAACCTGCGCGAGCGGCAGCATGGAGAATGCAAAGAAGCCGCAAATCCCGGCCGTCATCGCAAGGCCGGTGCGTGCGGCGACCCAGCCGGGTCTGTTTGGCCTTAGCGTGCCCGGCGTACGAGCTTGCAGCAAGATAAGCGAGACCAGCGGGAAGGACAGCAGCGAGGAAAAGAACAGGACCTGGAGCGACGGGTAATGTGCACCGAGCAGCTTGATAATGACATCATGCGTTGCGAAGACGCCCATCGACGCCAACGCATAGGTGATGCCACGCAGATTGCTCGGTGCGGGCACTCAGCGCCCCGACAGCGCCGCGACGATCAGGTCGCCCATTTCCGATGTCGAGACCGGCTTGCCGCCCTCTGGGCCCATCAGATCGGCGGTGCGGACACCATCGGCCAGCACCTTTTCAACCGCCTTTTCCAGATCGTCAGCGGCCTGACCTTCGTTGAAGGAATAACGCAGCGCCATCGCGAAGCTGAGGATACAGGCAATCGGGTTTGCTTTGCCCTGACCTGCAATATCGGGAGCAGAGCCGTGAACAGGCTCATACAGTGCTTTCGGGCGGCCGTTATTCATCGGCGCACCAAGCGAGGCAGAGGGCAGCATCCCCAGCGATCCGGTCAGCATGGCTGCCAGATCCGACAGAAGGTCGCCGAACAGGTTGTCGGTCACGATGACGTCAAACTGCCGCGGTGCGCGGGTCAGCTGCATGGCGCCCGCATCGGCATACATATGCGACAGCTCCACGTCCGGATACTCGTTGTCGTGGACCCACTGGACCTCCTCACGCCAGAGGATGCCGGATTCCATGACATTGGCCTTCTCCATCGAGCAGACCTTGTTGCCGCGCTTCTGCGCCAGTTCGAAAGCGGCGCGGGCGACGCGACGGATTTCGCCGCTGGTGTAGCGCTGCGTATTGATGCCGACGCGACCACCTTCGTTATCGGGGCTATTGCTGTCGTCATGGATGCCGCGCGGTTCGCCGAAATAGACGCCCGAGGTCAGTTCGCGCACGATCAGGATATCCAGACCGGCGACGATATCTCGCTTCAGGGACGAAAAATCTGCAAGTGCGTCAAAGCATTGGGCGGGGCGCAGGTTGGCATAAAGATCCATTTCCTTGCGCAGACGCAGCAGGCCGCGTTCGGGTTTAAGGCTGAAATCGAGATTGTCGTATTTTGGCCCGCCCACGGCGCCCAGCAGGACAGCGTCGACTTCCTGTGCCTTTGCCATCGTCTCATCGGCCAGCGGCACACCGTGCTTGTCATAGGCGCAACCGCCGACGAGATCTTCGCTGACATCGAATGTCATGCCGCGGTTGACCTGGAACCAGTCGATGACCTTGCGGACTTCGGTCATGACCTCGGGGCCGATGCCGTCGCCCGGCAGGATCAGAAGCGAATAAGCGGACATGATTTCCCTCGTGTTTGCGGTGTCGCCGCAGGCGTAGCGCTGCGGTGACACTTGGTCAAGTTCACGGTGAAGTGGCTTGCGATTCGGGGTGGGATAAGGACTCATGGCAGACACACGGAAGAACCCGGAGATCCTTGGAATGACCCGAATCATCGCCGCATTTCTGGCTGCGGTGCTTTCTATGCCTTTTACCGGCGCCGTGGCTGCGGCGGATGGCAAGGTCATGGTGCCGCTGCCCGACCTTCAGGGTATTTCGGATGAGGATGCGGAAAAGCTGATCGCGGCGCTCGCGCAGGTGAATGTCATCGCATCCAACTGCCCCGATTATCATATCACGGACGGCGAATGGACTTTGCTGGTCGGCACGGGCGATATGCTGGCCAAGGGTCTGGGCATGGACCCGGAAACCTACGATCAGAAATATTACGGCCAGGCTTTCCGTATGCTGGAAGACCCCGGTGCCTGCGACCGCATAGGTCCGCGAGCGCGCCCCATTATAGATGATCTGATCAAGATGGGTGGCGGAACGGAACCGCTGCGCTGACACTCAGTTATCGAGCTCAAGATCAACCCAGACCAAGCGATGGGGCGATGCTGCTGCAACGGCGCCGGCCAGGGGCTCGCCCGGGGCGGGCCAGAATGTCCCTGCCGCCGACGTATCAATCTTTGCAGAGGGCAGGATGTAGGTGACACGCAGATTTCCCGGCGCGTCATCCGGCCAATCGGCTGTATCCTGCGCGGGATCGCCAAGATGATTGGGGTCGGCGGCTTCTGATGCGCCGGCGCTTTGCGGTTCGGGATCTTGCAGGCGCGGGTCATTCAGCAGGGCCGCTATCGCCTCATGCCGTCCCTCGCCATCCACCGGGTCAAGGTTGGCATTGCCTGCCAGAACGAAAGGTGCGTCGGGAAGATGCGAAAGCCAGAAGATGTTTTCGTCATGATTGCGACGGCCATTGCGGTCTTCTGGGCCATCAAATACTGGCGGTGTTGCGGAATAGGCCAGCAAATGCAGGGGCGGGCTGGTCAGGACCTCAACATCCCAATGGCCTGTATTCGACAGGCGCTGCACCTCGGCCGCTTCTGGTGAAAGCGTGTCACCGATCATGTTTCCGGGCAGGTCTTTCCACAGCATTTCGCTGTAATCCGTGACCTCGCCAATCGGAAAACGCGACAGGATGGCCATGCCGTTCTGCCCCGTGAAACTGCCCCAACCCTGCGAATCCTCGGGCTCGCCCAACCTTCCGTCGCCATCCAGATCGGCGCCGCTTTTCATGCCGCTGTTCGGTTGCAAGGCAAGGCGATGAGGGTAGTTCGTTCCGCCACGCGCCAGAAGCTGAGCGAAGGCGCGAAGGGCAGCAAGGTCGTGATCCCAGTCGATTCCCGTCAGAAGCAGAATATCGGCATCCGCTTCCGCAATCACAAGCGCAGCGGCAAGGACCTGTTCGTCCTTGCCTGACATGATATCGCGCAGCAGCAGCCCCGGCCCTTTGCGGGTCAGGTTGGGGTCATAGCTGGCAACGCGAATGGTGTCGGCTGCCGCGGGTGCGGCGGCCAGACCGGCGCAAAGTGCAAGGTGCCTCAGACCCAAGGGCGGGACTGGCCTGACTGCGCCTCGAACGCGTCGATGGCGGCACTTTTTTCCAGCGTTTGTCCGATATCGTCCAGACCGTTCAGCAGGTTGTGCTTGCGGGTCGGGTCGATGTCGAAATGATATTCTGTCCCGTCGGGAGAGGTCACCTTCTGCGCCTCCAGATCGACAGTCAGTTTGGCATTGGCACCGTTGCGCGCGTCGTCCATCAGGGCATCGACGGCCTCTTGCGGAAGCTTGATGGGCAGAATGCCGTTCTTGAAGCAGTTGTTATAGAAGATGTCAGCAAAGCTGGTCGAAATCACGCAGCGAATGCCGAAATCCAGCAACGCCCAGGGCGCGTGCTCTCGCGAGGAACCACAGCCGAAGTTATCGCCCGCGACGATGATTTCCGCGTTCCGGTAGGCAGGCTGGTTCAGAACGAAATCCTCGACCTCGTTGCCTTCGCGGTCATAGCGCATTTCGTCGAACAGGTTCTTGCCGAGACCCGAGCGGTGGATCGTTTTCAGGAACTGCTTGGGGATGATCATATCGGTGTCGATATTCACGAGCGGCATGGGCGCCGCGACGCCGGTGAGTTTGGTGAATTTTTCCATGTCCTAGAATCCTGTCTGGGGACGCGTATGGAACCCGTATATATGCCGTATATAATGCGTATATATCGCGTCGATACGCGCCAGCCTCATCATGCCTCTGCTTCGGCGCCCATCACATCGCGCACATCGACCAGATGCCCCGCGACCGCGGCGGCGGCGGCCATGGCCGGGCTCATCAGATGGGTGCGGCCCTTATAGCCCTGGCGCCCCTCGAAATTGCGGTTTGATGTGGCGGCGCAGCGCTCCTCTGGCGCAAGCTGGTCGGGGTTCATGCCAAGGCACATGGAGCAACCTGCCATGCGCCATTCGAAACCGGCATCGGTGAAGATCTTGTCCAGACCCTCTTCCTCGGCCTGGGCGCGGACAAGGCCCGAGCCGGGGACGACCATGCCGCGCACGCCGTCGGCCAGCTTTTGGCCTTTGACAATCTCGGCGGCGGCGCGGAGATCCTCGATCCGGCCGTTGGTGCAAGAGCCGATGAACACCGCGTCGATGGCGATATCGGTCAGCTTGGTGCCGGGCTTGAGGCCCATATAGTCCAGAGAGCGCCGCGCGGCCTCGACCTTGCCGCCGGTGAAGTCTTCCGGGGCAGGGACGGTTTCAGTGATCGGCAGCACATCCTCGGGAGAGGTGCCCCAGGTAACCACGGGCGCGATATCTTCGCCGCGGATCGTTACCACCTTATCGAAGTGGGCGCCTTCATCGGTTTTCAGCGTTTTCCACCACGTAAGCGCCGCTTCCCATGCGGCGCCTTTCGGCGCGTGGGGACGGCCCTTCACATAGTCGAAGGTCTTTTCGTCGGGCGCGATCAGACCGGCGCGGGCACCGCCTTCGATGGCCATGTTACAGACCGTCATGCGGCCTTCCATGGACAGGTCGCGGATCGCCTCGCCGCAATATTCGATGACATGGCCATTGCCGCCCGCCGTGCCGGTCTTGCCGATCACCGCAAGGGTAATGTCCTTGGCCGTCACACCGGGGCGCAGCTTGCCGGTGATTTCGACCTTCATATTCTTCGATTTTGACTGGATCAGCGTCTGGGTGGCCAGAACATGTTCCACCTCGGACGTGCCGATGCCGTGGGCGAGCGCGCCGAACGCGCCATGCGTCGCGGTGTGGCTGTCGCCGCAGACCACAGTCATGCCGGGCAGGGTCCAGCCCTGTTCGGGGCCAACGATATGCACGATGCCCTGGCGGATATCGTTCATCGCATAGTAATTCGGCAGGCCGAACTCCTTCGCGTTCTTGTCCAGTTCAGCGACCTGAATGCGGCCCTCGGGGTTTTCGATGCCGTTCACACGGTCGGGCGTGGTCGGCACGTTATGGTCGGGAACCGCGATGGTCTGGTCCGGGCGGCGGACCTTGCGGCCCGACATGCGCAGCCCCTCGAAGGCCTGCGGGCTGGTCACTTCGTGGACCAGATGGCGGTCGATATACAGGATCGTGGTGCCGTCATCGGTGACATCGACGACATGGGCGTCCCAGATTTTATCGTAAAGCGTGCGGGGTGCGCCCGCGTTGGTGGTGCCGGTCATGGCTGTTCTCTTTTCAAGGAATGGCTTCAGAGGGTGATCGGATGGCACCGGATCACAGTCGTGCAGTCACGGACAGGCTTTCGCCGTAGAAGCGGCCCGGCAGGCGGGCGCGGTCGTGAATGTTGAAATAGCGCATCATGGGCGGGGAAGTTACGCCTGTGAGGCAGCATAGGCAAGGGATTCGGGGCGGGGTCTGCCAATCCGGCCCGGAACAAGGGGCGCAGCCCCGCCGGGCCAGCGTCCGGCCGCCCCCTCGGGCGGACGCTTTGGTGCCGGTCCGCGCCGGGCGACCGTTCGGCGGGTTGGCGGCATAAAGCGCGTCGCGGAGATGCGGCCAGCGTCCACCCGCGGCCGGACCCTGGCCCTTTGTCGGCCGCCGCCCGGCGGCCTTGCGTTGCCGGTTGGCGCTTGTCACAAGCGGGTCATGCTGATCCTGCTGAACAAACCCTTCGGCGTGCTGCCGCAATTCACCGATAATTCGGCCAATCCGCGACCGACTCTCGCGGATTATGTCGATGTGAAGGGCGTTTATCCCGCCGGGCGGCTGGATATGGACAGCGAAGGGCTGATGCTTTTGACGGATGACGGGCGGCTGCAGGCAAAGATCGCCGATCCGAAGCACAAGATGGAAAAAACCTATCTGGTGCAGGTCGAAGGGATCGCCGCTGAAGAACAACTTGCGGCGCTTCGGCAGGGTATCACGCTGAAGGACGGCCCGACGCGGCCCGCGAAGGCCGAGGGCATTGCCCCGCCTTCGCTGTGGGAGCGCGATCCACCGATCCGGGTGCGCAAATCGGTTCCCGACAGCTGGATTCGCCTGACCATCCGAGAGGGGCGGAACCGGCAGGTTCGGCGTATGACGGCGGCGGTCGGGCTGCCGACGCTGAGGCTGGTTCGCTGGCAGGTCGGGCCCTGGACTCTGGATGGGTTGGAACCGGGACGTTGGCGTGAGGCTCGCCCGCGTTAACGCTTTCTTCAGATTAGCGAATGAAAACTTAGCGTTTGCGTTATGTTCCGACTCGGGTTGACGAGGTGGAACATGCTCATTCTTGCGGGGATACTTGGCGCTTTGGCTGCGGGCGCAACGGTCGGTTTGATGGATGGTGACGAGGATGAGAGCGATGCCGCCGATGCTGAACAGTCGGACAAGCCTAAGCAGGCCGAACAGGTCGCAGGGGGGCAGGGGGACTTGCCGGGGCAGGTTCTGTCCGGTGATGGCGTGCTTGTCGGCGGCGAAGGTCACGATGCCCTGACCGGGGGGGATGGGCAGGACGATCTGACCGGCGGCGGTGGCGATGATAGGCTGTGGGGCATGGGTGGTGACGACATCCTGTTTGGCGATGACGCACCGGATGCGGCGGGCGCTGACCTGTTGAACGGCGGCGGTGGTGACGACACTCTGGCCGGGAATGGCGGGGCGGACCGCCTGTCTGGCGCGGCAGGGGATGACAAGCTGTTCGGGGGTGACGGTGACGACACTCTGCTGGGCGGAGGTGGTGCGGATGAACTGGTGGGCAGCGCGGGTGATGACATCCTGTCCGGCGGGGCGGGCGATGATGATCTGTCAGGCGGGGCAGGCGATGACAGCCTTGCCGGAGGCGCGGGGGCCAATAACCTGCATGGGGGTAAAGGCGACGATACGCTGATCGGCACCGATGGTGACTGGCTCGACGGAAATGAGGGCGACGATCTGTTCCGCGTTGAGCCTGACGATGGCGGCGTGGTGACCATCGGCGATTTCGAACTGGGCGACCGGATCGAGATTCTGGTGGACAATGCGGATGCGCAGCTACGGATCCTTCGCGATGACGAAGGGACGGCGGTGTTGCAAATTGACGGTGTGCCCGTGGCGCGGATAGCCGACGCGGATGCGATGACCGCGGACGATATCCGGCTGATTACGGGCTGATCCGGGTTAGCCCTTTCATTTTACGGCAGATTTGCGTATATGCGCCCGTCCGCTGGTGTGAACCTATGCGGCACCCTCCATGGGCCAGTGCTGGACGACATCCCGGCCTGTGCCATAACCCCTTGATTCCGAAAGGAGACCCCGATGTCGATCACTGTCGAAGAAAAGAATCGCCTGATGAAGGAATACGCGACGAAGGAAGGCGACACCGGTTCGCCCGAAGTTCAGGTCGCGATCCTGACCTCGCGCATTTCCACGCTGACCGAGCATTTCAAGACCCACAAGAAGGACAACCACAGCCGTCGTGGCCTTCTGAAGCTGGTCGCACAGCGCCGCAAGCTGCTGGACTATCTGAAAGGCAAGGAAGAGGCCCGTTACACGGATCTCATCAAGCGTCTGGGTATCCGCCGCTAAGGTGATGCCGGGCCGCAAGGCCTTTGGAACGACAGCGCCCGCAGCCTTGGCCGCGGGCGTTTTTATTTGTGTGGTGAAGCGCCCCGTTTCAGGGGCGCTTTCGGGCAAGGTCAGGCGTCGGTGTCCCAGCCGCTGATGGCTTTGGAATCCATGAACTCCTCGATCCCCCAGACGCCGCCTTCGCGCGCGCGACCCGAACGACCGATACCGCCGAAGAAGGCACCGGGGCCGCGACCCTCGCCATTGGTTTCCACCATACCGGCGCGAAGTTTGCGGGCCATGCGGTTGCGGCGTTCCCCATCCTGCGTCTGGACGTAATTGGTCAGGCCGTAGTCTGTGTCATTGGCGATGCGCACGGCCTCTTCCTCATCCTCGAAGGGGATGATGGACAGGACCGGGCCGAAGATTTCTTCCTGCGCGATGGTCATGTCGTTATTCACATCGGCGAAGACGGTCGGGCGCACATAGTAGCCGCGGTTCATCCCCTCGGGCAGGCCGGGGCCGCCGGCGACAAGGCGCGCGCCTTCGCTGATACCCTTTTCGATCAGGCCCTGAATCTTGTCCCATTGCGCCTTGGAGACGACCGGCCCGATATGGCGGCCGCTTTCGTGACCACTGGCAACGGCGGTCTTTTCGGCAACTTCTTTTGCGGTTTCGACGGCACGGTCATAGATGTCGCGCTGCACCAGCATCCGGGTCGGTGCGTTGCAACTCTGGCCCGAGTTGTTGAACACGTGCCGCGCACCACGCACCACTGCCTTTTCGTCGGCATCGGAAAAGATCACATTCGCACCCTTCCCGCCAAGTTCCAGCGCGACCTTCTTCAGACTGTCGGCCGCCGCCTTGGAAATGGCGATGCCTGCGCGGGTAGAGCCGGTGAAGCTGATCATCTCGACATCGGGATGGGTGGAAAGCTGGGTGCCGACACCAACACCATCACCGTTTACCAGATTGAACACACCCGCGGGGACGCCCGCCTCATCCACGATCTCGGCAAAGACCATCGAGGACAGCGGCGCGATTTCGGATGGCTTCAACACCATCGTATCGCCGGCCAGCAGCGCAGGGATGACCTTCAGCGTGACCTGATTCATCGGCCAGTTCCACGGCGTGATCAGCCCGACGACGCCGATCGGTTCCCATGCAATCATTGTCGAGGGTGAATTCGCGTTCAGCGGGCGGATGAATTCAAAATCGCGGAAGGCGTCGATGAAATTCTGCGTGTGATATGCGCCCGCACCCACCTGGTCATTGACTGACATATCGGTCGGCGCACCCATTTCATGGGTGATGGCCCAAGCCATGTCGCTGGCACGGCGTTTGTAGATTTCCAGAATTTTCTCGGCATAGGCCAGACGCTCTGCCGGTGGGGTTTCCGACCATGCGGGGAAGGCACGTTTCGCGGCAGCGACCGCAGCATCGGTATCGGCCTGATCACCAAGCGAGATTACCGCAACCGGATCCTCGGTCGAGGGGTCGATGACCTCCAGATCGTTTGCGGCAACGGGGTCAACCCATTTGCCGTCGATGTAGAATTTTCGCTTGTCCAGAAGCTCGCTCATCCTGAGTCCTCCATTCGTTGACCGAATGGTCGCATTTAGGCGTGCCGGACGCAAGCTGGTGCAGCATGGAGAATGCTGTCCAAAAAGGGGCCTGGAACTTGCTTTAAGACGCCTATGTTTCGCCAGAGGTTAACCGAAAGGACCCGATATGACCCTGCGTATCAACGACACTGCTCCGGATTTCACGGCAAATTCGACCGAGGGCGAAATTAAATTCCACGAATGGGCTGGTGACGACTACGTTGTTCTGTTTTCCCACCCTCGTGACTTTACGCCGGTCTGCACCACGGAATTTGGCGCCGTTGCCCAACTGGTTCCCGAATTCGAGAAGCGCGGCACGAAGGTGCTGGGCGTTTCTGTTGATTCGGTAGAGGACCATGGGAAATGGAAGGGTGATATCGAAAAAGTTGCCGGCTGCCCGGCTAATTTTCCGATGATCGACGACACCGATCTGAAGGTCGCGAAGGCCTTCGACATGCTGCCGGCGGACTATTATCTGCCGACCGAAGGTCGCACCCCGGCGCATACCGCGACGGTCCGCACGGTCTATATCATCGGGCCGGACAAGAAGGTCCGCATCGCCATGACCTATCCGATGTCGGTTGGCCGCAACTTCGCCGAAATTATCCGGGCGCTGGATGCGGTGCAGGAAACCGACGGCTTGCCGCTGGCCACCCCTGCGAACTGGATGCCGGGGCAGGATGTGATCGTGGCGCTGTCGCTGGATGATGCTGCCGCAGAGGAGAAGTACGGCAAGCTGGAAAAGAAACTGCCCTATCTGCGCTTTGCCAAGGACCCGAAACACGGGTGATATCGCAGGAAGGCCGCGCCTTTGGGTGCGGCCTTTTCGTTTTGTAGCGAACGCCTGGCGGGCGAAACGGAGCTGAGCCGAGCAATCGCGAACGTCCACACAGCTTTTCAGACAAATACAGTCTGCTTGGTGCCTCTGCTATTCGTATTGTATGATCACTGAAAGAAAGTCTTCTTCACTCGTGACGACGGTGTGATGACCTTTGCCGTGCTTGTCTTCCATGTGCCAAACATCACCAGGGCCAATATCCCTATACTCTCCGTCGCTTGCAGTCACACGCACTTTACCGGAAAGGCATACGAGCTTCTGGACGACGGGCGTTGGATGAACCGGCTCATCCCAGCCCGACTTCAGCCTCAGAAACATTGTTTGCTTGACTCTTTCGCCCCGTGAAACTTCGATTGCCTTTGCAGGCGGCGCAAAGTTCCGTTCTTCCAGCTCAACATCTATATCTTCCCAATGGCTCTCGCCCTGAGCATCGGAATACAGCTTCTGAAATCTCAATTTTATGTCCTTCCAGGGGGGCCGCGACACCCTACCGCGAAAATTCGCTCAGAGCGCGGAAAATTTCGAGCTGGGCACTAAGCAACAACTCACAAAAATCCCGCCGCCTTTGCCCGTGCCACGTGATATCCCAGAAAGCTGTCCTCGGGTATCTCGCCACCGTTTTCCTTGGCCAGCAGCTTGTTGATATTGCTGGCCGTCAGGTGAACTGCGCGGCTCTTGGGTCCGAAGCTGGCGTCGGTCAGGTCTCTGGGGGTCACGAAGCGGCGGCAGTCTTTGGTCAGGATCGGATAGAGGACCTCCAGCGGGAGGGCATATCGAAGCTCATCATGCTTACGCAGGAAGGCTGTCAATGCGCGGGGGCCGGTTGAACCCCAGGGCCAGTTTTCAATCGGCACGCCGCGGCCAAGGGTTTTGATCTGGTATTTCAGCCGCCGTGCGCCCTGAATATGCGGCGCGATGCCGCGTGTGTCCGGACCCAACTTAGACAGGTCCGCCAGAACCGGCGAATCCTTAGGCAGGCGCAGCACGGCGCAATTCACCTGATCGGGTTTTTCATAGCCGTAAATGCGCTCGCCGGTAAATTCGAACGGTTGCAGCGCGATCATGTCCAGGTCGACCCATGTTTGATCGGTGTTCCGCATCAGCGCGAAACGGAAGAAATTGGAATGAAGCGAGGGTGAGCCTTCGCGGGCATAGGTCGAGATCTTGCGGGCGGGGTAGACCTCATTCGCGTCGCGGCCCTCGACCCCCGGCGGCAGGTTCTGAATGGGGCCGTAGCTATAGACGGTCAGCGGGTTGCCCATGCGCAGGAAGCTGGCGGCAGAGGCCAGTTCAATCGGGCCAAGCCGATCGCCCACCCAAAGGGTTGCCAGTGTATTGCGCATCGGTTTCTCCAACTGAAAGGCCGGCCCGAGGATTCCCCGGACCGGCCTGATTTTACAAGAAGCCTTGCCGAATTATTCGGCGGCTTCTTCTTTTGACTCCGTGATTTCCTCGCCGGTTTCCTGATCGACCATCTTCATGCCAAGGCGGACCTTGCCACGGTCGTCAAAGCCCAGAAGCTTAACCTTCACTTCCTGACCTTCTTTCAGCTCATCCGAGGGGTGACCCAGACGCTTATTGGCGATCTGGCTGACATGGACCAGCCCGTCGCGCTTGCCGAAGAAGTTCACGAAGGCACCGAAATCGACCAGCTTAACGACCTTGCCGGTGTAGATCTGGCCTTCTTCGGGTTCGGCGACGATCGAGTGGATCATCTCGTAAGCCTTCTTGATCGACTCACCATTGGCGGATGCGATCTTGATGACGCCGTCGTCGTTGATGTCGACCTTCGCACCCGAAACCTCGACGATTTCGCGGATAACCTTACCGCCAGAGCCGATGACTTCGCGGATCTTGTCGGTCGGGATCTGCATCGTCTCGATGCGCGGCGCGTGTTCGCTGAACTCACGACGACCCTCGGTCAGGGCTTTGCCCATCTCGGCCAGAATATGCATCCGGCCATCTTTGGCCTGTGCCAGAGCCTGCTGCATGATTTCCGGCGTGATGCCCGCAACCTTGATGTCCATCTGAAGGCTGGTGATGCCGTTCTCGGTACCCGCAACCTTGAAGTCCATGTCGCCCAGGTGATCTTCATCGCCCAGAATGTCGGTCAGAACCGCATACTGGCCGTCTTCCTGAAGGATCAGACCCATTGCGACACCGGCCACCGGCGCTTTCAGCGGAACGCCCGCATCCATCATCGACAGCGAGCCGCCGCAGACAGACGCCATCGAGGACGAGCCGTTGGATTCCGTGATCTCGGACACGACACGGATGGTATAGGGGAAGTCCGTCGCGGCGGGCAAAACCGCCTGAAGCGCACGCCATGCCAGCTTGCCGTGGCCGATTTCGCGGCGACCGGGCGAACCCACACGGCCAACTTCGCCAACCGAATAGGGCGGGAAGTTATAGTGCAGCAGGAAGTTAGACCGGAAATTGCCATGCAGCGCATCGATGATCTGTTCGTCATCGCCGGTACCGAGCGTGGTCACAACCAGACCCTGCGTCTCACCACGGGTGAACAGCGCCGAACCATGCGTGCGCGGCAGGAAGCCGACTTCGCATTCGATCGGACGAACGGTCTTGGTGTCGCGGCCGTCGATCCGGGCGCCGCCGGCGATCACGTCGCCGCGCAGGATGTCGGATTCCAGCTTTTTCAGGGCAGAGCCGAGATTGGGATCTTCCAGCTCTTCCTCGGACAGTTCGGCGACGATCTTCTCGCGGACCTCCTGAATGGCATCGCGGCGGTCGCTTTTGTCCTTGATCTGATAGGCGGCGCGCATGCCGTCTTCACCCAGCGACTTCACGCGGCCGGCAAGTGCGCTGTATTCCGGCGACTGGAAGTCGAACGGCTCTTTCGCGGCGGATTCAGCCAGTTCGATAATCAGGTCGATGACCGGCTGCATCTGTTCGTGACCGAACTTCACTGCGCCGAGCATTTCTTCCTCGGTCAGCTCGTAAGCTTCCGATTCGACCATCATCACGGCGTCTTTGGTGCCGGCGACAACCAGATCGAGGCGCTGCTCGGGGTTGTTGCGCAGCTGGTCCATATCCTGAACTTCGGGGTTCAGAACATAGTCGCCATCGGCAAAACCAACGCGGGCCGCACCAATGGGCCCCATGAAGGGAACGCCCGAAATGGTCAGCGCGGCGGAGGCGGCGATCATGGCGACGATGTCCGGATCGTTGACCAGATCGTGCGACAGCACGGTGCACATGACCAGAACTTCGTTCTTGAAGCCCGGCGCAAACAGCGGGCGGCAGGGACGGTCGATCAGACGCGCGGTCAGCGTCTCTTTCTCGGTCGGGCGCGCCTCGCGCTTGAAGAAGCCGCCCGGAATTTTACCGGCGGCATAGTATTTTTCCTGATAGTGAACCGTCAGCGGGAAAAAGTCCTGACCCGGCTTTGGTTCCTTGGCGAAGGTCACGTTGGCCATGACGCTGGTTTCGCCAAGGGTGGCGATGACCGAGCCGTCGGCCTGACGGGCAACCTTGCCAGTTTCCAGGGTAAGCGTTTCCTGCCCCCACTGGATTGATTTCTTTACTTCTTGAAACATCTGATTTCCTCTCGGGACGTGCCGGCCCTCCGGTCGTCCCTCATGTCATATGGCGGCCCCATTGCCGCCGCCCCTATCCTTATGCGTCGCCCCGGGGCCGGGCATCACGTCACAGATTGGGGGGCCATACAGGAAAATGTGAGAGTTGGGAAGTGGTCAGGGGCTGGGCCGAATATGCGAAACCGGGCGCGGGCTTCGTGTGTTCCGGGCAAAAGGTCTGTGAAGGCAAAAGACCGCTCTGCTAAACTGGCGGCGCAGAAGGGCAGGAGGCAAAAATGACCGACAAGCAATCAAAGAAAGCAAAGCCGTCGGACCAGGTGCGTCTTGACGCGTTTTTCTCGGACCTCAAGGATTGGCGGGAAGAGCTGCTGGCCCTGCGCGAAATTGTTCTGGATTGCGGTCTGGTCGAGACATTCAAGTGGTCGTCGCCCGTTTACACGTGGGAGGGCGCGAATGTTGCTATCATCTGGGGTTTCAAGGATCGTGCGGCACTCGGTTTTTTCAAAGGGGTTCTGCTGAAGGACCCTGACGGCGTTCTTGAAGCACCGGGTGAGAATTCCCGTTCGTCTCGGGTAGCCAATTTCATCAGTCCGGCAGAGGTCCAGAAGGCCGAGGCTACGCTTCGAAAATATGTTGCAGAGGCGATTGAGGTCGAAAAGAAGGGCTTGAGCGTCGATCTGCCAAAGAACGATCTGGACTATCCGGAGGAGTTGGTCGCGAAGCTTGATGAGGATGACGCGTTCAGGACAGCCTTTGAAGGTCTCACCCCCGGTCGCAGGCGCGGTTGGGTCTTGCACTTCTCGGGTGCGAAACAGTCTAAAACACGAGCGGGTCGGATCGAGAAGGCGGCGCCTGCAATTCTTGAGGGCAAGGGGATGCATGATCGTTAGGCCGACAGCTTGCCGCCCCGCAATCCGCGCGGCATGATCGGCCAATGTCGCACCCGCCCTTTCATGACCCGGACCACTATCCCCGCCTTCAGGTCAGGCTTTATCTGGCTCCGGATGCGTGGCTTGGGCCGGGTAAGGCGGATCTGCTGGAGCTTATAGATAGGACCGGGTCAATATCCGAAGCGGGCCGGCAGATCGGTATGAGCTACAAGCGCGCCTGGTCGTTGGTAGAGGAGTTGAACCGGATCTTTTCCACCCCATTGGTAGAACGGGTTCGCGGCGGTGCTGGTGGCGGTGGCGCATGCCTGACGGCAGAGGGTCGCGAGGTGTTGGAAATATTCCGGCGTATTGTTTCGGGCGCAGGCTATGTAACCGCCAATGATGCAGCTCGGCTTATGGCGATGCGAGAGGCATGAGCCCTGTCGTTACAATGACGGCCGGTTCGCCGTGCTTAAGTGCAATTCTTGAGTTCAATCATTCCGGGAATTACAAAAGGGCGCCGCGTGACTTGTTGGGCGCCCTTTATAGTTGTTTAGATTTTTAGTGCTGGAGTCCGTCTTATCGGATTACTGGCTTGCCCTGATAGGTCTTTTCGCCAACGCGGATAACAATTTCACCTGTTTCGGTCGTACGCTCAAACAAGCCCTGGACCGAAATGTAACTACCTATGGTAATTGTACGAATCATTTCGCGCCTCCCTAAGAGACTCAAATACTAGTTAACTTTCTAAAAAATAGGTTAAGAAACTGACGGCCGCGGACACCTTTAACGAGTGTCGCGAAAACCCGTGATAAAAATATCACAGCCAAGCCTGAATCATCGGTATCAGCGGTAAATCTGCCGGTGGCATCTGGTATTTGCGCAAATCTTGGGCACTTGCCCATGCAAGACGCTGGTTCTCCATCGGTCGCGGGACACCCTTCCAACGTCGGCAGGCAAACAGCGGCATCAGCAGGTGAAAGCTCTCATAGCTGTGGCTGGCGAAGGTAAGCGGCGCGAGGCAAGAGGTTTCGGTGTCGATGCCCAGTTCTTCGTGCAACTCTCGGATCAGCGCGGCCTCAGGCGTTTCGCCGGGTTCGACCTTGCCGCCCGGAAACTCCCACAGGCCGGCCATGGACTTGCCTTCGGGGCGTTGGGCCAGAAGAATACGGCCATCCGCATCGATCAGCGCGACAGCGGCGACGAGAACGGTCTTCATCTGTCATTCCTTGCTGTGCCTGCGGGGTCGTTCCCCGCGCAGGTCATGAGCGGTAATCGGCGTTGATGTCGATATAGCGATGCGTCAGGTCGCAGGTCCAGACCGTGCGCGAGGCCGTGCCAAGCCCAAGATCGACGCCGATCACCAGCCGGTCGCCCTTCATATAGGCGCTTGTTTCGGCCTCGTCATAGGACGGCGCGCGCCAGCCGTTTTCAGCCACGACAATATCGCCGAAACGGATGGTCAGGCGGTCGCGGTCTGCCTTTGCGCCGGATTTGCCCACTGCCATGACGACGCGGCCCCAATTTGCGTCCTCGCCAGCTATAGCGGTCTTGACCAGCGGCGAATTTGCGATGGACATGGCGACTTTGTGTGCATCGGCTGCGGTTTCCGCGCCGGTAACCTGCACCTCGATGAATTTGGTGGCACCTTCGCCGTCCATGACCACCTGCTGCGCAAGATCAAGCATGACAACGCCAAGCGCGTCGGCAAAGGCACGCGCATCCTTGGATCGCATGTCTTCCAGCGGTGCGGCCTTCGACTGGCCCGTTGCCGCAAGGATCAGCGCATCAGAGGTGGAGGTATCGCTGTCCACGGTAATTGCATTGAATGTCTCATCAACCTGGCGGGACAGAAGCTTTTGCAGGTTGGCGGCGGAAATCTTTGCATCTGTGAAAAGATAGACCAGCATAGTCGCCATATCCGGCGCAATCATGCCCGAGCCCTTGGCGATGCCGCTTATATGGATCGGCCCGGATTCCGTATTGACGGTCGCGCTCGCGCCCTTCGGGAAGGTGTCGGTCGTCATGATAGCGCGGGCGGCATCGGCTGCGCCGCCTGCATCCAGTCGCGCTGCCGCATCGCCCAGAATCCCGGTGATACGTTCCCACGGCAAGGGCTCACCAATGACGCCGGTTGATGACGTGAATACGCGCGAGGCCGGGACCGAAAGCGCCTGTGCGGCGGCTTCGGCAACCTTATCGACGGCCATCTGGCCCGCCGCACCCGTAAAGGCGTTGGCATTGCCGGAATTGACGACAATCGCCGCGCCCTGACTGCTGTCCTGTTTGCCAGAAAGCTTTGCCTGACAGTCAAGAACGCAGGCGGCGCGGGTCGTGGACCGCGTGAAAGCACCGGCAATGGCGGTGCCGGGGGCGAGGCGCACCAACATGACGTCGGTGCGGCCCTTGTATTTGACCCCTGCCGCAGCAGAGGCAAATTCAGCTCCCGCGATTTGCGGCAGATCCGGAAAAGCAGCAGGCGCAAGCGGTGAGATCATCGGGCCGGGACTGATGTCAGTTGCCTGCTTTTCAGCCTTCGCGAGCTTCTTATCCCTGGCCTTGCCCGATTTTTTGCCCTTCTTGTCCTTCTTCTTTTCCTTGTCTTTTGCCATCAGTTCGGAATCTCCAGGATGTTCTGATCGAGAACGGCGGGGTCAATGCCTTCGGTACGTTCTACCGTCGCCTCGCCGGCAATGCGCTCTATTTCCTCGGCGACCTTTTGACGACGGATTTGCTGAACGAGCGTTTCACGCACGTCGGCCATCTCCGGCGCGGTCATGTCGCGCGTTTCATTCAGTTTGATGACGTGGAAGCCGAACTGCGACTGAACGGGGGCTTCGGACGTTGTGCCCGGCTCCATCGCGACGACGGCTTCGCTGAATTCCGGCACCATGCGGTCAGCGGTGAACCAGCCAAGGTCGCCGCCGCTCTGTGCCGAACCCGTATCGACCGAACGTTCCTCTGCCAGTGCAGCAAAGTCACCGCCGTTGTTCAGTTCTTCGATGACGGCGTTTGCGGCTTCTTCGGTCTCCAGCAGGATATGGTCGGCATCATATTCCTGTATCGGCTCATCCGAGGGGAAAGCCGCTGCATATGCTGCCTGAACCTCTTCGTCGGTCGGCTCGAAATCGGCGACACGTTCCATCACGGCACGCACAAGATAGTCGCGGCGCTGATTGGCAAGGAATGCGCGGTCAAGGGCGGTCAGCTCTTCCTCGCCTGTGTTGGCAAGGGCTGCCTGACGGACCATTTCATCCAGCAGAAGGTCCCACATCTCATTGGCGGGGACCTGCGCCATGTCGGGCGGCATGGACAATTTCATCGCAGCCATCTGGCCAAGGGTGATTTCGGTGCCATCGACCGTTGCAACAACGGTGTCCGGATCAGCGGTGGTGTCCTGCGCAAAAGCCGGTGCGGCAATCATTGCGGCAGCGAGTGCCAAGGCGGAGACAGTACGGTTGAACATGAAATTTCCTTCAAACTGGGCCCCTTCGTCTTGCAACAGAAAGGGGCAAGCGTTGACACTGCATGGACGCGAGCCTACATCCGGCGCAACCGAAAAGGCGCGCCCGCGCCGTTTTTTCCCTGGCCGTGATACGGCAGGACGGACGGTCCGGGCAAGGGGCCGCGCGCCCAGCCTTTCCCGAAACAGAGTGGCCGGAGTGATCATGCTGGGTCTAGGCAATATGGCGAAGAAGGTCTTTGGTACGCCCAACGACCGCAAGGTAAAATCGGTCCGCCCGCTGGTGGCGAAGATCAATGCACTGGAAGCAGAGGCGCAGGCACGCTCTGACGAAGAGTTGATCGCCAAAACCCGTGATCTTCAGGCCCGTGCGCAGGGCGGCGAGGATCTGAACAAACTTCTGCCAGAGGCATTTGCCAATTGCCGAGAAGCCGCGCGGCGTGCGCTTGGTCTGCGGGCGTTCGATACGCAGTTGATGGGCGGGATCTTCCTGCACGAAGGCAATATTGCCGAAATGAAGACGGGCGAAGGCAAGACCCTTGTGGCGACCTTCCCTGCCTATCTGAACGCGCTTGCCGGCAAGGGTGTGCATGTCGTCACCGTCAACGACTATCTCGCCAAGCGCGATGCCGAGTGGATGGGCAAGGTCTTTGCGCAGCTTGGTATGACGACGGGCGTCGTCTATCCGTTCCAGCAGGATGATGAAAAGCGGCAGGCCTATCAGGCCGATGTTACCTATGCGACGAATAACGAGCTGGGCTTTGATTATCTGCGCGACAATATGAAGGGCTCGGTCGAGCAGATGGTGCAGCGCGACCATTTCTACGCCATCGTGGACGAAGTCGACTCGATCCTGATCGACGAGGCGCGGACGCCGCTGATCATCTCTGGCCCCTCGCAGGACCGCAGCGAGCTTTATGTGACGCTGAACGAATTCATTCCGCAGCTTACCGAAGAAGATTACAAGCTGGACGAAAAGGCCCGCAATGCCACCTTCACGGAAGAGGGCAACGAGAAGATGGAACAGCTTCTAAGCCAGGCTGGCATCCTGCCCGAGGGTCAGACCCTGTACGATCCGGAATCGACGACCATCGTTCACCACGCCAACCAGGCGCTGCGTGCCCATAAGCTGTTCATGCGCGACCAGAACTATATGGTTCAGAATGGCGAAGTCGTGCTGATCGACGAATTCACGGGGCGCGCGATGAAAGGCCGCCGTCTGTCGGACGGTCTGCATCAGGCGATTGAGGCGAAGGAAGGCGTGAAGATCCAGCCGGAAAACGTCACGCTGGCCAGCGTGACCTTCCAGAACTACTTCCGCCTTTACAACAAGCTGGGCGGCATGACCGGGACCGCTGCCACAGAGGCAGAGGAATTCGCCGATATCTACAAGCTGGGCGTGGTCGAGGTTCCGACCAACAAGCCGATTGCGCGGGTTGACGAACATGACCGCGTCTATCGCACGGGCAGCGAAAAATACGCCGCCGTGATCGAGGCGATTCAGGAAGCCAATGCCAAGGGTCAGCCGACGCTTGTCGGCACCACCAGCGTCGAGAAATCGGAAATGCTGTCGCAGATGCTGCAAAAGGCGGGGATCAAGCACAACGTGCTGAATGCCCGTCAACACGAGCAGGAGGCAAATATCGTGGCCGAGGCCGGCAAGCCCGGCGCTGTGACCATCGCCACCAACATGGCCGGTCGTGGGACGGATATTCAGCTGGGCGGCAATGTCGAGATGAAGGTGATGCAGGCGCTTGCCGCCGATCCAGAGGCCAACCCCGATGAGCTTCGTGCAGAAATCGAAGCCGAACATGCCGCTGACAAGGAAAAGGTCCTGGGTGCTGGCGGGTTGTTCGTGCTGGCGACGGAACGTCACGAAAGCCGCCGGATCGACAACCAGCTGCGCGGTCGTTCAGGCCGTCAGGGCGATCCGGGACGGTCGCTGTTCTTCCTGTCGCTGGAAGACGATCTGATGAGGATTTTCGGATCGGAACGGCTGGATTCGGTGCTGTCCAAACTGGGCATGAAAGAAGGCGAAGCGATCGTTCACCCCTGGGTAAACAAATCGCTGGAGCGGGCGCAGGCGAAAGTCGAAGGCCGCAACTTCGATATTCGTAAACAGCTTCTGAAGTTCGACGATGTGATGAACGATCAGCGTAAGGCTATCTTCAGTCAGCGCCGCGAAATCATGGACAGCGAAGAGGTGGGCGAGGTTTCTGCTGATATGCGCCATCAGGTCATCGAGGATCTGGTTGACGAATATATGCCGCCGCGCACCTATGCCGAACAATGGGATGTCGAGGGTCTGGCGGCTGCCAGCGTCGAGCGGCTGAACATGAACCTGCCCATCGCTGAGTGGGCGGCCGAAGACGGTGTCGATCAGGAAACCGTGGTAGAGCGGATGATTGAGGCGACAGACAAATATATGGCCCAGAAAGAGCAGGATTTCGGGCCAGAAACGATGCGCCAGATCGAAAAGCAGATCCTGCTGCAATCTATCGACCAGAAATGGCGCGATCACCTGCTGACACTGGAGCATTTGCGTTCTGTTGTGGGCTTCCGGGGCTATGCACAGCGCGACCCGCTGTCGGAATACAAAACCGAGGGGTTCCAGCTTTTCGAATCGATGCTGGACGGTCTGCGCTCTGACGTGACGCAGCAGCTTGGTCGTATACGCCCGCTGACCGATGAAGAGCGTGAACAGATGATGCGCCAGTATCAGGATCAGCAGGCGCAACAGCAGCAGGGAATGCGTGCCGAGCATGAGGAAGCCGGGGGCGGCGAGGCATCAGCCGAGGCAACCGGGTTCAACGAAAATGACCCGGCAACATGGGGAAATCCGTCGCGCAACGATGCCTGCCCATGCGGATCGGGCAAGAAGTTTAAACATTGCCACGGCGCACTCGTCTGAAGCTGACGGCGACCGTCTGTGCTATAACGACTTGCGCATGACGGCGGCATCCGCGCCGTCGCCGTAATAATTTCGGCGGCGACCGGCATTCTGCCATCCTGCGCCGGAATACAGTTGCAATGCAGCGACATTGTCTGCGGCGACCTCAAGAAATGCGGTAGCGGTACCGCGACGCGCGGCCTCTGCCTCGAACCGCGACAGGAGGGTTTGGCCGATGCCTTGCCGTCGCGCCGCTTGCGCGACAGCGATTGTCAGCAATTCGGCCTCATCGCTTACTGATCGTCCAAGGACGAAGCCGTGATCTTCTGTGATCAGAAAGCACGTGCCGTCGGTGAGAAGGGCAGTAAATTCTGCCTCCGACCAGGGGCGTGGCCGCGAGAAGCTGGCAGCGTGGAGCGCGGCGAGTTCGGCTGCGGTCACGGCAGGATGACCGGGCCGCTGTCACGCGGCGGCGCTGCATCGGCGGGGCGCAGGTAGATTGGGGCAGGACGCGGTTGCGGGGTCTGCGCGCGTTCCAGGGCGATCCGGGCAATCCCTTCGGCAATTCCGACAACAGGCTGAGTGACCGGTGGGCCCGGCGGAAGCTCTTGCAGCGGGCATTGCTGCGGCCCGCTTTCGCCGGCCCCGAAATCCTGCCAGATTGCCATATCTCTTTTACCGGGGATTACGATACGGCACGGTCGCGCAATGCCATAGGCAAGTGCCTCGGTTGCGCCAACACCAATGGCCGGGACGCCAAGGGAAAGGGCCAGCCCACGCGCAGCAGCAACGGAAATACGGATACCCGTAAAGTTGCCCGGTCCGGTCCCGACGCCGATCAGCTTCAGGTCGCGCCAACTGACGCCCGCGCCCGCAAGCATTTCCTCTATCAGCGGCATCAGACGTTCTGCCTGACCCTTGGCCATGTCTTCCTGCCGGGATGCGAGCAGCTTGCCACCCGACAGCAAAGCGGCCGCGCAATGCGCGGCCGATGTGTCAAAGCCAAGTGTCAACAACTGGTCAGGCAATAGGGCGAACCTCTGTCACTTCGGGAATGTAGTGACGCAGCAGGTTCTCGATCCCCATTTTCAGGGTCATGGTCGAAGAGGGGCAGCCGGCGCAGGCCCCTTGCATATGGAGGTAAACGACGCCCTTGTCGAAGCCGTGGAACGTAATGTCGCCGCCGTCCTGCGCGACGGCGGGGCGAACGCGGGTGTCCAGCAGTTCCTTGATCTGGCCGACGATCTCACCATCTTCGCCCTCATGCTCGGCATGGGCGGCCTGAGCCGTGCCCTCCATCACCGGGGCGCCGGACTGGAAATGCTCCATGATGGCGCCCAGAAGCGCAGGCTTCAGATGATCCCAATGGACCGCATCGGCCTTGGTCACGGTCACGAAGTCAGAGCCGAGGAACACACCCGTCACCCCGTCAATTCCGAATATGCGTGTCGCCAGCGGCGAAACCGCCGCAGCTTCGGCAGAGGTGAAATCAGCGGTACCCTGATCCAGAACCGCGCGTCCGGGCAGGAATTTCAGCGTGGCGGGGTTCGGCGTCGTTTCAGTCTGGATGAACATGGCGGTGCTCCTTTGACATTCATATGGGCTGTCAGCGGCTTTCGGTCAAGCATTGCCGGGCCGATTCGCGTGGCGTTTCAACGCCTAAGAAATCGCTTCAAGCCGGTCGCGTGACAGGTCGCCGGGGATAAGCGTGACAGGACATGGCAGGCCCGACACGTCGCGCAGCAGACGGCTGACCAGGGGACCGGGTCCGTCCTTGCCGGAACTTGCGCCCAACACGAGGACGCCGATCTCCGGATCGCTGGTGATCTGATCCAGAAGCTGCGCGGCGGGGTCGCCTTCGCGGATCACCAGTTCCGGCTCTACCCCCTGACTGTCCCGCATCCATCGCGCAAAGATCTGATACTGCGACGTGATTCGATCCTCTGCCTCTTGCCGCATCAGTTCGGCAACACCGATCCCGTGCTGAATCGCGTCCGGCGGGATGATCGACAGCACGACCACCCCGCCATTCGTCCGCGATGCGCGCATAGCCGCAAAACGCATCGCATTCTGGCATTCTGGCGATTCATCCAGCACAACCAAAAACTTACGCATATTCATAGCCTCATCGGTCGGCGGATTCTTGCGTAGAGATTGCCGCATTTGCGCTAAAGCAGCAACAGGTTGGAACCCAGTGCTGTCTGGGCGGTTTCTTCGGCTGGCGCTTATGCTATCAAATCAATGCACTTCCACGTTTCCTAGGGGGCCGATCTTTGACGCTCTACCAAGATTGGGACAAGATCGAGACCAGCCGTGCCCTTACCGAGGCGGAGCTTTGGGCGCAGGATATCAGGCCCGAAGACCATAGTTTCTATCGGAAAAAAGGTAAACGTGTCGTAGACATCATGCTTGCCGTTCTGCTGATAGCGATCCTTGCGGTGCCGATGCTGATCGTGGCGGCGGTGTTGCTGGCAACACAAGGCCGACCGCTGATCTATTCCGGTGCAAGGATGAAGTCACCCGACCAGCCATTTCGACAGTACAAGTTTCGCACCATGCTGCGCGTCGATGAAGACAGCGGTGCGACCGGTGCGCACAAGCACTGGCGCATCACGCCGTTGGGTAGCTTTTTACGCCGCTCCCGGCTGGATGAACTGCCTCAGCTTTTCAATATCCTCGTCGGGGATATGAGCTTTGTCGGGCCGCGTCCTCCGCTGCCCGAATATGTCGAGCGGTTCCCCTCGCTTTATTCGACTATTCTGCGGTCTCGTCCCGGTGTGACCGGCCTTGCGACGTTGATCTACCATCGCCACGAGGACAGGATTATGGCGAAGTGTAAGACAGCTGAGGAAACCGAACGCGCCTATTACGCGCGCTGCCTGCCGACCAAGCTGCGGATTGAACTGGTTTATCGTCGGGCTGCGACCCCGTTCCTTGACCTGTGGATCATGTGGAAGACCTTTGTCGCGGTCATTCCGGGTTTCGATCGCCCGCGCCGGAAGCGCCGCGGGCTTTAACGAGGTCCAACCAACTATCTCGCCATTACGGGCTCACTCGGTCGCTGGTTGTGCGGGCTGCCTGACCGGCACGGTCGAAATCGCCATCTTGGCCGAACCTTCCGTCAATTCACTGGCGTGGGCCAGGTAAATCAGCACCTGATTTTCTTCATCGTAAATTCGCCGCACACGCAGCGATTTAAAGACCAATGAGCGTCCCTCACTGAAGACTTCCTCTCCATCCTCGCTGTCGGACACGTCGCCGATACGGATCGGACCGGTCTGGCTGCATTCGATGGCGCTGTTGGACGGGTCTTCGAACCAGTTTCCCTGACTCAACCGGTCGATCATCGAACGAGAGAAATAGGCGAGGTGACAGGTCACGCCTTCAACCTTCGGATCGTGAATGGCTTCGATCACGATATCATTGCCAACCCAGTCCACGCCAACCTCGGCCACTTCTTCGGCGAGCGCCGGGCTGGCAGCAAGAATCATCGCTGTGACAAGTTTTTTCATCTTTTTCCCCTTTATCCTGCTGATTGCCAGTTCCGGACCGCCTCCAGCGGCCAGAGCAGCATCAACACATTCAACAACAACCCGTCGCGGATAAAATAGATCGTAACGGCCTCGGCAACAAAGAACAGGGCGATCGACAACCAGACGGGCAATATGCGGGCCAGCCAGAAGCCGAACAACATGGCCAGCATGTCCGCGACCGAATTGACGATACTGTCGCCAAAATAGTCGAGCGAGATCGTCGTTGTCCTATAGCGTTCAATGATGGTGGGAGAGTTTTCGACAATCTCCCATATCGCCTCAACAGCGGTTGCGATGACAAGGCGTGTGCCAAGCGAAAGACGCCGCGCCACCAGCCATAGCAAGGCGTAAAACAGTAACCCATGCAGAACATGAGACGGCGTATACCAGTCGGTCAGATGCTGCGAGTTTTCGCTGCTCATACTGTCGCCATGCCACAGCTTCACATAGCCACATTCGCAGATCGGCAGCCGGTCCATCGCGAAAAGGATCGTGGCGGCAGCGGCGATAATCAGCAGAGAGATCAGGATGGACCATTTCACTGCGGTGCCTCCGGTCGAAGCTGCACCGGCCCGTTTTCCGTCAGGTGCCAAGCCCCTTCGCTGTCCAGCCTGACGGCGGTAGCGGGGCGGCCGTAACCCGCACCGCTGTCGATATTCAGCCGGTTTCCGTAATGCGTCGGCTTTCGGATGGCCGTGTGGCCGTGAACCACCAGAACACCGTGATCGGCACCGGATTCAAGGAACGGCTTGCGTATCCACATCAGGTCTACCGGCGACTGCGCCGACAGATCGACGCCCGGCACAATCCCGGCATGAACAAACAGGAAACCACCCGGATGCAGGAAATAGGGCGCAAGCCCGTCCAGCCAGACAGCATGTTCACGCGGGATCTTTTTCAGCGCTTCCTCATGCACATCTTCCAGCGGACGGATTTCCGCATCGGCGACGCCATAGGAGAGCAGGGTTGCGCCCGCCCCGTTGCGCTCATCCCCCGTCCAGGTAAAGCCCGAACGCGTGCCTGGATCTATCCAGCCGGGGTCCTCCAGAAAGCGGGGCAGCTTGTTGTCGTGATTGCCTTTGACCACCTGCCAGCTGCGGCCCTGTCCCATGCCATTCATCAGGTGGTCGATCACCGCCGGAGAATCTGGCCCGCGATCAATCAGATCGCCCAGATGGATGATATGCGCATCGGTCCCGCCGTCCTGGGCAATCAGACGATGGGTGTCGCGCAGCGCGTCCATGCGCCCGTGAATGTCGCCGATGGCGTAAACTGGTTCGAAAGCGGAACTGCCGGACATCGTGACCCTCGCATGAGATACAGGCGAAACGACAGGAAAGCAGGCGGAATGACAAGGGCCCGGCGCGGTATGCGCCGGGCCCTGTGATTTAATTGCTCGCGAAGGATCAGACGTCGAAGCGAAGTGCGCGCGCCTGAAGGAACTTGCCGGTGCCTTCAAGGGCCGCCAGCACTTCGGGTGAAATCGCCTCATCCAGATACAGGATCGCAATCGCGTCCTCGCCCGTGGCAGAGCGGCCAAGCTGGAAGTTGGCGATGTTCACGCCCATCTCACCCAATGTGCTGCCAAGCGCACCAATGACACCCGGCACGTCCTTGTTGCGGGTATACAGCATATGTTCACCGATTTCGGCATCGACATTGATGCTGCGGATCTGGATGAAGCGCGGCTTGCCATCGCTGAAGACGGTGCCGGCGATGGAACGCTCGCGCTCCTCGGTGACGACCGAGACCTTGATATAGCCGTCATAGACGCCCCCGGCTTCTTGACGCGTGGTCGCGACCTGAATGCCGCGATCCTTGGCGATGGCCGGGGCGGACACCATATTCACTTCCGGGTTCGACGCCTTCATGACACCTGCGATGACCGAGGCGTTGAGCGCATTGACGTTCATTTCCGACACGACGCCGTCATAGAGGATGTTGATCGACTTGATCGCATCATCGGTCATCTGGCCGATGAAGCTGCCCAGTTGACCGGCCAGCTTGATCCACGGCCCCATAACCTTGGCTTCTTCCGCGGTCACAGAGGGCATGTTCAACGCGTTGGACACCGCCCCGGTCAGTAGATAGTCGGACATCTGCTCGGCCACCTGCAGCGCCACATTTTCCTGCGCTTCGCTGGTCGAGGCACCCAGATGCGGCGTCACGACGACGTTCGGCAGGTTGAACAGCGGGCTCTCCGTCGCGGGTTCGGTCGCGAAGACGTCAAGTGCTGCGCCAGCGACATGGCCCGATTGCAGTGCCTCTGCCAGGGCGTCCTCGTCGACCAGACCGCCACGCGCGGCGTTGACGATGCGCACGCCCTTTTTGGTCTTGGCAAGGTTCTCGCGCGACAGGATATTGCGCGTCTTGTCGGTCAGCGGCACATGCATGGTGATGAAATCCGCCTTGCCGAGCAGTTCGTCCAGTTCGACCTTCTTTACACCCAGCTGATCGGCGCGTTCTTCCGACAGGAAGGGGTCATAGGCCAGCACCTTCATCTTCAGCCCAAGCGCACGGTCGGCGACGATGGAGCCGATATTACCCGCCCCGATCAGGCCGAGCGTCTTGTTGAAGACCTCCACCCCCATGAAGCGGTTCTTTTCCCATTTGCCGGCATGGGTCGAAACGGAAGCCTCGGGCAGTTGGCGGGCAACCGCGAACATCAGCGCAATGGCATGTTCGGCGGTGGTAACGCTGTTGCCGAAAGGTGTGTTCATCACGATCACGCCCTTCTTGGACGCGGCCGGAATATCGACATTGTCGACACCGATCCCGGCGCGGCCGATCACCTTCAGATTGGCGGCATTTTCCAGCAGCTTTTCTGTAACTTTAGTGGCCGACCGAATGGCCAGACCGTCATATTGACCGATCACCTCGGCCAGCTTTTCCTTGTCCTTGCCAAGCTCCGGCATGAAATCCACATCAATCCCGCGGTCGCGGAAAATCTGGACGGCGGTTTCCGACAGCTTATCGGATACGAGAACCTTGGGCATGTGATGCTCCTCTCAGCAGATGCGCGGGGCAATCGCCTCCATGCGCGTCTTTGGTGTAAAAATACCTCGGGGGTCCGGGGGCGGAGCCCCCGGTTCCTAACGATCAAGCCTGCGCGGCGATCTCTTCGTTGAACGCCCATTCGATCCAGGGCAGCAGCGCCTGAACGTCGGCGGTTTCAACGGTCGATCCGCACCAGATCCGCAGACCCGCAGGCGCATCGCGATAAGCACCGATATCCAGTGCCACGCTTTCCTTCTCCAGCCGCTTTGCAACGGCCTTGGCGAAGGCTGACCCGTCCTTGATGCGGTCATCGGTGAATTTCAGGCAGACGCTGGTGGTCGAGGCCGTCGCCGGATCCTCTGCCAGGTTGGCAATCCAGTCGCGGCTGGCGCAGAAATCCCAGACCGCCTGCGCATTTGCCGTCGCACGGTCTTCGAGACCTTTCTGCCCGCCAACCGACTTCGCCCATTCCAGCGAGACAAGATAGTCCTCAACACACAGCATAGACGGCGTGTTGATCGTTTCGCCCTTGAAGATGCCCTCGATCAGCTTGCCGCCCTTGGTCATGCGGAAGATCTTCGGCAGCGGCCATGGGGGTGTATAGCTTTCCAGCCTCTCCACGGCGCGGGGCGACAGGATCAGGACCCCATGCCCGCCTTCGCCGCCCAGCACCTTCTGCCAGGAGAAGGTCACCACATCCAGCTTGTCGAAAGGCAGCTCCATCGCAAACGCGGCCGAGGTCGCGTCGCAGATTGTCAGCCCAGCCCGATCCGCCGGGATCGCGTCGCCATTCGGCAGCCGCACGCCCGAGGTCGTGCCGTTCCAGGTGAACACCACGTCGCGGTCGAAATCGACCGACGCGAAATCCACGATCTGGCCATATTCGGCGGTCTGCACCTTCGCATCCAGCTTGAGCTGCTTGACCACATCCGTGACCCAGCCTGCGCCGAAACTCTCCCATGCCAGCATCTCGACCGGGCGCTCGCCCAGCAGCGACCACATCGCCATCTCGACCGCACCGGTATCAGATGCTGGAACGATGCCGATACGATAGTCCGACGGAACCCCAAGGATTTCGCGCGTCATCTCAATCGCCTTGGCAAGTTTTTCCTTGCCGATTGCGGCGCGATGCGAGCGGCCAAGCGGCGCGTCGGACAGCATATCCAGATTGTAATTGGGAATCTTGGCGCAAGGGCCAGAAGAAAAGCGCGGATTAGCCGGACGCGCAGCCGGTTGCGTATTCGCCATAACGTTACCCTTCCAGGCAAAAGCCCCTCGTTGGGGAGGGGTGTCCCGCTGCGGGGCATACTCCCATCAACAAAGATTCGGCAAGGGAAAATTTTGACAACGATCGATCCGGGGATCGTGAGTTGGTCCGAAGAATGGTTTGGTGTAACGCTTTGACAGGTTCAAACTACGCAGCAGGGTGTCATCATGCGCGTTCTTATCGTTACGTTCTTTCTGGCATTGTCGGCCTGTGTTCCCGAAACGACGACAGGGGTCGATTCTGACGCCCGACCCGGCGCGATGAATGCGCAGGAGCGCGCTGAATGTCAGGCCAAAGGCGGCGAGGTTGTGCAGGGACTGGGGCCAGCGGTATGTGCGACGCCCGCACCGGATGCCGGGAAATCCTGTCAAAGCGGCAGCGAGTGCAGCGGCGGGCTTTGTCTTGCAAAGCAAGAGGGGCCGGTCGGTCAATGCGCGCCGTCGTCAGCCACTTTTGGTTGCATGAGTGTCATGGAGAACGGCGAGAAGGCGATGATCTGTATCGACTAAGCCGAAACCGCTTCGTCAGCTGATTGGACAGGCACTCCGTCAGTAAATTGCAGCCTTGCAAGCCGTGAATACAGGCCGCCTTCCGCGATCAGTTCCTCGTGCTTGCCGGTTGCGACGATCTGTCCGCGGTCGAATACGACAATACGATCCGCTTGTTTCACGGTCGCCAGCCGGTGCGCGACAACGATTGTCGTGCGGCCTTCTGCCAGTCTTTCGACGGCCCGCTGAACCGCGTATTCCGATTCCGCATCAAGCGCCGATGTCGCCTCGTCCAGCAGCAATACTGGCGCGTTGCGCAGGATTGCGCGGGCAATGGCGATGCGTTGCTTCTGCCCGCCCGACAGCATGACGCCACGCTCGCCGACCTGACTGTCATAACCATCGGGAAGTGCGGTCAGGAACTCATGGGCATTGGCTGATCGCGCGGCTTCCTCGACTTCTGCATCGGTGGCGTCAGGGCGTCCGAAGCGGATGTTCTCTCTCGCGGTCGTGGCGAAGATCACCGGGTCCTGTGGAACAAGCGCGATCTGGCTGCGAAAATCGTGGCGGGCCATCTTGCGCAGGTCGATGCCATCCAGCGTGACACGTCCCTGTTGAGGGTCCCAGAAACGCTGCACCAACTGGACGACGGTCGTCTTGCCCGCGCCGGATGGACCGACAAGCGCAACCGTCTCGCCGGGCCGGACCGTCAGCGCGACGTCACGAAGGGCAGAATGGCCGGGACGCGACGGATAGCTGAAGGTCACATCCTCCAGCCGGATCTCGCCTCGAACCGGATCGGGCAGCGCTTTCGGTTGAGCGGGATCGGTCAGACTGTCTTCGGCAGACAGCAATTCCGCCAGCCTTTCTGTGGCGCCGGCTGCACGCTGAAGCTCTCCCCAGATTTCGGACAGCGCGCCGACTGCACCGGCGACCAGCACAGCGTAAATGACGAACTGCACCAGTTCCCCGACGCTCATCAAACCGGCGTCGACATCACGCGCGCCGATCCAGAGCACGCCGATGATACCGGCGCAGATCAGGAAAATGACAATCACCGTCAGCGCCGCCCGTGTGCCGATCCGGCGTTTGGCCGAACGATAGCTTTCCTCTGTCAGCTGGGCGAAATCGGCGCGGGTGGCACTTTCGTGGGTGAATGCCTGCACGGTCTGGGCCGCCTGAAGGGCTTCGGATGCCGCACCGGAAGACGCGGCGATCCAGTCCTGATTTTCGCGCGCAAGCAGGCGCAGCCTGCGACCCAGCCCGATGATTGGGATCAGGATCAACGGCACCAGAAGCAGCACCAACCCAGTCAGCTTGGCCGAGGTCAGGAACAGCATGAACAGCCCGCCGATCATCAGCAGGATATTCCGAAGCGCAACGGAAACGGATGATCCGACCACCGACTGAATGACGGTCGTGTCCGTTGTAATCCTGCTGAGGATTTCGCCGGTCAGGATGCGTTCGAAGAAGGCTGGTGACAAGGACAGCACGCGATCGAAAACGGCTTTGCGAATATCGGCCACGACACGCTCGCCCAGTCTGGTGACGAGGTAGTATCGCAGACCGGTTCCGACCGCCAAAAGCGCAACGATGATCATGGCCGCGCGGAAATATTCGTCCAGCAGAACAGAGCCGATGTCGAACCCGTCCACAACGCGGCGCACCGCCACGGGCAGAACAAGGCTGATGGTCGCGGTCGTTATCAGCGCAAGAAGTGCGGCAAACGCCATGCCGCGATATGGCCGCACAAAGGGCCACAGCGCAGCCAATGCGCTGACGCGGCGACTGGATGGTCGGTCGGAAGCTTGTTTTGGTGCGCGTGCCATGCGTGCCTGCAGGGATTGATCGCCTCGGTTTAGGCGGCTTGTGCCAAAGCGACAACCTTCAAAGGCTTATCCGACCGGATGACAAATGGTCGCGCAGCAGGTCGACGGCATCCGCAAGCTTCTGGTCGACCACATGCAGCAGCCTTGTCCAGTCATCCAGATGATGCAATTCCTCGACACCGTCAGAGATGCCACGCAGGGCAATAAGCGGCAGGCCGAATTTCTGACAGGCTCTCAGGATGGCGAAGCTTTCCATATCGACCATATCTTCGGCGATTTTGTCGTATTCAGCACCGGAAACCACATTGCTGCCTGTCGAAAGGCTGGCCGCGGGGATGCCCGGAATCAGAATACCCAGCGGAAGGGTTGAGGGAAGGTCAAGAAGCGGCGTGGTCCCTTTCTCGAATCCAAGGACTGAGGCGTCGATATCGCGCCAGCTGACCGAGACGGCCTGATAAACCGCCGTCTGCTCCAGCTTTGCGGACCCTGCCGATCCCAGCGACACCACGAGTTTCGGCAGTTGGCCGGCGGAATTTAGTTGCGAAAGGGCGATACCGGTTTCAATTCCAGCCTCAACCGGACCAATCCCGGTCATTAGCGGTTTGATACGTGATCGCAGGGCAGGACCGTATTCGGCCTCTGCCGCCATGATGAACAGTGTCGGCACACCGCCGAAATCCGTGATCATCCCCTCTTTTCGCCGATCTCTCACTGATGGGTCGATGTGGTGCGGGCCGCGGGACTCGAACCCGCACGGCCTTGCGGCCCAAAGATTTTAAGTCTCATGCGTCTACCATTCCGCCACGCCCGCAACCTGCTGAAAAGTTGATAAATTCCCTTTCAGTCGATGAAATCTATCATGTGTTGCGCCGAGGGCAAGGCGTTCGCCCGGAATTAGAGGTGAACGCCGCGGCCGCTAACGGGCAAGATAGTCGTTGTTGAACCAGCCGGTCATATCCGGCATTTCCGTTAGCGTGTTGCCGGTTTCGTCGCGCAGACCCTGTGCGTCAAGCATAAAGGCGGTGCTCTCTTTCAGCATCTGGGGGTCGATCAGACCGACAGGCTCACCCTCGTCTTTGAGGTAGCCGCCCTCGACCAATGCCGCCATCGAACCGTGGACAAGCTGTTCATCAGGCAGCATGCCATCCGTGGCTTCGATCAGAATGTCGGCGGCCTCTGCCGGGTTTTCCAGAGCAAAGGCATAGCCACGCTGCGTCGCTTTTATCAGCGCCTCTGCCGCCTCCGGGTGGTTTTCGATCCAGCTTTGATTCCCGCCTATCAGCGTGGTCTGCTGATCCGGGACACCATAATCTGCATATCTGAAGGATCGCTGCGGACGGTTCAGCAATTCGGCGTTCACGCCTTCCCATGTCAGGATTTCCAGGGTGAAATCGACGGTGCCATTCGCCAGTGCCTCATAAGCAGAGGTGCCCAGTGTCACGGTTTCAAATGTACCTTCCGCACCATCATGGCGGATCATGGTCGAAATCAGGGCGCTTTCCCATTCGGTGCCGAACCCGGCATAAGTCTTGCCATCAAGATCGGCGGGTCGTTGTATGGCCTCATTGTCGCCATTGACGACAAGCTGACCGGTTTCATGCTGGGTCACGGCCATGACAAGTTGCAGATCGGCACCTGCCGACCTTTGCGTAATAAATCCGATGATGCCAACAATCCCGAATTGCGCGACGCCCGACGCCACCAGCGTTCCAGCGGATGTGTCGGAATAGGGCAGAATATCGACGTCCAGGCCGGCTTCCTCGTACCAGCCTTTTTCTTGCGCGACATAGAGCCCGATGTGGTTTGTATTCGGCGTCCAGTCGAGCGCGACGGAAATCTGCTCTTGCGCAAAGGCGGAATAGGGCAGGCCGCTTATCAAAAGCGCGATCAGTTTCTTCATGGTTCAGTCTCCGGAGTGATTGAGAAGGAGGTCGAGGATGTGCCCTTCGATGTCATGGGCGGACTGGGGCAGGGGCCTGCCCAGCCTGGGTCGTGGCGCGCTCACCTCGATCTCGGCGATGACGCGGGCAGGCCGGGGTGACAGGATGTAGATGCGGTCCGACAGCGCCACCGCCTCGCGCACGTCATGGGTCACCAGCAGGGTGGTCCATCCGGCATTACGCCAGCGTTTCTCCAGCCATTTCTGAAGGCGGGCGCGGGTCAGCGCGTCAAGTGCGCCAAAAGGCTCATCCAGAAGCTGGATCGGGCGACCCTGTATGACCGTTCGCAGAAGCGCTGCACGTTGCCGCATGCCGCCCGAAAGTTGCGCCGGATAGTGCTTTTCGAACCCGGAAAGTCCGAATTCCGACAGCATCGGCACCGAAATTGACCGGGCTTCCGCGCGGCCCATCCCCTGAACCTCCAGCCCCAGCGTGATATTGTCGATGATCCGCCGCCAGGGCAGCAGCGCATCACGCTGTGGCATGAAGGCAAAGGCATTTCGCGGCTTTTTGCCGTCCAGCAGGATGGAGCCCCGGTCGGTGCTGATTTCATTGGTCAGCAACCGGAACAGGGTGGATTTACCGCAGCCCGATGGACCGAGGATGGACACGAACTCTCCCGCGCGGACAGTCAGTGATAGCCGGTCGAGGATTTGTATGCCGCCCATCTTCAGGGACACGTCGCTGATGGTCAGCTCAGACATTGCCGGCCCCTTGATAACGCCACCTCATGGCAAGGAACTGGGCAAGGACCACCAACCCGAAAAGCAGCAGTGTCAGCGCAGAACTGAACACGACGGCGGCAAGCATCAGGTCTGGGCGAAAGCTGTTCTTTGCGTTCAGAATGACGATACCGATGCCCGACCGCGCGCCGGCATATTCCGCGAATATGGCTGCGACGACCGCGTAGGTTACCGAAATGCGCAATCCTGAGAAGAAAAAGGGCATTGCGGAGGGCAGTCTAGCCCGGCGGAAAACTGTCCCGCGCGTCGCGCCCATGGAGCGCAGCAGTGCCTCGATCTCCGGCTCTGTCGAGTCGTATCCGTCGACAAGCGCCACCAGCATCGGAAAGAACGTCACCAACGCGACCAGCAGAATCTTGGGTGTCAGGTCAAAGCCGAACCACAGCACCATAAGCGGCGCGATTGCAACGAGTGGCAGGGTCTGGCTGATGACGAAGATCGGGAACAGCGCCTTGCGAAGCCGTGGAATGAAATCCAGCAGGACCGAAAACAGGAAAGCCACCGTGATCGAAAATGCGAAGCCAAGCAGTGTCGCCCGCAGCGTTGGAAGCAGGTTCCGGAAAAGTAATTCTCGGTTCGCCAGTATCTGTGCGCCGACCCGTGACGGCGCGGGCAGCACTTGTGGCGAAATGCCCGACAGACGGACATAGCCCTCCCACAGCAGAAGGGCGGCGGTAACGCTGAGAATTGCCGGCAGCGCGCGCGCAATTGCGACGCGGCCCCTCGACAGCATTTGAGCAGGCATGGATCAGTCCGTGACAGAGGGGCTGTTGGCCGAAACTGTCAGGTCCATTGTCACATGGCCCTCTGGCGGACCGAAGCGGCAGAAAGCCTGCTCAATCGTCGCAAAGACCGGACCGGCATCACCCTTGATCCGCGTGCAGAAATTCTTCGTACGATCAAAGCAGCCGCTTTGCTTTAAGAAGTCGATACAGCCGTAGATCTCTTCCATGTGGTCGCCGTCCCCCATCACATAGAGGGAGAACTGGGCGCGGGCGATTTCGCCTTTCTGCTGGGCGGCGGAAACGGCTTTCAGCGCTGCTGATTGACGGTTTGCCAGCGGCGTATCCGGTGCCGACAAGGCTTTGGTGGCGCATATCCGGTCGTCCGCCTCTCCGGGGCAGCCACGCGACAGGGTGCAACGCAGGACGATGTGATGCCGTGTTGATGCCGCAGCCGTGTACAGATCGCGCAGGGCGGGAAACAGCACCTCTGGCGCGCCAACCAGAAGAGTTGAAATGTCGTCTGTTTCCATGCGCAACTGATCGCGCCAGGGTCCGAGTGCCTCAAGCGATGACGTGATGACGGATACGAAGTCGTCCGTCATGGGATAAAGAGAAATCTGTGCGCCGATGAACATATGTCCTCCTTGCTACGCTGGCATGATCCAGATCAGCTTTGAGGGTCCGAGGGCCTGCGCCCCCATCTCAGCCACGGCAATACGCGGCACCCCTGGGTAATGGCTTAACACCACGCGGCGATGAGACTGTCAATAGGAGCCTTACGCTGGGGCAGCGCGGAGCTGCCGAGCGTTATGGTCAGCTCGCCTCAGACCTGCGTCGCCTTGCGCGCAATGGACTGAAGATCCTCCCATATACGAAATCGCTTGTCGTGTTTCGCGGCGACGGTTCCGCCCTTTGGGGGATAATGTGCGCTCAGCCGCGACATGTTGCCCATTGCCGTTGCAAGATCAGGATAGATGCCGCCCGCCACCGCGCCAAGCATCGCAGAGCCAAGCAATACCGGCTCTTCGCCTTCTGTTGCTGCGAACTCTATCGCCGATGCGTCGGCCAGCAATTGACGGATGAAATCCGACCGGCCAGCCCCGCCGCTGATGACGACGCGACCGACTGGCGCACCGGCCTTGGCCTGCGCCGCAACGATCTGCCGCAAGCCATAGCCGATACCGCATATGCCCGCGACATAAAGCGCGATCAGACTGTTCAGCCCACGCGACATACCCAGCCCGGCAATAACGGCGCGCGTGTCGGGATCGGCATGGGGCGATCGGTTGCCCATGAATTCCGGAACGATGTGAAGACCCTTGGCCAGATCAACGGGGTCCGCATCTTTGGCAAGCTCTTCCGCCTCTGACGCAAGCCACGCGGGCAGAGACATGCCCGCAGCCTTCGCCAGCTTCTGCGCCTCGGGCGTGAAAGGATGCAGGTCAAGCAATTGGTCGATTGCCGCGCCGGCGGCGGATTGCCCGCCTTCGTTCAGCCACATGCCGGGCACCATCGCGGAAAAATAAGGCCCCCAGACGCCGGGTGCAAAGACAGGCTCCGCTGTCGAGGTCAACATGCAGGATGAAGTGCCGAAGACGTAGCCCAGATTGGTTCGCGCACCGCCGCCTCCCTTAGCGCCGACGGTTCCGACACCGCCCGCATGTGCATCAATCAGGCCGGTGCCGACAGGCGTGCCGCGCAGCAGGCCCAACTCTTCTGCAGCGCGGTCAGTCAGGCCGCTGCCAAGCGGGCTGCCTGCCTCGCGAATTTGCGTGCCGATACGACTGAAGCCTTCTTCCGCCAGTTCGCCAAGCCCGATCTCATGGAAATAGGAGCTATCCCAGCCCCCTTCATGCGCAAGATAGGTCCACTTGCAGGTGACGGTGCAGACCGAACGCGACAGATCACCCGTTGCCTTCCATGTCAGGAAGTCGGTCAGATCCATGAACTGCCACGCGCGGTCAAAGACCTCCGGCCGGTTTTCTTTCAGCCAGAGCAGCTTTGGTGTTTCCATCTCTGGTGAAATGCGTCCGCCGACGAAATCGAGCACGCGATGACCAGTTTGGTTGATGCGCTTTGCCTGTTCGCGCGCCCTGTGGTCCATCCACACCATGATGTTGCGCTCGGGGTAAGCGGGGTCGCCGACCGGCATTGGTTCGCCGCTTGCGCCAAGCACGACCAGCGAACATGTCGCATCGAAGCTGATGCCCGCGATGTCCTCGGCGGCGACGCCAGCGGCGCGGACAGCCCCTTGCACGGCACTGGCCACCGCGGTCCAGATGTCGTCGCTGGATTGTTCAACGATATTGCCGCTTTCGCGATACATTTGGATATCGTGCCTGGCGGTTCCCTGAAGATAGCCCTGAGTGTCGAATACGCCCGCGCGTGCGCTGCCGGTTCCAACATCGACACCCACCAGATACCTGCTGCGATCCGCCATCCTGTCCCCATCGCGCTTTGCAGCATGTTTAGCATGGGCGCATCTGACTGCACCACTTCTGACAACGTGGCGGGCACCGAATTGTATCCACATGAATTAACCCCCGCCCCTCTCGTAAACCGGTGTGAACGTGACTAGTCTGGGTGCACATCACAATTCGGAAGGCCTCCTGCGATGAAACTTGTCCCGACCTTTGTCCTGGCCCTTGGTGCCGCAACGGTGCCCTTTGCCAGTGCCGCGCTTGCGCAAGCCAATCCTGATGCGATCATTCGGATCGGCTCGCTGTATGAACCGCAGAATCTGGATAACACGGCGGGCGCAGGGCAGGGCATTAACGAGGCATTCAATGACAATGTCTACGAGGCGCTGTTCCGCCTGAATGATGATGGCTCTGTCGAGCCCGTTCTGGCCGCCGATCACACGGTTTCAGATGACGGGCTGACGCACACATTTACGCTTCAGGATGGCGTTACCTTCCATTCCGGCGATCCGCTGACGGCGGCGGATGTGAAATATTCGATTGAGCGCGTGACGGCGGAATCGTCCAAGTCGTCGCGCAAAAGCAGCCTTGCCAGCATCGCCAGCATCGAGGCGCCTGACGACAAGACGGTCGTGGTCACGCTGGATTCCCGGTCAATTTCTCTGCCCTACAATCTCAGCTATGTCTGGATCGTTAACGATGCTGCCGGCGATATTTCCGCGACAGAGGATGGCACCGGCCCCTATGTCCTGAACGGCTGGCGTCGCGGTTCAGCGATTTCGTTGCGGGCTTTTGAAGATTATTGGGGCGAGGCGCCGAAGAACGGCGGCGCGGATATCAGCTATTTTACCGAAGCCGCTGCTTTGGACAACGCGCTGCTGACCGACGCGCTTGATCTTATCACCACGATCCAAAGTCCCGATGCCCTCGCACAGTTCGAGGACCCGTCACGCTATACGATTGCCGAGGGGAATTCGACGGTCAAACAGATCATGGCCTATAACGACCGAGAGGCCCCCTTTGACAATATTCAGGTCCGCAAAGCCCTGGCGCGTGGTATCGACAAGCAAAAGCTGCTGGAGGCGATCTGGGGTGATCGCGGCATGGTACTGGGCAGCTTCGTGCCGCCAACCGATCCGTGGTACGAAGACCTGACCGGCGTCGACGCTTACGATCCGGAAAGCGCCAAGGCCCTTTTGGCAGAGGCTGGATATCCGGACGGGTTCACCTTCACGCTTGATACGCCGAACTACGATCCCCACCCCATCACCGCAGAGTTTATCAAGGCAGAGCTTGCGAAGATCGGTGTGACGGTGAACATCAACATCATCACCGCGAATGAATGGTACACCAAGATTTATCAGGCGCATGATTTTGATGCGACGCTGCAAGAGCATGTCAATCACCGCGATATCGTCTTTTACGGCAACCCGGATTTCTATTGGGGTTATGACAATGCCGATGTCACGCGCCTGATCAAAGAGGCAGAGCAGAGCGGCACCGAAGAAGAGCAGACAGAAAAACTTCGCGAGGCGAATGCCATCATCGCGGAAGAAGCGGCATCCAACTGGTTCTTCCTTTATCCGCAGATCGTCGTATCGGCGGCCAATGTTACCGGCTATCCGCTGAACGGCCTGAACTCTCAGTTCTTCCTGCGCGATATAGAGAAAGCAGAATAAGCCCTGATGCGTCGCTATCTGCTGCGCCGGACAATCGTGCTGGCCCTGTCGCTGATCGCGGCGGGGCTGGTTCTGTTTGTGCTGCTGCGGCTGCTGCCGGGTGATCCGGCGGCTGCGCTGTTGGGCGTTGGCGCGGATGAGGCGCAGATCGCCGCCGCCAGAGAGCAGGTCGGTTCGGATCAGCCGATATTTGTGCAGCTTGGCCGGTTTCTGTCGGATCTGGCCCGTTTCGATCTGGGCAATTCTTTCGTCTCGAACCAGCCGGTGCTGCCCGAGATACTGACGCGGCTGACGATCACCCTGCCGCTGACGCTCGCGTCCTTTCTGCTGGCGATCTGTCTGGCGGTTCCGCTGGGGATCATCGCCGCTGTGCGCGGTGACCGCTGGTATGGGGCTATGATTTCGACGGTTTCGCAGCTTGGCATAGCCGTTCCGGTCTTCTGGATCGGCATTCTGCTTGTGTGGCTGGTCGCGATAGAGTGGCGGCTGCTGCCTGCCAGCGGCTTTCCGATTGCCGGTTGGCGTGACCCGCTGGAGGCCATTCGTGCTTTGATCCTGCCAGTGGTTACCATTGGCATCGTCATGGGGGCATCGCTTCTGCGCTATGTCCGCTCGGCCACGCTGGACGTTGTCGGGGCGGATTATCTTCGCAACGCACGCGCCCTTGGCGAAAGCTTTCCGCAGGCGATGATGCGGCATGGTATCCGCAACGGCTCTGTGCCCGTGATTTCCATTCTGGGGATTGAGCTTGCCTCGACTCTGTTGGGTGCGGTCGTTGTAGAGCGTGTGTTCAATCTGCCCGGTCTCGGTTCCATGCTTCTGACGGCGATTCAACAGAGAGATTATCCCAGCGTTCAGGGCGTCTTGCTGATCACCACCCTGCTGGTGCTGCTGATCGGCTTTGCCGCCGATGTGGTGCAGCGGTTGATTGATCCGCGCCTGCGCGAACCGGCGGCGGTAAGGCGATGAACAGGTCTACTCGGAACCTGTATATAGGCATTGTTCTGGTCGGGCTGAATGCGTTTGTCGCACTCCTGACCTTTTTCTGGCTGCCATATGATCCGACGGCTATGGCAGGGGGCCGACTGTCGCCGCCGTCATGGGCTCATCCGGCTGGCACGGATCGGCTGGGGCGCGACTACCTGACACAAGTGATGATCGGTGCGCGTATCGCGATGACGGTGGGGATCGGTGCCGCCCTGCTTGGCGGTATAATAGGGACCACCATTGGCGTTCTGTCTGCCTTTGCGCGGCGGGGGCTGGATGATGCACTGGCCGCGACGCTGGATATTCTGATTGCCTTCCCGACGCTGCTGCTAGCCATGCTGGTCGTGGCAGCCAGTGAAGGGGCAAGCCTGTGGACGGCAATTCTTGCCATCGGGCTGGCCATGTCCGCCATCATCGCCCGCTTGGTTCGCATCCTGACGAAGCGGGTTCTGGCACAGGATTTTATCACCGCAGCCCGCTGTTCGGGTCTTGGCTGGGTACGGATCACCATCAACCACATTCTGCCGAATATCTTCCCGACCATACTTGTTATCGTGGCGCTTCAGTTCGGCCTTGCCGTCATTGCCGAGGCATCGCTGTCCTATCTGGGCCTTGGCACGCCGCCGCCGAACGCGTCATGGGGGCAGCTGCTTCAGCAGGCGCAATCAACGGTGTTTCGTGCGCCGATGGGGGTTATCGCGCCCGGTCTGGCGCTGATGTCGCTGGTTCTGGGTATCAACTTTCTGGCGGACGGTCTGCGCGATCTCATTGATGCCGATCCGGTCGGCACGCCGGAGGAGGTCGAGGCATGAGCCTTCTGAGCGTCTCGGACCTTTCGGTATCCGCACCGGGCAGAGAATTGGTGCACGGCGTCAGCTTCGAACTTGCCGCGGGTGAACGTTTGGGACTGGTTGGTGAAAGCGGTTCCGGCAAATCGCTGACGGCGATGGCTATTGTTGGGCTGTTGGCACCGGGGCTGGTCGCGGACGGGTCGGTTGTGCTGGATGGTCATCAGGTGATCGGGCGCCCTGACCGAGAGATGACGGCAATGCGTGGCGCGACCGCCGCTGTGGTCTTTCAGGATTCGCGTGCGGCGCTTGATCCGCTGATGCGGCTTGGCGATCAGCTTGCCGCGCCGATCCGCCGCCGGGCGCGGCGAGAGGGGCGACGCCTGTCAGACAGTGCCATGCGCGACGAACAGATCCGCTGGCTGGAACGTGTATCTATACCCGAGCCGGCACGCATCCTGCGCTCATGGCCGCACGAGGTATCCGGCGGACAGCGCCAGCGTTTTGCCATAGCGATGGCGCTGTCCTGCGCGCCCCGGCTGCTTATCGCGGATGAACCGACGACCGCACTTGATGTCTCGACGCAGGCGGAGGTGCTGTCGATGCTCGACCGTTTGGTAAAAGATGAGGGACTGTCGCTGCTGTTCATCAGCCACGATCTGCCGGTCGTGTCGCGCGTGGCGGATCGAGTGCTGGTGATGCGAAAGGGCCGCATGGTGGAGCGTGGTCCGACAGACCGGGTCTTCACCGAACCTCAGCATGACTATACGCAGGGTCTCGTTGCCGCTGCACGGCGGTTGCAGGATGCCCTGGATGGCGAGGGGGGCGGCGCATGAGCCTGTTTTCCCTGCGCGACGTGACCTATGGCTACGACCGCCGAAAGCCCGTGCTGCATGATATTTCCTTTGACCTGACAGCGGGGCAGAACCTTGGCATTCTAGGTGAAAGCGGGTCGGGTAAATCTACAGTTCTGCGCCTGATGCTGGGGCTTGCCGAACCCGACGAGGGACAGTTGGTGGCCGACGGCACGCGGCTTGATACCCGCTCCGCTGCGCGAATGCGGGACCATCGACGATTCGCGCAGCCCGTCTTTCAGGACCCTTACGGCTCGCTCGATCCGCGTATGCGCATTGGAAAGGCGCTGACCGAGCCGCATTCGGCACTCGGCCTGCCCGGCGATGCCCGAACCGAGGCCGCCCGCGTGCTGTCCGAGGTTGGTTTGCCGGAAGACAGTATTCACCGGCGCCCACGATCTTTTTCCGGCGGTCAAAGGCAGCGCATAGCAATCGGGCGCGCGCTGATCGCACGGCCCCGTGTGCTGCTGGCGGATGAGCCGGTCAGCGCGCTTGATCTGTCAACGCGGGTGCGGGTGATTGATCTGCTCGACACGCTGTCGCGGGATCTGACGCTGGTGCTGGTTTCTCATGATATTGCAATTGTGGCGGCGCTTTGCCCGCAACTGCTCGTTTTGCAGCACGGCCGCATTGTCGAAGCTGGCCTTACACGAGAGATCCTGCGCGATCCGCAGGATGACTATACCCGCACATTGCTGAACAGCCTGCCGCGGCTGCCTGAACCCAAGGAGCAGAGCCGATGAACGATGCATACAGCGACTCAATCGCAAAGTGGCGTGATGAACGCCTGGCCGCTTTGACAGCCGAGGACGGATGGCTGAACCTGACTGATCGGGTGGCGATTGTTCCGGGGCGGATGACGATCGGATCGGATCCGCAGAATGATGTTCAGATTTCCGCTGGCCCCGGCCATCTGGGCACGCTGGAGCTTTCAGCCGATGGTAACGCGACGTTTGATGACGGTCAGGCGCAGCATCAGTTTCAGCGCGTGCCTGACAATCCGCCAAGGCTGAAGACAGGCGGTCTGCTGCTGGAAGTGACGCAGGTCGAAGGCGCCTTTGCCTTACGCGTGCGCGACATCGGCGCTGCCTCACGCAAGGCGTTTCCGGGAATAGAGTCCTATTCGACTGACCCGGAATGGCGCATCGAAGCCGACTGGATCCCGCTGGATGAACCACAGGATGTGGAGATCGATCTTGTGACAGGCGCCCGTGACCGCGTGCGCATTACTCATCAGGCGGAGTTCACGCATGAGGGTCAGGTGGTCACACTTTTGCCGACCCATGAAAAATCGGGCAAGCCGATGTTTGTCATCCGTGATCGCACCGCGGGCCGTGAGACCTATGGCGCAGCACGGTTCCTGATCGGAGAGGTCAGCGGCGACAAGGTCGTGCTGGACTTTAACAAGGCATTCAGCCCGCCCTGTGCTTTTACTGAATTCGCAGTCTGCCCACTTCCCGTCGCGCAAAATATCATGCCCTTCGAAATTCGCGCGGGTGAGAAGAAGCCGGCGGATCATTAAGGCGGACGGCCAACGGCGAAAAAGCGGTCAGTCGGTTCCGCCGCGCGGCAAAAGCTGCGCCCCGGTTTCTCTGCTTTCAGGGAATTTGGAGCGGGTGATGGGAATCGAACCCACGTATTCAGCTTGGAAGGCTGCTGCTCTACCATTGAGCTACACCCGCGACCCGATCCTTTTAGGGCGAGACGTCGCGCTGCGCAAGTCGATCCGGCTGCTCAGTCCAGATGGGCAGGCAGGGACATGCCGCGCAATATTTCTGCGGCGAGCATAGGGCGTTTGCCGGCACGCTGTGCCTCCAGCACCTCAACAGCGCCCATCCCACATGCGATGCGGAACCCTCCCAGCACCTGGCCAGGATTGCCAGAGCCCTCTGCGATTCGTGAACGAAGCAGTTTGACCCTTTCGCCAGCGATATCGCACCACGCGCCGGGGAATGGCGACAGACCCCTGATCTGACGATCAACCTCGTTGGCTGGACGTGACCAGTCTATGCGGGCCTCGGTCTTGTCGATCTTGGCGGCATAGGTGACGCCGGTATCTGGCTGAGCTACGGCTTTGGCGGGCAGGCGGTCGAGCGTTTCAACGACCAGATCCGCCCCCATCGCGGCCAGCCGGTCATGCAGATCGGCCGTCGTAAGGTCGGACGTGATCGGTGTGCGGCGTTCCGCCAGCACCGGGCCGGTATCCAGCCCGGCCTCCATCTGCATGATTGATACGCCGGTTTCGTCATCGCCCGCCATGATGGCACGGTGGATCGGTGCGGCCCCACGCCAGCGTGGCAAAAGCGACGCATGGATATTGACGCAACCCAGGCGCGGCGCATCCAAAACGGGTTGGGGCAGGATCAGACCATAGGCAACGACGACGGCGACATCCGCATTAAGGGCTGCAAACTCCGTCTGCTCTGCCGCAGCTTTCAGGCTGCGGGGATAGCGAACCTCCAGCCCCATTTCATCAGCGGCTTTGTGAACCGGGGTCGGTCGCGATTTCTGCCCACGTCCGGCCTGGCGCGGCGGTTGCGTGTACACGCAGACGACCTCGTGCACCGCTGCGATGGCGCGCAGCGCAGGTACGGAAAAATCAGGCGTTCCCATGAAGATGACCCGCAAGATGCCCTCCTTATCCGCGCTTTGCCAGCTTCGCGGCCTTGGCGACCAGCATCTTGCGGCGCAACGGCGACAGGTGATCGACATACATTTTGCCATTCAGGTGGTCGATCTGATGCTGCACAGATGTTGCCCAGAGGCTGACGAAATCCCTGTCTTCGATTTCACCGCTCTCGTTCAGGTAGCGAACCGTTACGGCGCGGGGGCGGGTTATCCGCGCCGATACGCCGGGCAGGTTCGGACTGGCTTCCTCATAATCGCGGAACTGGACCGATTCATGCAGGATTTCTGGGTTGGCCATTCTGATGGCCTGACCGCGCTTTTCTGACGCATCTACCACGGCGAGGCGCAGCATGATCCCGATTTGCGGCGCGGCAAGGCCGACGCCGGGCATAGCCTCCATCGTGTCGATCATGTCATCCCAGACCATCCGGACAGCTTCCGTAACTGCTTCCACCGGTTGGGCCGGTGTGTGAAGGCGCTTGTCGGCGTAGGGCAGGAAAGGTCTGACGGTCATTTGTTCAACAGAAGCCTTTGAGTGGCTGGCGCATCGACGCGCATGGCGGTCTACGCCTGCTCACGGGCGCGTTCGCGTTTCAGCTTCACCATCTTGCGGGTAATCATCTGGCGGCGCATTGCGCTGATATGGTCGATGAACAGGACCCCATCCAGATGGTCGATCTCATGCTGGGCGCAGGTGGCCCACAGCCCGTCGAAATCTTCCTGATGTTGTTTGCCGTCCAGACCCAGCCAGCTCACTTTGACCTGAGAAGGCCGCGTCACCTCGGCATATTGTTCAGGGATCGACAGGCACCCTTCCTCATAGATGTTCTGTTCGTCTGATTCCCAGGTGATCTCGGGGTTCAGCAGAACCATCGGCTTGCGCTCTGCCTCGGGGTCGCGGTTGGCGTCCATCACGAATATCCGCTGCAGAACACCGACCTGCGGCGCCGCGAGCCCGATGCCGGGTGCGTCATACATGGTTGCCACCATGTCGGCTGCCAGCGTTTCCACATCGGGCGTGATGCGTGCGACGGGCTCGGCGACTTTTTTCAGGCGCGGGTCAGGATGAATCAGGATCGGGCGTATTGTCATGGTTTTGATCTAGGCCAAGGCTTGGCGCGGCGCAATAAGCCGCCTATCCATATCCCCGACAGGAGGCCCAAATGACCACACCCGACTTTGACGAAATCATCGAACGCCGCGGAACCAACTGCAACAAATGGGACGATATGGAGGCGATCTATGGCGTTCCCGCCGATCAGGGTCTGGCGATGTGGGTCGCGGATATGGACTTCAGGCCTCCCGCGCCGGTGCAGGCCGCCGTTGAAAAACTGGCAGCCCATGGTGTCTATGGCTATCCCGCGCAGAACCCGGATTATCTTCCCGCAATCCGGTGGTGGATGAAAAACCGTCACGGCTGGCAGATAGAGGCAGACTGGATCGTTACGGCGCTTGGCCTTGTCAACGGCACGGCGCTTGCCATTTCCGCCTTCACCGATCCGGGCGACCGCGTGATTCTGATGACGCCCGTCTATCATGCGTTCTCACGTGTGATTCGCGCTCAGGGGCGAGAGGTTGCCGAGTTTCCTCTGGCGCAGAACGATGGGCGCTATGTCTTTGATTGGCCGACGTGGGAAGGGCTGCTGACCGGCCAGGAAAAAATGCTGATTCTGTGCAGCCCGCACAATCCGGGCGGTCGCGTCTGGTCGGCGCAGGAACTGCGCGAGGTGGCAGATTTCTGCGCAGCGCACGATCTGGTGCTGGTAAGCGATGAGATCCATCATGATCTTGTCATGCCGGGTTTCAAACATACCGTTATGGCCGACGCCGCGCCGGATATAACTGACCGTCTCATCACGCTGACCGCTGCGACAAAGACATTCAACATTGCCGGCGCGCATGTCGGCAATGCAATCATCGCCGACCCGAAGCTGCGTTCCGCCTACAAAGCAAAGATGGCGGGACTTGGTCTGTCGACCGGGATGTTCGGAACAGATATGGTAGCCGCTGCCTATTCCCCTGAGGGTGCATCCTGGGTGGATGCGCTCGTGTCCTATCTCGACGAAAACCGCCGACTGTTTGACGAAGGGGTGAACGCGCTTCCGGGGCTGTCATCCATGCCGCTGGAGGCGACCTATCTGTCATGGGTCGATTTCAACGGCACCGGTATGTCTGCGGAAGAGGTAAGGGCAAGGGTTGCGAAGGATGCGAAGATCGCTGCGAATGCCGGTGAGACCTTCGGTCTTGGCGGGGAAGGGTTCCTGCGCTTCAACCTCGCGACGCCACGCAGCAATGTCGAATCCGCGGTCAGCCGCCTTCGCGCTGCCTTCGCTGATCTGCAATAGGCTCGGGAATTGGTGCCGGTCGTGTTCATCGTTTTTCTCGGCTGGATCCTGTGGTCGCTTTTCGGACCGACCGGCCTGGCTCCACCCGGTGGCGTCGACACGACGCGCCCACCGCCGCGGCCTGAACTGAGCCTACCGCTTCAGGGCGACATCGACCGCATCCTGATCGAAAAAGAGGCCCGGCGGCTGAGCGTTTACCAGCAGGGCAAGCTGGTCCGCGAGTATCGGATCGCGCTAGGCTTTGCGCCAGAGGGCGACAAGCTGATGCAAGGCGACGGCAAGACGCCCGAAGGTGTTTTCAAGGTTGACCGCCGCAATGACAAAAGTCAGTTTCATCTGTCGCTCGGCATTGACTATCCGAAATCCGACGACCGTAGGCGGGCGCGCGATGGCGGTTACGATCCGGGGGGCGATATCTTTATTCACGGGCAGCCCAACCAGATCGAAGACGGCTTTCGGGTCAAAGGCGACTGGACCGACGGCTGTATTGCCATCGACAATCACCAGATCGCCGAACTGTTTGCCGCCACCCGCATCGGCACCGAGGTTGAGATACGGCCGTGATCAGTTGGGGACAAAGATGGCAGAGATAACTCTGCGCCAGGCGCAGCCAGATGATGCCGGGGGCATGGCAGAGGTTCAGAACGCGATTTTTGACGCAGGTTTGCGTAAAACAGCCGTCGACGAAGATAAAATGCGCTCTTTGTATCTGGAGCATCCCAATACTCTTCGTCTGACCATTGCCGAGGGCGAGGGCGAAATCCTGGGCTTTCAGTGGCTGGGTGTCGCATGGCCAGACAATGAGTATGGCGTCGCCACCGGCTGGGGCATGATCGGAACCCATATACGGCCGGATGCCGGGCGCATCGGGATCGGGCGGAGACTGTTTGCAAAAACGCTGCAGGCCGCGCGAATTGCGCGGCTTGCCCATATCGACGCAAGCATCGGCGACGATAATGCGGCCGGCCTTGCTTATTACCAGGCGATGGGCTTTCGGCCCTATCGCAAATCTGAGGGGCGGACGCCGCACCGTCTCGACCTTTGACCCCTTCCCGATATGCGAGATTAACACTAGTTATACGCTATGACCTGGACCATTCCGAATATCCTCACCATTTTGCGCCTTCTCGCCGCACCGGGCGTCCCGGTTATGTTTCTGTATTTTCATCGTCCGTGGGCCGATTGGGCTGCGCTGACGCTGTTTCTGCTGGCGGCGATTACCGATTGGTTTGATGGCTATCTGGCAAGGCTGTGGAACCAGCAAAGCCGCTTTGGCGCCGCGATGGACCCGATTGCGGATAAGGCGATGGTCGTGATCGCTCTGGTGGTTATCACGGGCTATTCGGGCATGAACCCGTGGCTGATCCTGCCCGCCACCGTGATCCTGTTCCGAGAGGTTTTCGTGTCCGGCCTGCGCGAGTCGTTAGGCGATAAAGCGACGCAACTTGCGGTAACCAAGGTCGCGAAATGGAAAACCACGACACAGATGGTTGCGATATCCGTTCTGTTTCTGGGAACGGGGCTTGCCTATGTCGAATATGGTCGCCCCCCGCTGGTGGGTGAGGCAGAATTGCCCGGTGATGCGAAATGGTCCTCTCTTGCGACGTTCCTGGGCCTGTTTCTGATCTGGGTTGCGGCAGCGCTGACGGCGTGGACCGGGTGGGATTATTTCCGCAAGGCCATGCCTTTTCTGAAGGGTCCGAAATGAAGATAGACGTCCTTTATTTCGCATGGATTCGAGAGCGTATTGGCGAACCCAGGGAAAGCATTGATACGGGTGCCACAACGATCCGCGGCCTTGTGGAGCAGTTGATTAACAGCGACGAAAGATATGCGGCTGCGCTTTCCGATCTGAATTCCTATCGCGTGGCGGCCGATCAGGAACTGGTGAATTTCGACCACAAGCTGGAAAATGTGCGTGAACTGGCCTTTTTCCCGCCAATGACCGGCGGCTGATGCTGATCCGGATTCAGCAAGACCCCTTTGCACTGGCAGATCTGCTGGATGGTTTTGGTGACGGCGCAGGCGCTGTCGTGACATTTTCCGGCCTTGTGCGGGATGATACGGGCGAAATGACCGCTTTAGAGCTGGAGCACTATCCCGGCATGACGGAAAAGGCGGTATCGCGCATTGCGATGCAGGCGCAAGCTCGCTGGAATTTGGTCGATCTGGCAATTGTTCATCGCTTCGGCCGCTTGAATGTCGGCGAACAGATCATGGCTGTGGCAACCGCGGCGCGGCACCGGGCAGAGGCTTTCGAGGCGGCAGAATATCTGATGGACTACCTGAAATCGCGTGCGCCTTTCTGGAAGCGAGAGATCGGCGCTGACGGTCCCGGCGCATGGGTCGAAGCAAAGACGTCGGATGAGGACGCGCTGTCACGATGGGACTGATACGGCCAGAATTGCAGGCCTGGCTTGGCCCGAGAAAGGAGTTTCTCGCCGCGATTGTCTGCATGGCGGTCGCAGGATGGATCGCGACTTGGGGCGGCTGGTTCTATGCAGCGCTCGGCTTTGCAGGCTTCGCGATCTGTGCTGCATGGATGCTGGGCAGTTGGCGCAGACTGGCGTTTCACCGGGACATCGCGGCGCCCGGTCTGGTCGAGGTGGTTGAAGGCGAAATCCGCTATTATGGCGCTCGGGCAATTGGCGGCACGTTGTCGCTTCGTGATCTGAAAGAGATCCGCTTGATCCGTCTAAACGGCCACGATCACTGGCGACTGAAAACACGAGGTGGCGAGGCGTTGCTGATCCCTGTCGAGGCCAGCGGTGCCGAACATCTGGCGGATGCCTTTGCGGCGTTGCCGGGGCTGGACATGGGGCGGGTATCGGCCGCATTGTCGCAGAGCGGCGGCCCCTCCTTGCGGATCGTCTGGACGGCGCCCAACTCGGGTTGACTTGCGCCTTCGACCGCGCCACCTGTCACATAAGAACGAAAGAGGGCCAGACATGTCCATACCCCAGCAGGGCGGCGGCCCGATCGAGCGGCGCGAACAGCTTGCCGAATATATCGCTTGGGGCGAAAAGCCCCGAGAGGACTGGCGGATCGGGACAGAGCACGAGAAGTTCGGCTATTGTAAAGACAGCCTGCTACCGCTGCCCTATGACGGTGAGCGTTCCATCAAAGCCATGCTGGAGGGGTTGCAGCAACGTTTCGGGTGGTCGCCTGTGTTTGAGCAGGACAAGATCGTCGGGCTGGAGCGCAACGGCGCGAATGTCAGTCTGGAGCCGGGCGGGCAGCTTGAACTGTCAGGCGCCCCGCTGGAGTCGATCCACCAGACCTGCGACGAGGTGAACCAGCATCTGGCCGAGGTGCGAGAGGTTGCCGAGAAGATCGGGGCCGGTTTCATTGGACTTGGTGCCGCGCCGATCTGGTCGGAAGAGCAGATGCCAATGATGCCGAAGGGCCGTTATGCGCTGATGACGCCTTACATGCGCACGGTTGGTACGCTGGGCACGCAGATGATGTATCGTACCTGCACCGTGCAGGTGAACCTCGACTTCGGGTCAGAGGCAGATATGGTCCAGAAGCTGCGCGTTTCGCTGGCATTGCAGCCGGTTGCGACGGCACTGTTTGCGAACTCTCCGTTTCTGGATGGCAAGCCGAATGGTATGAAGTCGTGGCGTGCCCATATCTGGCAGAACCTTGATCCGGCGCGGACCGGGATGCTGCCCTTCGTCTTTGAAGAAGGCTTCGGTTACGATCAATGGGTGGACTATGTCCTCGATGTGCCGATGTATTTCGTCTATCGCGATGGAAAATATATCAATGCATTGGGGCAAAGCTTCCGCGACTTCATGCAGGGAAAGCTGCCCGCATTGCCGGGAGAGGTGCCGACGCTTTCGGACTGGGCTGACCACCTGACGACGGTTTTCCCGGAATCAAGGGTCAAGAAGTTCATCGAAATGCGCGGTGCCGATGGCGGGCCGTGGCGCAGGCTGTGTGCGCTTCCTGCGCTGTGGGTCGGTCTGCTTTACGATCAGTCATCGCTGGATGCCGCTTGGGATCTGGTGAAGGGCCTCGATGCGGAAACGCGCGAGGGGTTGCGCCGCGCTGCCGCCAAAGACGGGCTTAACGGCGGAGCAGGCGGTGTGAAGCTTCATGATCTGGCACGCGAAGCGGTGGGTATTGCCGAAGCCGGACTGAAGGCGCGGGCAAAGCGCGGAGCAGGCGGGTTGGTGCCTGATGAGACGCATTTTCTGAACGCATTGAAAGAAAGCGTGGAGACCGGGCAGGCCCCTGCGGATGAACTGCTTGCGAAATATCACGGCGAATGGCACGGAGATTTGACTCGCATCTATGGCGAGTATTCGTACTGATCACAGCATGACCGTGAATATTCGATACCGACTGATTCAGATCGTTGAGGTCCTGCTGTGGCTGGGTGCCATTATCGGGACCGTGCAATTTGCCTTGCGTGCCTGGGCAGTTCGAGAGCAGGGCTGGCGTACCATGCTGGACATTGCCGCACCCGGTTTGCTTGCCATCGGCGCTGCCATGGCGGGGCTGCTGGTCCTTATCGGCATTTACCACAATACCCGCCGTCACGGCGAAGCATTGGAGCGTTTGGCAAAACAGGGCGCGGGCGGCATCCGCCGTTTGCCGGGTGTCGGTCGCACCGATACCGCTGCTGCCGCGCCCATAAGCAACCGCCGCATCGCTAGTGCCACGCCCGTCAAAGAGCGGATCGCGCCTGTTGTACCGCACACTGAGACGACAGAGGCTCACGACACCGTAGTCACAAATCAGCTTCCAAAGTCAGAGAATGAGCGCGGGACGAATGACGCGGCAGAGGCCGTGCGCCGGGGCAACACCAGACGGCTTGGCCCCGCGTCTTAAAGGTCCAGTTTAGCTGCCAGTGAAAGCAGATCCGCCCAGGCGTCTTTCTTGGCGATCGGATTGCGCAGCAGATAGGCTGGGTGCGTCATTGGAAGCGCAGGTCTGCCAAAAGCCTCTGTCCAGTTGCCACGCAATCGCAGAATGCCCTCGCGGTTAAGCGCAGCGGCGCAGGGCGTGTTGCCCATCAGCAGGATGACCTCTGGCCCGGCAAGCTCAACCTGTTTGCGTAGAAATGGCAGCGATAGCGCGACTTCATTGGGCTGAGGACGCCGGTTGCCCGGCGGACGCCATTTCAGGACATTGGCGATGTAGACCGACCGCGCGGCGTCGGGGACATCCCGGCCCAACCCGATGGCTGCAAGCATTCTGTCCAGCAATTGCCCCGCACGACCGACGAAGGGCAGGCCACGGGCATCCTCTTCCTCGCCGGGGGCTTCCCCGATGATCATGACACGGGCAGCAGGATTGCCGTCGGAGAAAACGAAATTCCTTGCTCCTCGCTTCAGCGCCAGCCCGTCAAAGCCCGATTGCAGTTCGGCCAGCATATCAAGCGATGTTGCCTTCGCAGCCTGTGCTTCGGCTTCGGCCACAAAGGCGGCATGATCAGGCTCTGCCTGTTTCGGCGCAGGAACCGCAGCATGGCTCTGCGGTGCGATGGCCGACGGCGCGACAGGCTTTGGCGGAGGCGGCAGGTCCATCCGGTCAAGCGGCTCGTCCAAAATCGGCTCATCAACGCCCAGCTCTCGCTGCCATTCCAGCAATGCCAGGGCCGTCCAGCCGTCAACTTCGGCACCGCGCCATGTCAGACCTGATTCCATGCGCATGAAACTACGGCCAGCAACACCTTCGGGCAAGCCCGGCCCTTGCCGCATCGGTTCCGGTTTGCGATAGAGAAGCGCAAGTCCGCAAGAGGGGTACAGATGACGTTCCGCGCACGCCACCTGCTGGGTATCGAGCCCCTGTCACCACCGGAAATCACCTCTGTTCTCGACCTTGCCGAAAGCTATGTCGATCTGAACCGGCGCACGATCAAGCATTCGGATGCGCTTGAGGGTATGACACAGATTAACATGTTCTTCGAAAACTCGACCCGCACCCAGTCAAGCTTTGAACTGGCAGGCAAAAGGCTTGGTGCGGATGTGATGAATATGTCGGTCGCGCACTCGTCGGTGAAGAAGGGTGAGACGCTGATTGATACCGCGCTAACCCTGAACGCAATGCATCCCGATCTGCTGGTCGTGCGGCATCCTCAGTCAGGGGCGGTCAATCTGCTGGCGGAAAAGGTGAATTGCGCGGTCCTTAACGCGGGCGACGGACGGCATGAGCATCCGACGCAAGCCTTGCTGGACGCTTTGACGATAAGGCGTGCCAAGGGCCGCTTGCACCGTCTGACCGTGGCGATCTGCGGCGACATTGCGCACAGCAGGGTTGCGCGGTCGAATCTGATTTTGCTCGGCAAAATGGAGAGCAGAATTCGCCTTGTCGGGCCATCAACTCTGATGCCCTCGGGCGTGGGCGAGTTCGGCTGCGAGGTCTACGAGGATATGCGTGAGGGGCTTCAGGACGCAGACGTCGTCATGATGCTGCGCCTTCAGAGAGAACGGATGGATGGCGGTTTCATCCCGTCCGAGCGCGAATACTATCACCGCTGGGGGCTTGATGCCGACAAGCTGTCACATGCCAAGCCCGACGCAATTGTCATGCATCCAGGCCCGATGAACCGTGGCGTCGAAATCGACGGCACAATCGCCGATGACATCAACCGAAGCGTTATTCAGGATCAGGTCGAAATGGGCGTCGCCGTTCGCATGGCCGCGATGGACCTGCTGGCGCGAAACCTGCGGGCAGAGCGGGGGGCCAAAGCCTCTGGTGGCGATCATGTCTGAACCGGATCTTGTCAGCGCGTCAGAGGGCGCATCGTACCACCCCGGCTGGCAGGGCATTCTGGAGCCGGGCGAGCGTATTCTGTGGCAGGGGGAACCCGACAGCCGTTTCCGGCTTGAATTTAAAAGCCTTGGCGGCACGTTTCCGGCGCTCTTCTTCGTCTGTTTTTCGCTGTTCTGGATGTATCAGGCCGCGCAAGGCAGCATTTTCTTTGCAATGTTCGGCCTGTTCTTTCTTGTGATCGGTCTGCGTGATCTGCTGACCCCGATCTTTGGGCCTTCCTTCCTGCGCTCGCGGACATGGTATACGCTGACTGATCGCCGGGCGATTGTCGCGACGGATGTGCCGATGCGTGGTCGTAAGTTGAGCAGCTTTCCCATCGACCGCGATACGCCCGTTGAATATGTCGACGGCAATCCGCCCTCGATCTATTTCGGCCATTCAGCGGTAGATCGCAGCCAACGCGGCGGGTTTCAGTACATTGCTGATGCCGACAAGGTGATGGCAATGATCCGCGATATTCAGCGCACACCCACTGTAGATAGGGCCGACCCATGAGACAGACCAGCTTATGGGGCAAGCGGCGGTTGGCCTCATCGCCGATCACGAGCGAAGCAAGTTTTCGCATGTTCAAGGCCCACCGGTCATCACTCCGTTTTAACGAAAGGCCGCAAAAAGCTGCCTTCGTCCAAACTATCACGAACTGTTGCGAGGCAATCACCGACGCCCCGGAAGTTTTTGAGCTGCTGAAGCGCATCCAGAAGGACGCCGTATGATTCTGCATTTTACAAACGCCCGACTGATAGATCCGGCTTCTGATGACGTCGCAGAGGGCTCTCTGACCGTCGAAGATGGCTGCATCACGGCGCGAAATGAAGATGCGCCCGAGGGTGCCGAACTGGTCGATTGTGGGGGTCGTTGTCTGGCGCCCGGTATTGTGGACTGGGGCGTCAAGATCGGCGAGCCGGGCGAACGTCACAAGGAATCTTATGCCACCGCGGGTCGCGCCGCAGCGGCCGGTGGAGTGACGACAATGATCGTGCGTCCTGATACGCTGCCACCCGTCGACAGCCCGGAAAGCCTTGATTTTGTGATCAAACGCGCAAGCGATTCCGTCGTTCGGGTCAGGCATATGTCTGCGCTGACCAAGGCGCGCGACGGGCGCGAGATGGTGGAGATGGCGTTTCTGCGCGATGCGGGTGCCTTAGCTTTCACCGATGGCGTGCGGGTGGTGTCCGACAACAAGCTGCTGGGCCGCTGCATGACCTATGCAAAAGGGCTTGATGCTCTGATCGTCGGGCATCCGCAGGATCCGGGCCTTTCGAAAGGGGCAGCGGCCACAAAGGGGAAATTCGCCTCGCTCTACGGAATTCCCGATGTGTCGCATCTTGCGGAACGGATGGGGCTGGATCGGGACCTCAGTCTCGTTGCCATGACAGGCGGGCGCTACCACGCCGATCAGATCACGACAGCGGACGCGCTTCCTTCGCTGCGACGCGCGAAGGCTTCGGGGCTGGACGTGACCGCCGGCATCTCGATCCATCATCTGACACTGAACGAATTCGACGTCGGCGATTACCGAACCTTCTTCCGCTTCACACCGCCGCTGAGGTCAGAGGATGACCGGCTGGCGATGGTGCAAGCCGTGGCCGATGGCGATATAGACGTGATCGCATCCTTCCACACACCTCAGGACGAAGAATCAAAGCGGCTGCCCTTTGCCGAGGCTGCACCCGGCGCGGTCGGTTTGCAGACCTTGCTGCCTGCCGCGCTGCGGTTGTTCCATCAGGGCGGCCTCAGCCTGCCGCAGCTGTTCAGGGCACTGTCACGCAATCCTGCGCGTCGTCTCGGCCTGGACGGCGGGCGTCTGGATAGGGGCGCGCCCGCCGACCTTGTGCTGTTCGATCCGGATGCGCCGTTTATTCTTGACCGCTTTGCCTTGCTGTCGAAATCGAAAAACACGCCTTTCGACGGCGCAAGGATGCAGGGACGTGTTATTGGCACGTGGATTGGCGGCGAAAGGGTCTTCGGATGAGCGCAGTTATTTGGATCGTCCTCGGCTATCTCATCGGATCGATCCCGTTTGGCATCCTGATCACTCGGGCTCTTGGTCTTGGCGACTTACGGGCAATCGGCTCTGGAAATATCGGCGCGACGAATGTGCTGCGTACAGGAAACAAGCCAGCTGCGCTTGCGACTTTGCTGCTGGATAGCGGCAAGGGAGCGATTGCAGTGCTTCTTGGTCGTTATTTTGGCGGGGAAGCCGCCGGTATTCTGGCGGGTGCCGCTGCTTTTCTGGGGCACTGCTTTCCTGTCTGGCTGGGTTTTCGCGGCGGCAAGGGCGTTGCAACCTTTCTGGGAACGCTGATCGCAATGTCATGGCCTGTGGGGCTGATCGCCTGCGCGACATGGCTGGCGGTTGCGGTGATCAGCCGGATCAGTTCGCTTTCAGCTTTGGTCGCTGCGGCGTCTGCGCCATTGGTCGCGCTGATCGCGGGCCAAGGTGCCGTTGCCGGGGCTGCACTGTTCATGACCGCGCTGATTTTCCTGCGCCATCGCCAGAACATCGAGCGTATCCTTGGCGGAACAGAGCCGCGGATCGGCCGCAGGGACTGAGTGTTCGGAACCCCGCAGCCTGTTTTTCCGTTGGCCTTTGTGGAGACAATGGGAGAAGCGGGATGAAACATGCTTTGACGGCAATTGTCGTTCTGGCCTCAACGCCTGCATTCGCAGGCGAGGTCGTCGAATACACTTCGGATGATCGCGAGTTCGAAGGCTACGTTGCCAAGGCGGATAGCCCAAGGGGATCGGTCGTCATCATACACGACTGGGACGGGCTGACGGATTATGAAAAGCAGCGCGCCGATATGCTGGCCGAACAGGGCTATAACGCCTTTGCGATTGATCTTTACGGCAAGGGCGTCAGGCCCGATTCGCCCGAGGCGAACCGTGCCGAGACCGAGAAGCTGTATTCCGACAGGGAGATGATGCGGACATTAATGACTGCGGGTCTGGAAGCTGCCGCCAGCAACGATGTCGCAACGCCGGTCGTGGCGGGTTATTGCTTTGGCGGTGCTGCTGCATTGGAATTGGCGCGGATGCAGCCAGATGGCGTGTCAGGATATGCGACTTTCCACGGCGGTCTGGAAACACCGGAAGGACAGGATTACAGCGCGGCTAAGGCGCCGATCCGGGTCTATCATGGCGGCGCGGATGAGAACCCCGACATGGCGACTTTCGCGAACTTCCTGACCGAACTCGAGGAAGCCGGGACGCCCTATGAAGCCGAGGTTTACGCGGGTGCGCCACATGCCTTCACGGTCTTCGGCTCTGATCGGTATCGCGAAGAGGCTGATCAGAAAAGCTGGGCGGACTTTCTGACGTTTCTGGGTGAGGTCAATCCGGGTCCGTAGCGTATGACCCAGGCCGGGAATAAAGGTGCGGCCCTGGGGTTGCGGGCAATCGTGCGCTATCCGAAGATCCGTTGATCCCTTTACCATGGCAGTCATTTGATCTTTGCACACAGAAACGTTTAACCATCCGGCTTGTTTGAGCACGCCGCAAGCTCTATTGCGCGTCCAACAAGTGTCGACAACTGGAACCGACACATCGCCAACTCTGAGGTTCGCAAAGAAATGCTTGCAAGATCGTTATCGCCAGCATGTATGTTGGTTGCCCTGACGCTGGCTGCGTGTTCAACTGCGACTGACGGAGAGGTTAACGATCCGTATGAGGGCGCGAACCGCCGTGTCCATGCATTTAACAAGGGGCTGGACAACAATGTTGTGAAGCCGCTGACATCACCTCTGCGCGGCGGTGAAAACGACACGTCCGAGGGGCCGATGACGGTCGTGTCCAATGTCGGCAGCAACCTTTCACTGCCCGGGAAGGTGGTAAATGGCTTGCTGCAGGGCCGGCCCCAGCGGGCGGCGCAGAATGCCGGTCGGTTTATCGTCAACACGACACTGGGCATGGGCGGTATCCATGATCCGGCCGGGAATGAGTTCGGCCTGACAGAGGTTGATACCGACTTCGGTGAAACGCTGCATGTCTGGGGTGTTCCGGAAGGCGCCTATCTGGAGCTTCCCCTGATCGGCCCGTCGACTGAACGCGATGCCGCGGGCAGGGTTGTGGATTTTGTCATCGATCCGCTCGATCACATGATCGGAGAGCGTGAGGCAAAGGTCGCGACGGTCGTGCGACTGGGTTCAAAAGCAGGTGACCGCGCACGATTTGGGGATACTATCGACTCGATTTTGCATGAGAGTGCGGACAGCTATGCTCAAACGCGATTGCTGTATCTTCAGCACCGCAGATACGAACTCGGGATGGAAGGCGAGGCCTATGACCCCTATGAAGACCCTTACGATGAATAGCAGCCGTCGCGGCTTCCTTGGCCTGCTGGGCGCAGGCGCGGCATTCGTGGCGATGCCTGCCTGGGCGCTGACCACCGATCAGGCGAGCGCGCTTGTCCGGAAATCGCTGAACGAAGTCTACGCCGTGATCAACTCCGGCAAGCAGCCCGCGCAGATGTACAAGGACTTCGAGGCCATCTTTGCCCGCTACGCCGATGTGGATGTCATCGCCCGCTCTGCGCTTGGCCCGACCGCGCGCCAGTTGAGCGCGCAGCAATTCGCGGCCTACAAGCAAGCGTTTCAAGGCTATATCGGTCGCAAATATGGTGCCCGTTTCCGTGAGTTCATAGGCTCTCAGATCGAGGTGACCGGCGCTCGGCAGGTCAAATCATTCTATGCCGTCACTTCTGTCGCCAGGCTCAATGGCCGCGCGCCGATGACGGTGGAGTGGCATGTGTCCGACAAATCGGGGCAGAGCAAGTATTTCAACATCATCATTGAAGGCGTGAACATGCTGGCGTCTGAGCGTGCCGAGATTGCGGCGCTGCTTTCCGCCAATGGTGGCGATGTCGCGGCGCTGACGGCGGCACTTCAACAGGCTGGCTGAGCGTTAGTCATCCGCAAGAAAAAAGAAAAGGGCGCGTCCCAACGGCGCGCCCTTTTGGTTTTCAGTGAGTTCAGTTGAGGCCCTCGATCCCTCGCAACGCATCGCTCAAAGGATCGCTGTCGGGGTTCTCCGGCGCGTTGGTGACGCCCCTGGATGGGTTGGGGGAACTGACATTGATCTGTTGCTCCGGTGCAGCGTTGCCCGGCTGGCTGGTCGTTTGCTGCGCTGCCGTGCTGGCCTGACCAAGTGCTGCGCTCAGCGCGTCGGCAAGCGGTTCGCCCGAACCTTGCACGATCGGCTGACCGGCTGGCGCGCCGGGGCTGTCACCAGCCATATTGCTCAGCGCCGCGCTGAGGGCATCGGCAAGCGCATCGTCACCGCGAACGGACGGCGCAACGCCATCGCCGATACGAGAGCCCTCGTCGCCCACGAAGCGACCCAGCGGTTCGTTCGGCAGACCTTCATGGATGTCGTTCATGACCGCCTGCCAGATTTCGGCAGGCAACCCGCCGCCTGTCACACCCGTCAACGGTGTGTTGTCGTCGTAACCCATCCAGACGCCGGTGACATACTGGTCGGTAAAGCCGATGAACCAAGCGTCACGATAAGAAGAGGTCGTCCCGGTCTTGCCGGCGGCATCACGCTCACCGAGTTTCGCGCGGCCACCGGTGCCGTTCTGTATCACCTGCCGCATCATCGCGATCAGATTGCCGGCAGATTGCTGAGAAACCACCCGCTGACCCATGCCGCCGGTTTGGGCGATCATCGGGCTGTCTTCGCCACGGATACGCAGTTCAACCACGCCGTAAGGCCGGACGGCACGCCCGCCGTTGCGAATACCGGCATAGGCGCCGGTCATTTCCAGCAGGGTCGAGTCAAAGACGCCAAGGCCAAGAGAAGGCACATTGGGCAGATCGGTGCCGACGCCGAATTCCTCGGCGATGCGCAGCACGGAATCGCGTCCGGCCTTTTCCTGCAAGCGGATGGTTGCGGTGTTCAGCGACTGCGACAGCGCGCGGGTCAGCGTCACATCGCCATAATAGCGGCGGGTGTAGTTCTGCGGCGACCAGTTACGGATCGTCAGCGGCCCGTCGTGCACGAGGCTATCGGGCGTCATCCCTTGATCCAGAGCGGCTGCGTAAACGAACGGCTTGAACGAAGAGCCTGTCTGCCTTTTGGCCTGTGTGGCGCGGTTGAAAACGCCCTGAACAATCGTATCGCGGCCGCCGATCATGGCCCGCACAGCGCCATCAGCAGACAGCACGACGACAGCAGCCTCTGCCTTGGAGCCTTCCTTGACCTTCTCATCGAAGATGCGCTTCAGCGCCCGTTCCGCTGCCTGCTGCACCTTCTGATCGAACGTCGTCAGGATGGTCACATCTTCGGTGGTTTCGGTGGTCAGGAAACCCGGCCCCGATTCCATCAGCCAGTCGGCAAAATAACCGCCTGCCCGCGCCTGTGCCGCCTGGGAAAGCACAGCCGGATTGGCTTTTGCCTGCTCGAATTCGGCATCCGAAATGCGGCTTTGTTCATGCATCAGGGTCAGCACCACATTGGCGCGATCCTGCGCACGCTGGATGTCAGAGGTCGGTGCGAAATAGCTGGGTGCTTTCAGCAAGCCGGCAAGCATCGCCGATTCGGCGACCGTCACCTCATTCGCGTGTTTGCCGAAATAGCGCTCTGACGCGGCCTCGAAACCGCGCGCCCCGCCGCCGAGATAGGAACGGTTCATATAGATGTTCAGAATCTCGTCCTTGGAGTACTTAAGCTCCATGGCGAAGGAATATGGCACCTCTTTGATCTTCCGCCAAAGGCTGGAAGTTCGGCATTCGGCTTCATACTCCGCTTCATCCTTCCAGCGGGTGGGATCGAAGGATTCGCCGAGGCACAGCAGCTTCGATACCTGCTGTGTGATGGTAGAGCCCCCATTGCCTTCAAGTGGGCCACGCCCTGCGGCCATGTTGATCTTGATGGCACTGGCGATACCGCGCGGGTCAATGCCCAGATGGCTGTAGAAACGCTTGTCCTCCGTCGCGACAACGGCGTCGCGCAGCGATGGCGCGATCTGATCGGGTGTGACGGTGCCGAATGTTTCGCCGCGCCATGCAAAGACTTTGCCTTCGCGGTCCAGCATGGTCACGCCGCCACGGGCACGACCGTCGAACAGGGCAGACGCTTCGGGAAGCTGGGAATAATAGAAGAAGGTCGCCAGACCGATGATCAGGAAGACGGCAAGAACCGAAAACCAGACGGTTCTGAAAATCGTCTTCCAGATCAGCGAGAAGAAACCCGTCACGCCGCGTGTAATTGCATTGCCCCTACGTACCGGTGCGCGACGACCGCGTTTGCCCTTTGGCGATTTGCCAGAGGGTTTTGTCGGGTTTGAATAACGCCGTTCCGCCACCACTGGGCGGCGCTTCCGGGGTGTTTCTGCCATATGCCTGTGTTCCTGCGCGACCGGTTCTGCCAGCCTGATTGACGACAGCATACACGACGAGATCGGTGTTGCGAAGTCAAATGACCTGTATGTGACCTGCACGCAGAATGGGCAATCGCGCGAATTCATGCCTGTAATCCGGGCGCTTCAGGATTTCGAGGCTGAATTTCACGCCGTTTGCTTGAGGATCGGGCAGTTCAGTCGCCTCGTGGGCGGGATGCCGCCGGTGCTTTGTTGCGGGCGGAACTGGCCCGAACAGAGGTAAACGCATGCTCAAAAAGATCCCCTCGACTGCGATGGTGGCTGTGCTTTTCGCACTTCCAGCCGCTGCCCAAGAGGCATCCGCCGAGGCGGCACCTGCGGTAAACGCGGACGTCGCCTTCATTTTCAACACGCTGCTGTTTCTGATCGGTGGCTTCCTTGTCATGTGGATGGCAGCGGGCTTTGCCATGCTGGAGGCGGGCCTGGTGCGGTCCAAGAATGTGACCACGCAGCTTTTCAAGAACATCTCTCTGTTTGCGATTGCGGGGATCATGTTCTGGCTGATTGGCTATAACTTGATGTATCCCAGCGATGGATGGACCATTCCGAATGTCATCGGCCAGATATTCTCGCCCAAATCGATTGATCCGGTTGGTGCGGGCGATGCCGCCGCAGGCTACTCGGCCGGTTCGGACTTTTTCTTCCAATTGATGTTCTGTGCGACGACCGCATCAATCGTTTCTGGCACGCTGGCCGAGCGCATCAAGCTTTGGCCCTTCATGATCTTCACCGTGATTCTGACTGGCCTGATCTATCCCATCGAGGCATCATGGGAATGGGGCGAAGGCTGGCTGGATCAGCGAGGCTTCTCGGACTTCGCAGGCTCAACCCTTGTTCATGCCGCTGGCGGCTTCGCTGCACTGGCCGGGGCTGTGGTGCTTGGTCCGCGCCTTGGGAAATATCGCGCGGATGGCCGGATGCAGCCGATGCCGGGTTCTAATCTGGCGCTCGCCACGCTGGGTACGTTCATCCTGTGGCTTGGCTGGTTTGGTTTCAACGGCGGTTCGCAGCTTGCGCTTGGCAGTGTGAATGATGCCGCCGATGTCAGCCGTATCTTCGTGAACACAAATGCAGCGGCATCCGCAGGTGTCGTCGCCGCGATTGTCACGACCCAACTGATGTTCGGCAAGATCGACCTGACGATGGTGCTCAATGGGGCGCTTGCCGGTCTGGTGGCCATCACGGCAGAGCCGCTGGCGCCTTCGATCTTTGGATCGCTATTGATCGGTGCGGTCGGTGGTGTCATCGCCGTGGTCGTCGTGCCCTTGCTTGACAAGCTCAAGATTGACGATGTCGTCGGCGCCATCCCGGTTCACCTCTGTGCGGGTATCTGGGGAACGCTGATCGTTCCGGCCTCTAACGGCGATGCAAGCTATAGTGTTCAGGCGCTTGGCGTCATCGCCATCGGTGCATTCGTCTTCGTCCTCAGCTATGCTATTTGGATGATCCTGAATGCAACGATGGGTATCCGCGTCAGCGAAGAGGCAGAAATCACCGGCCTGGATGTCAGCGAAATGGGTATGGAAGCCTATCCTGACTTCGTTCAGGCGAAGTAACGCAGATCAGGCCCTGATACATTAAATCAATGGCGTCGCAGTGATATGCGGCGCCATTTCTGTTCGTTTGGCGACCAAGGGTGTCAGGTAATTCGGGCGACGACGAAATCGGCAAGATCGCTGAGGATCGGCCTCAACTCATGATCCGGCAATGAGGGCAGGGCATTGCGCGCACGGGCCGCCCATGCAAACGCATCCTCTCTCGCAGCATCAAGCGCGCCGCGTTTCAACAGGATCTCTATCGCCTGCTCGAGGTCGCCATCGGCCTGATTGCCCTGTTCAATCGTGCGGCGCCAGAACTCACGCTCTTGGCTGTCCGCCTGTGCAACCGCCTTAATGACAGGCAGGGTCAGCTTGCGTTCCCGGAAATCGTCACCCGTGTTCTTTCCGATTGATGCCGAGGTGCCGCCGTAATCCAGCAGGTCATCGGCAATCTGGAAAGCGATACCAAGCGCATCGCCATAGTCGAACAATGCGCGGACCTGGCTTTCCTGTGCCGAGGCGATCACGCCACCGACTTCTGTCGCGGCAGAAAAAAGCGCCGCTGTTTTGCCGCGAACAACCTGAAGATAGATCGCTTCATCCGTCGCCAGATCCTGTGCTGCGGTGAGTTGTAACACCTCGCCTTCGGATATGGTCGCAGACGCATTAGACAGGATTTCCAATACCCGCATGACGCCCGTTTCAGTCATCAACTGAAAGGCGCGGGCCAGCAGGTAGTCGCCAACCAGAACGCTGGATTTGTTGTCCCATAACAGGTTGGCTGTCGGTCTTCCCCTTCGCTGCTCGCTTTCGTCGACCACGTCATCATGCAAAAGCGTGGCGGTATGAATAAACTCTACCGTCGCAGCCAAGTGTACGTGATAGGGACCCTGATAGCCGCAAAGTTTGGCGGCCGCCAAGGTCAGCATCGGGCGAAGTCGCTTGCCGCCCGCCTCAACCAGATGGGCTGTGACCTCGGGTATGCGTGGCGCGTGGCGCGATGCCATGCGTTCGCGGATCAGGTCATTGACCGCCGCCATCTCGGATTCGAGTTCGCGAGACAGGCGATCCATTGGGCTATCGGCGACGGCTGCATCCATGGTTAATCCTTTCGTAACTGCAATTGCCACGCGATGGACAGCCGCGCAACCGCCCGCTAGCGTTACGGGCATGAAAGAAGTGCTGAAAACCACAGATCCGGTGCGGTTAATGCGCGCACAGGACGTTTTGCGCGCCGATGGCATTGAAACCTATGCGCTCGATCAGCACATGAGCGTGCTGGAGGGTTCCATAGGCATCCTGCCAAGACGGCTGATGGTGGCTGATCGGGATTTATTCATCGCCACGTCGATTCTGCGAGAGCATGGGTTGAATGACTGAAACTCGTGTGGATGCGTTTCTGGGTGGGCGATTGCAGATTGAGCAGCCCGTTGCCGGGTATCGGGCCGGCGCCGACGCAGTGATGCTGGGGGCGGCATGTCCGGCGAGCACCGGCGATAAGGTCCTTGAACTGGGCTGTGGGGCAGGGGTGGCGTCGCTTTGCGTTGCTGCGCGTGTTCCTGACGTCGAACTCGTCGGGATCGAACGTGACCCGGATTATGCTATGCTCGCTGCGGCCAATGCCAGGCGAAACGAGATTGAGATGCGGGTGATCAATGCGGATTTGGTCGATTTGCCACAGGACCTGCGCGAAACATCGTTTGATCAGGTAATCATGAATCCGCCCTTTTTCGCCTCTGGCACCAGATCGAAAGATGACAGCCGTTCCGGTCCTCGGCACGAACAAACCCCATTGCACGAATGGATTGACGCGGGACTTCGGCGTTTGCGCGTCGGCGGAAAGATCACCATCATTCATCTGACGGAGAGATTGGGTGGTATACTTGCCACTCTGACAGCGCGCGCGGGGGATATCACAATCCTGCCGATTGCTGCGCGCCACGGTCGTGAGGCAGGGCGCCTGATTGTTCAGGCGCGCAAAGGCTCTAAGGGAAAGCTGCGCTTGTTGGCGCCCTTCATCATGCATGGAAATGCTACGCATGAAGCAGATGGTGAAGATCTCAGCACCACCGCGCAGCAGGTTTTGCGGCATAGTGCCGCCCTTATCCTGCCGCACCCCGATTAATCGTGACAGAATCAAACTTCTGTGCTGCAATCAAGGTGTTCGATAAGCGTACAGGAGGATGAAGATGACGGTCGATGCTCACATCGAGAAGCTCCGTGAAAAGCATGACAAGGTCTCCAGGGCGGTGGAGCAGGCGCAGCGCGCGCCAGGCAGTTCCGATTTCGAGATTGCCGAGCTGAAGCGCGAAAAACTGCGCCTGAAGGAAGAAATTACGCGCCTTAACGCCTGAACAGTTTATCAGTGACAGACCGGCCCGTGCGTTTTGCGCGGGCCTTTTCTTTTGCAGATTGCCTTTGCCGCAAAATGGCGAACTGCAAAAGCAACGAATATCGGCAAGCCATCGATTGATCCGCCGCAAACATGTCTAACCAGGGCTTTGTCCGTCGAGCAATGAAAAAAACCGGCCCTGCAGAAAGGGCCGGCATTCTGTTCGGTTACCGCAATGTCAGGAGAAGTACTGCGCGCCGTTTGCGGAGATCGTCGAGCCGGTGATAAAGCCGGAATCTTCCGATGCCAGGAACACGACGCAACGAGCAATCTCTTCCGGCTCGCCCAGACGTCCAACGGGAATCTGCGGAATGATGCGCTCATTCAGGACTTTTTCGTCGATGGCGCGGACCATTTCTGTGCCGATATAGCCGGGTGCGATCGCATTGACCGTTATCCCGGCCCGCGCACCTTCCTGCGCCAGAGCACGGGTGAAGCCGATATCGCCAGCCTTCGCCGCAGAATAGTTTGCCTGCCCGGCCTGGCCTTTTTGGCCATTGATCGAGCTGATATTGACAATTCTACCGAATTTCCGGTCACGCATTCCACCCCAGACGCCGTGCGTCATGTTGAACAGGCCCGTCAGGTTTGTATCGATGACCTCTTTCCATTGCTGGGGCGTCATCTTGTGGAACATCGCATCACGCGTAATCCCGGCATTGTTGACCAGCACGCCGACCGGCCCAAGCTCTTCCTCGATCTGCTTGATGCCATTCGCGCAGGCGTCGTAGTCGGCAACGTCCCATTTGTAGGTCTTGATGCCAGTGTCATCTGAGAAGGTCTTTGCAGCTTCGTCATTGCCAGCATAGCTTGCGGCGACGTTATAGCCGGCCTCTTTCAGGGCCTTGGAGATGGCTGCGCCGATCCCGCGCGACCCCCCTGTTACAATAGCTGTTTTGGTCATGTTCCCCCCTTTTCGCAAATGAACCCGTTAAAATATTGCTACCTGTATTGCGCCCTGCGCGCAAGATCATTGCGCGCAGGGCGGGCGGTCAACGTTCCACGCAGAGCGCAACACCCATCCCGCCGCCGATACACAGCGTGGCAAGACCCTTCTTCGCATCGCGCCGGGCCATTTCGAACAGCAGCGTGTTCAGAACGCGTGCGCCCGATGCGCCGATTGGGTGGCCGATGGCAATCGCACCGCCGTTCACGTTTACGATCGACGGGTCCCAGCCCATGTCTTTATTGACGGCCAGAGCCTGGGCTGCAAAAGCCTCATTCGCTTCGACCAGATCAAGATCGGCAACTTTCCAGCCAGCCTTTTCAAGTGCCTTGCGACTGGCCGGGATCGGACCCGTACCCATGATCGCCGGATCAAGGCCCGCAGTCGCATAGGATGCAATCCGGGCCAGCGGGGTCAGTCCGCGACGCGATGCCTCTTCTTCGGTCATAACCATGACCGCCGCCGCACCATCGTTCAGCCCCGACGCATTGCCGGCTGTGACCGATCCATCCTTTGTGAATGCAGGGCGCAGCTTCTGCATCGCCTCGATATTCGCACCTTCGCGAATATATTCGTCATCTTCGACCACAACGTCGCCCTTACGGCCCTTGACCGTGAAGGGAACAATCTCGTCCTTGAATTTTCCGGCTTTTTTGGCTGCTTCGGCCTTGTTCTGGCTGGCAACAGCGAACTCATCCTGAGCGTCGCGGCTGATCTCCCATTTTTCGGCCACATTTTCTGCGGTCTGGCCCATATGGTAGTTGTTGAACGCGTCCCAGAGCCCGTCCCTGATCATCGTGTCGACCATTTTCATGTCGCCCATTTTCTGTCCGCTGCGCAGGAAAGCCGCGTGCGAAGAAAGCGACATCGACTCCTGCCCGCCCGCAAGGACGACCTGCGCATCACCCAGAATGACCTGCTGCGCAGCCAGAGCCACGGCACGCAGCCCGGAACCGCAGACCTGATTGATCAGCCAAGCCGGCGATTCTTTCGGCAGACCGGCATTGATGTGTGCCTGTCGGCCGGGGTTCTGCCCCTGACCTGCCGTCAATACCTGACCAAGGATCGTTTCGCTGACTTCTGCAGGGTCAATACCGGCGCGTTTCACAACCTCTGCCAGAACGGCGGCACCGAGATCATGCGCGGGAACGTTTGCAAATGATCCGAGGAAGCTGCCCACGGGTGTGCGTGCGGCAGATACAATAACGGCGTTGGTCATGAGATTTTCCCCTCCGGTAATCTTGCTGTGAAGCAATCTGTGTTCAACGTAACCATGCCTAACTGAGACGCAGCGTCAAGCCAGCATGAGCTTACAAGTCCCTGTGAAGTTTCCAGATATGCTCTGCTTATGATGCACATGTGTCACCAACCGCTTGTCACGGCATACCCGCGGCAAAGCGGTGTGCAGCGCCACGCGGATTCCAATTTCGGCGATCTGTTTCACATCACCGACCGGTGCAGAGGAGGAGCATAAAGCGCGCTTTCAAAAGGCTAGCGGACGGCTTTGTTTGGACTATTCCAGGGCGGTGTGATTGTTGGAGCCCCGAAATAATATCCCTGCAGACAATCAATGCCCATGTCGATCAGAAATGCAGCCTCATCAGCGGTTTCGACAGATTCTGCTACAGTGAACATGTCGAAATGATGAGCGATAGCCTGCAATGCACCAGTGAGAATCTGATTATCGGGATGATCGGCAATCTGTCGTATGAACTGGCCGTCGATCTTTATCATGTCGAAATTGAACTCACGGAGATAGCGGAAAGACGTGTGGCCTGCCCCAAAGTCATCCAAGGCAAAACTAGCGCCGCGGTTCTGAAGGTCACGCATGAACGGAACGACCGCTTCCGGCGCCTCCATCGCGGAGCTTTCGGTAACCTCCAGAATAAGGCGCTCTGCAATATGTTCATCCTGCGCCAGCCCGTAGCGAAGGGTCTCCATCCAGACAGGGTGGCCGATGGATCGCGCAGACATATTTATGGAAAGACGTAGCCCGCTATCCTGACGCAGCGACTGAAGGCCAAGGGAAAGCGACAGACAATCGATTCTTCGACCGAGTTCGGTCACCTCTGCCCAGGGCATGAAGTCGCGCAGCGGAATGAAACGGCCAGTGTCGTCGACCACGCGGAACAGCCCCTCATGGAAGGCTAGCTGACTAGGGCGATCCGCCTGCACAATTGGTTGGTAAGCAAGAACGGCGTTCCCAAGAGAAATGGCATCGTCGACCATGGCCATGGTTTGCCTGGTTTTATGCTCAATCACGAACTCCAGAGCTGACTCAACCGAGTCTTCTTGTGCGCCACCGTCGTCCATCATTTTCAAACCCTTGCTGTTCACGTACATGATGGCGATGATGTCCTAATAATTGGCTTAGCCCGAGCAGTTTCTGAATTCAGGATTAATGCAATGACAACGCGCTGTGGCTGGTGCGGCACCGAGCCAATCTATATCGAATATCATGATACCGAATGGGGCGTGCCTGAATGGGATTCACGCTCGCTGTGGGAAAAGCTCGTGCTGGATGGCTTTCAGGCGGGGTTAAGCTGGATCACGATCCTGCGAAAGCGGGATGCATTTCGCGAGGTGTTCGAAGGTTTCGACCCTGAAAGAGTCGCTCTCTGGGGTGAACGTGAGATTGCACTGGCCCTTCAGAACCCCGGCATCATCCGTCACCGTGGTAAAATCCAGAGCACCGTGCGCGGTGCCCAGCTTTTCCTGGACATCGAGTCGTCTGACGGGTTCTCGCCCTGGCTGTGGCGTTTTGTTGACGGCGCGCCGATCCAGAACGAGTGGAGCGAAATTTCACAGGTTCCTGCGGCGACCGAAAGATCAACGGCAATGTCGAAAGCCCTGAAGAAAAAAGGCTTCAATTTTTGCGGTCCGGTGATCTGCTATGCTTTCATGCAGGCGGTTGGCATGGTCAATGATCATACGACCGACTGCCATTGTCACGAACCGATCAGGGCGCTTTCATCTGGCTGACGACCTGACGCGCTGCGTCCGAGTCCCACTCGGCCGGTCCCATCAGGCGAGCAACTTCTTTGCCCTCTGAATCGATTAGAATCGTCGCTGGCATGGCGAGGACGCCGAACTCCCGCGCGAGTTTCTGTCGCGGGTCAAGCAGCACTGGCAGCGAATCGATGCGAGATTCATCAAAGAATTTCTCTATTGCAGGCAGAGGGTTACGCCCAGAAGCGATCGTCAGAACCTGAAAATCGTCCCCGCCAAGCTCCTTTTGCAGCGTGTTCAGCGCCGGCATTTCTTCGCGGCAGGGCGCGCACCATGTCGCCCAGAAGTTCACCAGCAGGGCCTGCCCGGCATAGTCGCTCAGCCGGTGCTCATTTCCATCCGGGTCGGTAAATGGCGTGTCCGAAACCTGCTCTTGATCTCCGGCGCTCAGTTCCAGCCCGCCTGACTTGGCGGCGTCCAGATCTATTTCGCCGCCCTGCGCTGCATTTGCACCGGCGGCAAGCGCCGTATAAAGGATCAGCATACGTAGCATTCTTAACCTTCCGGACCACATCAGATGACCGACGCCACGACCCCGAAAGACAAAGCCAATGCCATGTGGGGCGGGCGCTTCGCCTCGGGTCCCGACGCGATCATGACAGCGATTAACGCGTCCATCGGTTTCGACCAGAGGCTTTACGCCCAGGATATCCGGGGCAGCCGGGCCCATGCCGCAATGCTTGCAGCGCAGGGCATCATCAGTCCTAACGATGCTGATGCAATCCGGGAAGGGCTGCTCACCGTATTGTCAGAAATCGAGGCCGGGAATTTTCCGTTCAGCGACGCGCTTGAAGATATTCACATGAATGTCGAGGCGCGTCTGAAAGAGATCATCGGCGAACCGGCGGGCCGTCTGCATACGGGCCGGTCGCGGAATGATCAGGTGGCGACGGATTTCCGGCTTTGGGTGCGTGATCAGTGCGATGCGGCGATCGATGGGCTGCGGGCGCTGATCGGATCGGCACTTAGTCAGGCCGAGGCCGGGGCGGATTGGGTGATGCCGGGTTTCACCCATTTGCAGACCGCGCAGCCGGTGACATGGGGGCATCACATGATGGCCTATGTCGAGATGTTTGGCCGTGACTTGTCCCGCTTTCAGGATGCCCGCAAGCGCATGAACGAATCGCCCCTTGGTGCGGCGGCGCTTGCCGGGACCGGCTATCCGATTGACCGCGAGGCGACGGCTGAGGCGCTTGGTTTCGACCGGCCGATGGCCAACAGTCTTGATGCAGTCAGTGACCGGGATTTCGCGTTGGAGTTCCTGTCTGCTGCCTCGATCTGCGCGGTGCATATGTCGCGACTGGCAGAGGAACTTGTGATCTGGTCATCCGCGCAGTTCCGTTTCGTGTCGATGTCCGACAAATGGTCGACCGGTTCCAGCATCATGCCGCAGAAGCGCAACCCTGATGCGGCAGAGCTGATCCGCGCCAAGATCGGGCGAATCCTGGGCGCGACGATGGCGCTGTTCACTGTGATGAAGGGGCTGCCGCTGGCCTATTCCAAGGATATGCAAGAGGACAAGGAGCAGGTTTTCGATGCCGCTGATCACCTGATGCTGGCTCTTGCTGCCATGTCGGGGATGCTGACCGACCTGACCGCGAATCGTGACAAGATGGAGGCGGCCGCGTCCGCCGGTTTTTCGACAGCGACCGATCTGGCCGATTGGCTGGTTCGCGAGGCTGGCCTGCCGTTCCGCGACGCCCACCACGCCACCGGATCACTGGTCGCCTTGGCGGAGAAGAAGGGCTGTGATCTGGACGAATTGTCGCTGCCAGAGATGCAAGCCGTTAATCCCGCCATCAACCAGTCGGTGTATTCGGTGCTGGGCGTGCATAACTCTGTGGCGTCGCGTCTAAGCTATGGTGGAACGGCGCCCGATCAGGTGCGTGCGCAGATTGCCCGCTGGAAGGAAATGCTATGAGAAGGCTGGCCTTTGCCTTGCTTTTTGCACTGTCGGCCTGTGGCGTCGACGGCGCGCCGGAACGTCCCGATCCTCCGCCCGGTGTGACCTTCACTGGCGACGCACGCATTGGTGTCAGGGCGGATGGGCTTTGAACTGACGCCTCTGCGGCTTTGCTGGTTGGTCCTTACGCTGATCGGGGCCATTGTCGGCCTTCGCATTGAAGCGCCGGATGCCAATGCAGCAATGGCACTTATGACGCTTGCGATCTGGTGTCTTGCTGAAACGACTGTGCGCCGCAACTGGCTGGCCCTTCTGACATTCCCGGCCATGATCTTTGGGATCGGTTGCGCACTGCCCTTCTACTTACTTCTTCGCTCTCGCAGGATCGTCTGATGGACCACTTCAACTACAAAAACGGCGAACTTCATGCGGAAGACGTCCCCTTGTCACGTATTGCGGCAGAGGTCGGCACGCCGGTTTATGTCTATTCGTCCGCAACGCTGGCGCGCCATTTCAACGTGTTCCAGCAGGCCCTTGAATGGGCGCCTGAACATCTGATCTGCTACGCGCTGAAAGCAAATTCCAACATCGCGGTTCTCAAATTGCTGGGCGATTTGGGCGCGGGAATGGATGTGGTGTCTATCGGCGAATACGCCCGCGCCCGCGCCGCTGGCGTTCCCGGCGCGCGGATCGTCTTTTCGGGCGTCGGCAAAACAAGAGAGGAAATGAAGCTGGCGCTTGAGGGCGGAATCCGTCAGTTCAACGTCGAATCTGAACCGGAGCTGCGCGCCCTTTCCGAGGTTGCATCGGGGATGGGCGCAGTGGCGCCGATTGCGATCCGGGTGAACCCGGATGTGGATGCCAAGACCCACGAGAAGATTGCAACGGGCAAATCGGACAACAAATTCGGAATACCTATCGCCCGCGCCAGAGAGGTTTATGCCGAAGCCGCCAAGCTGCCGGGCATCGAAGTGATTGGCATTGATATGCATATCGGCAGCCAATTGACTGATCTAGATCCCTATCGTCAGGCCTATGCCAAAATGGCTGACCTGACCCGCGCTCTACGCGATGATGGTCATGATATCCGCAGGCTCGATATGGGCGGCGGTCTGGGCATCCCGTATAAGCGTGACAACAATGCGCCACCTTTGCCAATCGAATATGGGCAGGTGATTCGCGAGGCGGTTGGCGATCTGGGCTGCGAGATCGAGATCGAACCGGGACGTAACATTGCCGGAAATGCAGGTGTACTGCTCAGCAAGGTCATCTATCTGAAAGAGGGTGAGGGGCGGAACTTCCTTATCCTTGATGCCGCGATGAACGACCTGATCCGACCCGCAATGTATGGTGCGCATCATGACATCGTGCCGGCAATCGAACCCGCGCCAGGTGCGGACGTTTCTGCGTTCGACGTGGTGGGGCCTGTTTGCGAATCGGGTGATACTTTTCAAAAAGGTACGCAGCTTCCATCGCCTGATCCGGACGATCTGATCGTTTTCCGCTCTGCCGGGGCATATGGCGCTGTAATGTCGTCGGAATACAACTCCAGACCCCTTATTCCGGAGGTTCTCGTGGATCGTGACCGATTTGCAGTGATCCGTCCGCGTCCGACCCTGGCCGAGATGATTTCGCGCGAGGCGTTGCCTGATTGGCTGTGATTTGGCGCGGCCCCCTTGCCGCCCGTCGTTCAGAGTCGCAGGATGGTGCGACAGAAGGGCAGGCGAATGACCAACGAAAAGCAGAACCGGCGCCTTTCCCGCGCCCTGGCGCTGACGGGCGCCGGGTTGTGGTGGGAATCCCTTGCGCGCGCGTTCTGGCCCTTTGCGACGCTGCTGCTGCTGGCCATTGCGGCGCTTAGTTTTGGACTATTGGACGCTCTGCCTGCTGCGATCAGGTTTATCGTCGCTTCCGTCGTTGGATTGCTGCTTCTGGCTATGGCCGGTTGGGGTTTGCTGCGCTTCCGGCGACCGGCCAATGACGCGGCATTGCGCCGTGTGGACTCGGTTTTGCCGGGACGACCGCTTTCTGCGTTGGATGATCAGCCTCTGCTGGGCGGCGATGGCGCGCTTTGGCGGGCTCATCAGGCGCAAATGGCGGCGCGGGCCGCTCGGGCAAAGGCCGTTGCGCCGGATGCGGGGCTTAGCAAGCGTGACCCATACGCGCTCAGGCTGATTGCCCTGACCGCAATCGCTATGGCCGTGCTGTTCGGCAGCGCAGCACAGATGGGGCAGGGGCTGGCGGCGCTTGCTCCGCAGCGCGAAGCTGCGGCAGAACCCGATGTCGTCCCGAAAGGGTTGGGATGGGAAGGTTGGGCAGAACCGCCCGCCTATACTCGAAAACCGACGATTTATCTGAACGATCTGGCTGATGGTGCGGTTCTTGACGTGCCAGAGGGGAGCACGATCAGCCTTCGCCTGTATGGCGAAGATGGCGAGATCGCGCAGGATATCGGCTCGGCACTGCCGGTGGAGGATCCACGCAGCCCGCGTTTCCGTGTAGAGCATGACGGAGCACTGACGATTGGCGCTCGTCAGATCGACGTTACCGTGCAGCCGGACGATCCGCCGCAAATTGCTTTAGGCGCCGCAGCAGAGCGGCGCGCCGATGGTCGCCTTATACAGCCCTTCAGTGCCAGCGACGATTTCGGCGTCACCAAGGGACAGGCGGTTATCGTTCTTGATCTGGCAACCGTGGATCGTTCGCATGGCCTTGCCATGGACCCGGAAGAGCGGGAGCCGATTCAGATCAATTTGCCGCTGCGTGGCGGCCGGCCCGAGGTGGAGGGCCAGCTCACCGCCGATCTGATGAAACACGCTTGGGCCAATCTGCCGGTTCAGGTCCGTCTGCACGCTGAAGACGGGATCGGTCAGACAGCGCAGTCCGAGGTGCTTACGATGGAACTGCCGGGGCGCCGGTTTTTTGACCCATTCGCCGCAGCGCTGATCGAATTGCGCCGCGATCTGTTGTGGAACCGGCTGAATGCCGGCGGTTCGGCGGAACTTCTGCGTGCGATCGTGTGGCAGCCCGAAGGGTTCATCGAAAATCAGATGCTGTCCGATCTTCGCGCGATCATTGCTGGGCTTGAGACGGCAGAGCTGACCGATGCGCAGCGCGATGCGCTTGCCGAGGCATTATGGCGCACGGCTGTCGAATTGGAGGATGGCGGTCTCGCAGATGCACTGGAGCGTATGCGGCGCGCGCAGGAAAAGCTTGCTTCCGCCATGCGGCGCGGTGCATCGCCTGATGAGATCAGCCGCCTGATGGAAGAGCTGCGGCAGGCAACGGATGAATATCTGGACCGGCTGGCAGAGCAAGGCGAGAATGATCCATCCGACCGCTTTAATCAGGCTCCGGTGGAGATGATGAGCGGCGATGAAATTCAGCAGATGATGGATGAAATTCAGCGTCTGATGAATGAGGGCCGTATGGCCGAAGCACAGGCTTTGCTGGAACAGTTCAACCGCATGATGGAAAACATGCAGGTCCGGCAGATGGAAGGCGAAGGGCAGGGGCAGGGCCGTGGCTCATCAGGGCGCATGGCAGAGACGTTGCGAGAGCAGCAGGAACTGGCAGATCGTGCCTTCCGTGAGATGCAGGACAGTTGGCTGGGGCTGGACGGACAGCAACAGCCGGGCGACGGTCAGGGTCAGGGTCAGGGTCAGGGTCAGGGTCAGGGTCAGGGTCAGTCGCAGCAGCAAGGCGAAGGTGAACAGCAGGAAGAGCAAAGCCTCGCGGATCAGCAACGGCAACTTCGCGACGATCTCGGCATGCAGCGCGGTCTCTTGCCAGAGCGTGGATCACCCGAAGGTCAGGCCGCCGGCGAAGCTATGGATCGCGCCGGCCGCGCGATGGAGCAGGCCGAGGAGGCTCTGCGGCAGGGCGATTCCGCTGGTGCACTGGATCGGCAGGCCGAAGCGATCGAAGCTTTGCGGGACGGCATCCGCGCGCTTGATCAGGGCGAACGCGGCGCACAGGGCCAGCAGGCCGAGAATGGTGAACAGGCCGATGGTCAGGAAGGCGATGGCAGTGCCAGCGGAAACGAGGGCAACACGCAACGTGGGCTCGCTTCTCCTCGCCGTGATCCGTTGGGGCGTTCTATGGGCGGCTCCGGGGGTGGTTTGTCGACGGGTGGTCCGCTGAGTGAGGGCGAGGATGACAACAGCCGCGCCCGAGATATTCAGGACGAAATCAGGCGGCGCCTTGGTCAGCGGGATCGCTCTCAGGATGAGCGTGACTATCTGGATCGGTTGATCGACCAGTTCTGAGGGCAGGTTAATCCGTCAGCTCTTGGGCTGGGTGCGCCCCCCGCGCAGTCGTGGTCACTCATGGCGCAGATGAAGCTAAAGAGACCGCGACAGCCCACCCCTTCGTATGCCTCAGCGTTGATAGTCGGCGACGTAGCTCTGTTGCCGGATCGCAAGTGATGTAACGTATTTCTTGATTTATGTTGTATATGGTTTATGGCCCGCTGCCATATGCGCGAACGAGGAAAGGTTTATCGCATGATCAAAGAGTTTAAGGAATTCATTGCCAAGGGCAATGTGATGGACATGGCAGTCGGTATAATCATCGGCGCTGCGTTTACGGCTATCGTTACATCTCTGGTGTCAGACCTGATCAACCCGATTATCGGCCTGATCACGGGTGGCACCGACTTCACCAGCAAATATGTCGTGCTGTCCGGCACCGCCCCGGAGGGCGCCTCGTTGGAGGCCGCACGCGAAGCTGGCGCGAACGTCTTCGCCTATGGTGCGTTCTTCTCTGCCGTGATCAACTTCCTGATCATCGCATTCGTCGTGTTCTTGCTGGTCAAGGCCGTGAACCGCATCAAGGACAGCGCCGCTGGCGCGAAGGTCGAAGAAGAGGAAGCACCGGCTGGGCCGACCTCTGAAGAACTGCTCGTTCAGATCCGCGATGAGCTGCGCGCCCGCCCGAGCGTCTGATCCTTCGGGCATACATTAAGACGACCGGAAGAGCCTCGCCCTTCCGGTCTTTCTTTTTTGAAGTTGGCCTACAGCAGCGCTTCGGGCGAAATGCTTTCGATGTCCAGTGCGGCACCGACCGGGGCAGAGGTCAGCTTACCCTCATGCGTGGAAAGCCCTGCACGCAGATGCACGTCGTCGTGGATCGCTTTACGCCAGCCTTTGTCTGCAAGCGCAAGAACGAAGGGCAGCGTGGCGTTGCCAAGCGCCTGACTGGAGGTGCGCGAAACGGCACCCGGCATGTTGGCGACGCAGTAATGAACAATACTGTCAACCTCATAGATCGGGTCCTGATGCGTTGTTGGCCGCGAGGTTTCAAAGCAGCCGCCCTGATCAATGGCCACATCGACAAGAACCGCGCCCGGTTTCATCGTTGCGAGTTGCTCGCGGCTGATCAGCTTTGGTGCTGCCGCCCCGGGAATGAGCACCGCGCCGACGATCATATCGGCGGTAGGCAGCAGTTCGGCAGTGGCAGCCGCGGTCGCATACTGTGTCGTCAGCCTGCCCATGAAGATATCATCCAGATAGGACAACCGCGGGATCGAACGGTCGAGCACGGTGACATTGGCACCCATGCCAGCCGCAACCCGAGCCGCTGCTGTGCCGACAACGCCACCGCCGATGATCACGACATTGGCCGGACGGACGCCGGGGACGCCGCCCAGCAGGACGCCTTCGCCGCCATTGGCCTTCTGAAGCGCCCAGGCACCGGCCTGTGGCGCAAGGCGACCGGCCACTTCGGACATCGGCGCAAGCAGCGGCAGGCCGCCACGAGTGTCGGTAACGGTTTCATAGGCGATCGAGGTGACACCTGAATCAAGCAGGTCCCGCGTCTGTGCGGGATCCGGTGCGAGGTGCAGATAGGTGAACAGCAACTGACCGCGGCGCAGCATGGCGCGTTCCGGTGCCTGCGGTTCCTTGACCTTCACGATCATATCGGCGCGGTCGAAAACCGTCTTTGCGTCCGGTGCGATCTGCGCGCCCGCCTCGATATAGTCCTCATCCGTGTAACCGGAGCCAAGCCCGGCGCCAGATTGGATAAGCACATCGTGGCCGTGGAACTTCGCCTCTCGCGCGGCGTCAGGACGCAGCCCAACCCTGAATTCCTGCGGTTTGATTTCCGTCGGGCAGCCAATAAGCATCACTCTCTCCTGTCGTCTTTGGCCCCATGGTGGGCCTTGCTCTCAGGGTGACATGGATCAGCGCGAATTTTCTACTTTTCTGATGCTGCTGAAATACGCTGTTCGGATAATCTTGCTCATTTCGATCAATTATGGATGAATAATCCTAAGATGATTGATATCGACGCGATAGATCGCCGGATTCTTAGAGTTATCCAGAAGCAAGGCCGAATCACGAATGCTGAACTTGCCGCGCAGGTGAACCTGTCCGCATCTGCATGTCACCGCAGATTGCAGCGACTCGAGCAGGAGGGGGTTGTTCGTGGCTATGCCGCGCTGCTGGACCGGCGCAAACTTGCCGTACCGACAACCGTGTTCGTCGAAATAACCTTGTCAGGTCAGGCAACGGAATTGCTTGAGGGGTTCGAGCGCGCGGTTCGCCTTATTCCGGATGTATTGGAATGCCACCTTATGGCGGGTACGGCCGACTATCTGCTGAAGCTCGCAGTGGCCGATACGGATGATTTTGCGCGTATCCATCGTGAATATCTCGCGCGGCTTCCGGGCGTGGCCCAGATGCATTCGTCATTTGCGCTCAGGACCGTAGCCGAAACCACGGCCCTGCCGCTTTGATTTATTGGACAGCGGACTCTACTGGCGAGGCAGCGGCGGGCGTTGCCGTGACCTGAGAGTTCGGGTTCAGGTTGCGACCGATCGGGCCCTCGGCAGATGCCAGGCGACCGTATTCGAAGGTCAGCGTGTCCGATCCGCCGGCGATGCGCATGACGCCGTCTTCATAGGTGATACGGTTCGCGGCGCGCAGCGCGTTGAAGAACGAGTTCTCCTGCGCGCTCCAGCGGCAGGTCTGGCCCGAAGTCTGGATCTCGCCAACAACGATTTCGGGCGGCGTGCCGGAAATCGGGGCGGCAAAGCTATTGCAGCCGGTGCGCCCGGTGATACCGGTCGGGGCGATCTGCATCGTTGTGTGACGAACGCTCAGCACTTCGCCGCCAATGTTGAACAGAACGTAGTCGCCCGTGGGCACCGTCGAATAGGGTTCGTCGGGGGTGATCGTCGTCGGCTCGCAAGCGGCTAGTACGAGCGTTGCCAGGGCGGCAGCGGTCATTTGGCGAAACATGGCAGCGTCTCCGGGTTGTGTATCGTTAAGCATTGCAGCGGGAATTACATTGAGACTTGAAATGGTCAACTCACTGATATGTCAGCGAAGAGGCGCGGTTGCAATGCGATTCGGCGCTGATTCAGCGTCGCCGGCAGAAGAATCAAGGGCCTGCGGCAATTTGTGACGCAGGTCAGCGGGTGAGCGCGTAGCTTGAAAATCTTAACATCTCTTAACCGCTGTTGCGCCGTTGCCACGATTCTTGCGGGTGGCAGCGCCGCTTTCCCATTGCGGCGGCGGCACCCGGCGCTAGTCTCCGCTTCATGTTCGGGCTTGATCCTTCGATATTCATGTTTGTCTTTCTGGTGACGCTTTTCGCAGGTTTTGTGAAAGGCGCTGTCGGTTTTGCAATGCCGATGATCATGATGTCGGCTTTCGCATCAGTTCTCTCGCCGGAGCAGGCACTGGCTGCGCTGATTCTGCCGACGCTGGTGACCAATGTCGTGCAGGCCGGACGGCAGGGGCTGGGTGCGGCATGGGGATCGGTCAAGCGGTTCAGATGGCATATCGCGATGGTCGCGATCTTCATTCTGGTTTCTGCGCCCTTTGTGCCGGTGGTGCCGCAGGGATTGATGTACCTGTTGCTTGGCATTCCGATCACCGGATATGCGCTGTGGCAGCTATCGGGCCGGTCGATGAAGCTGGATGTCGGAAGGGAACGTCGGTTTGAGATTGTCACCGGCATTATCGGCGGGCTTTACGGCGGCATCTCTGGCATTTGGGGTCCGCCGCTGATCGTTTACCTGCTGTCTATCAACGTTTCGAAACAGGACCAGATGCGGGTTCAGGGCGTCGTGTTTCTGTTGGGCGCCATCATCCTGACCGTTGCGCATCTGTTCTCGGGTGTGCTGAATGCGACGACCCTTCCGCTATCTGCAGTGCTGGTCATACCCGGCCTTGCAGGCGTGTTCTGCGGACTGTGGGTTCATGACCGTCTGGATATCGCGCAGTTCCGTCGCTGGACGCAGATTCTGCTTGTGCTCAGCGGGTTGAACCTTGTGCGGCGCGGACTGGATATTCTGGCCTCTGACGGCTAGGTGTTTACTGCAACAGGAGTAAACGATGACCGATGCCGCCAAGCTGACCGCCGACCTGATACGCTGCCCATCGGTTACACCGCAAGAGGCTGGCGCGCTGACACTTCTCAGCAGCGTCCTGACCGCAGGCGGCTTTGAATGTCAGCGCGTCGACAGAAACGGGACACCCAACCTTTTTGCGCGATGGGGTGCCAAGGGGGCGGCGCGCACGTTCGGCTTCAACGGTCACGTTGATGTCGTGCCGCCGGGGGACACCGCAAGCTGGACCCATCCGCCATTTTCCGGGCATGTCGATGACGACGGCATGATCTGGGGGCGCGGCGCGACTGACATGAAATCAGGCGTCGCAGCCTTTGCTGCGGCAGCGATTGATTTCGTCAGCCAGACCCCGCCTGACGGCGCGATAATCCTGACCATCACCGGGGACGAAGAAGGCCCCGCCCGCGACGGCACGGTCGCATTGCTCGACTGGATGGCGCAGGAAGGAGAGGCGATGTCGGTCTGCCTGGTGGGCGAGCCCTCGAACCCCGAAAACTTCGGGGAGATGATGAAGATAGGTCGTCGCGGCTCTGTCACCTATCGCGTAAGCGCGCGCGGCGTTCAGGGTCATGTCGCCTATCCGCATCGCGTGCGCAATCCGCTGCACGCGCTGTGCTGGTTTCTGGATGGGCTGGCTTCGAACCCGCTGGACGAGGGGTCCGAACATTTCGGGGCGTCCAGCCTGCAGGTCACGACGATTGATTGCGACAACCCGGCAAGCAATGTCGTGCCCGAAGTCGCGACGGCGACGTTCAATATACGCTTCAACGATCTGCACACCCCTGACTCGATCGACGCCGATATGCAGCAGCGCGCCGCGGCAATCAGCGCAGAGACGGGTGTGGCTATTCTGCTGACACCTGATGTCGGTGCAGAAAGCTTTCTGACGGCGCCCGGACCTTTCGTGGATATGGTGCGTAATGTCGTCGAAGCCGAAACCGGCCTGACGCCAGAGCTGTCTACATCTGGCGGGACCTCGGACGCCCGTTTCGTCAAAGATCACTGCCCGGTCGTGGAATTCGGGCTTGTTGGCCGCTTCATGCATGAGGTTGATGAACGTGTCCCCGCAGATGAAGTGCGCGCATTGCAGCGGGTCTACAGCAAGATTCTGCAGGAATACTTCGCATGAGGATCGAACTGACCACGGATCTGGAAGCGTGCCGGCAATTGCGGCGACGCGTCTTCATCGAAGAGCAGGGCGTTTCCGAAGCGGAAGAATGGGACGGGCGCGACGCCAATGCTATTCACCTGTTGGGTTGGCTTGATCACCGCCCCGTTGCCACCGCCCGGATGTTTCGGGACGGCGACACGGGCAAGATCGGGCGTGTTTGTGTGCTGCGCGAGGCGCGCGGAACCGGCGCAGGTGCCGCGATCATGCGCGCAGCACTTGAGGCGTTACGCAATGACGGTGCCCGCTTCGCCAAACTGTCCTCGCAATCCTATGCGCTGCCCTTTTACGAAAAGCTTGGTTTCAGCGCCTATGGTCCCGAATATCTGGATGCTGGCATTCCGCATCGGGACATGGTTCTGGAACTGTAGCGCGGCAAGCGTATTGTTTCGGGAAAGATACCGGCCTTGCAGTCGGGGAAAGGGCCGTCATGGCATTGCCGACAAAGCAACAGATTCTGGATTGGGTGGCCGAGCACCCCGACGCGGCGTCGAAGCGCGACATTTCCAAAGCCTTTTCAGTCAAGGGGCAAGAGAAGATCGAACTGAAGCGTATGCTGAAAGAACTGGCCGAGGAAGGCAGACTTGAGCGTCGCCGCAAGACCTATCGCGATGCCGAACATCTTCCGCCGGTCACGGTCCTCAAGCTTCTTGCGCCGGATTCAAATGGCGATCTGTTCGCACGCCCGATGGAATTTCGGGGCGACGGGCCAGTGCCGCGCATCCTCTACCGTCCAAGGGACGCCGATCCCGCCCTTGGCGAAGGCGACCGCTTTCTGGGCCGGTTGATCGAAGAAAGGGATGAAGATCACGACTATATAGCGCGGCTGATCCGCAAGATCGGAGAGACGAAACACAAGATCGTCGGCATCTACCGTAAGGCGGCAGAGGGCGGGCGCATCGTGCCGATCGACAAGGGCGCCGATCGTGAATGGCGAGTCCGTGATGGCGACGCGCAGGGCGCGCAGGATGGTGAGCTGGTCGAGGCAGAGCAGGCCGGTCCCAAGGGGCGCATGGGCCTGCCGCAGGCGCGCATCATTGACAGGCTGGGTGATCCATCGGCACCCAAGGCCGTCAGCCTGATAGCCATTCATCAGCACAATATTCCCGACGACTTTCCGGATGAGGTCATTGCAGAGGCGGATTCGAAAAAGCCCGCAGGTATGAAAGGTCGTGAAGACCTTCGCGATATCCCGCTGCTGACCATAGACCCTGCTGATGCGCGTGACCGAGATGACGCGGTTGCGGCCATTCCCGACACCGATCCGAAGAACCCCGGCGGCATGATTCTATGGGTCGCGATTGCGGATGTGGCGCATTACGTCACGCCCGGCAGCGCCCTGGACCGAGAGGCGAGAAAGCGCGGGAACTCCACCTATTTCCCGGATCGGGTTGTCCCGATGTTGCCCGATATCCTGTCGGCGGATCTGTGCAGCCTGCACGAGGATGTCGACCGTGCCGTCATTGCAGTCCGGATGCGCATTGACGCGCAGGGCAATAAGATCGGCCAGAAATTCCATCGCGGTATGATGCGCTCGCTCGCGAGCCTGAGCTATGAGCAGGCGCAATCTGCATTCGATGGGCGGCCAGACGAAGCGACAGAACCTCTGCTGGAAACCGCACTGAAACCGCTTATGCAGGCATATGAACTGTTGAAGGCGGCTCGCCGCAAGCGGCAGCCGCTGGATCTCGACCTGCCAGAGCGTCAGATTGTTCTGGATGATGATGGCAGGGTTCGGTCGGTCAATTTCAAGGACCGCTTTGACGCACATAAGCTGATTGAAGAATTCATGGTCCTGGCCAATGTCGCCGCAGCCGAAGAGCTGACCCGCCTGAAGCGTCCTCTTCTGTTTCGCGTGCACGAAGAACCGTCGGCAGAAAAAATGGAGGCATTGCGAGAGGTCGCGCAAGCGTCCGGCTTTGCACTGGCAAAGGGCCAGGTGCTGCATACATCCCAACTCAACCGGCTTTTATCGCAGGCAGCAGGCACGGATTTTGACGAGCTGATAAATATCTCGACCCTGCGTTCGATGACCCAAGCATATTATAATCCCGAGAATTTCGGGCATTTTGGACTTGCCCTGAAAAACTATGCACATTTCACCAGCCCGATCCGGCGGTATTCCGACCTGATCGTTCACCGGGCGCTTATTTCAGGCCATGGCTGGGGCGATGATGGCTTGTCGCAATGGGATATCGACAACCTGTCTGAAACCGCGAATCAGATCTCAACGACAGAACGCCGCAGCATGGAGGCAGAGCGCGACACCACAGACCGCTATCTGGCGGCATATCTTGCCGAGCGGGTCGGTTCAGAAATGACCGGGCGTATCAGTGGGGTGCAGAAGTTCGGTGCTTTCGTGAAACTGGACGGGACAGGCGCAGACGGGCTGCTGCCCATTCGCGAAATCGGAAATGAGTATTTCCACTTCGACCGCGATGCGCAAACATTGGTGGGTTCGGAAACCGGCGTAGAAATCGGCATCGGCCAACGTGTCACTGTCCGCCTTGCCGAAGCGTCGCCCTTGACCGGCGGGCTGGTCCTCGAACTGCTGGAGCTTGAGGGGGCGACGGTTGTGCAGGGTCCTAAGACCAAGCGGGGGCGCTCGGCACGGCGGCGGCCAGCCCAAGTTAAGGCAAAGGCCAAGGCGGCAGCGAAGAAGGCGAAGCGGCAGCGGCGCGGTTAGGCCTCGGTCCAGACCGCCATTGCTGTCCCGCCGGGCTCACGAAATTCGAAGCGTCGGCCACCGGGGAAGGAGAAAATCGGTTTGATGATTTCTGCCCCGGCGCTTTCTACCTTGGCAAACGCGGCCTCAAGATCATCGGCCTTTAATACGACCAGTGGCGGCACCAACTCTCCGGCCGATATGCCGCCAGAGATCCCGGCATCCGCCAGTTCCTGATATTCGGGGCCGTAATCGTTGAAGGTCCACCCGAAGGCATCGGCGAAGAAGGCCTTCGTTTCCGCCATCTTTGGAGACGAGAATTCAATATAGTCGATTTTCATGACGAATCCTTTGAATGTTCGCCTTTTGTTTTGACTTGTATCCGCCCTCAGCGCAAGGTCGGCGGGCCGGGGCGACGTTCGCGAATATCCTCCACCCCCATGCGCAGGCCAGCCCCGATCCGATGCGCCAGTGCCGACCACGCCGCGGCGAGATCTTCGGGCAGGGTGCGGCGCAGGGTTTCGTCAAACAGCGCCAGCCAAACGGGGAAATGTGCAGCCTGCACGTCACCCGCCTGAATATGGGTGCGCATCGGATTGCCGTCATAGCTGCGTTCAAACAGAATCGTATTGCGCCAGAAGCGGGCGATCTTCTCTTCATGCGCGGGCCAGTCAGTGACATGATTGGCAAAGACCGGTCCAAGCACCTCATGCCTGCGGATCGCGGCGTAAAAGACCTTTACGACGCGGTCGATCTGGTCAGGGGTCAACTCGATGCGTGGCGGAATGCTCATGCAGCCTAAATGCGCCCGCCGCATCAGGTGCGCAAGGTGCGGTAGTGTCGCAGTCAGATCGTCAGCCGTGATCTGAACAGACGCTCTGGCGGGATGATGACCATCAGCCCGGCAAGCGTGATCGCGATAATGCCGATCCAGCCGGGCAGGCCGGGCAGGGTGGAAAACAGCATGAAATCGAACACGACCGCCCAGACCAGCCCGGTGAACTCAAACGGCGCAAGGACAGAAACCGGCGCCCGCGCCATGGATTCGGTCGCGGCGATATGGGCGAGCCCGCCCAGAAGCCCGGCACCGATCAGGACCGATGTCGCGTAAAGATCCAGACTGTTCCATCCGAATGGAATCGTTGCCAGCCCGACAAAGGTGGTGAACAGCGCGAAATAGAAAGAGATCGTCGCCGCACTTTCCGTGCGGGTCATCGTCTTCACATAGACCCGGTAGACCGCCACCAGACCGGCGAATCCCAGCCCGGCGGCGATCCCGATCAGCGCGCCCTCTCCGGGCATGGTCATCCCCTGCCAGAGAATCGCGATGACACCCGCAAATCCAAGCGTGACGGCGGCGATCAGCCAAAGCGTGATCCGCTCTCCCAGAAAGATCGCGGCGATGGGCAGGGTGAGGACCGGGCCAAGAAAGCCAAGCGCTTCGGCATAGGCGACTGGCAGATAGGCCAATGAGATGAAGGAAAATGCCATGGCCGCTGCGCCAAGTGCGCCGCGCAGAAAATGTGCGCCGGGGCGACTTGTGTAGAGCGCGGCCGGAAAATCGCCTCGGATCGCCATATAAATACAGATCGGAATGATCGCGATGGCCGATCGCCAGAAGATGATCTGGCCCAGCGTTGCCTCATCGGATGCTTCGCGGATCATGGCCGACATCGCGGTGATCAGGAAGGCCGCCAGCAACCGCAGCCAGACGCCGCCATTCACGCTTTCCTTCGGTGCGACATACATGATCTGATCCCTTTTCCTCAGTAAATGCTGTATTGTTAACGCTAACAAATCGGCTGAATCAACCCCGGCTTTGACCCTGGCCCGGCCTGCTGGTAAGCCCGCCACAGCCGGTCGCAGCCCACCCGGACAAAACAGGAGCCTCTATGCCTCATTACACCGATAATCTGACTCAGCTTGGTCAGGATACGAAACTGCCGACCAATCCCGATGAGGCCGTGCTGGAGCGCGTCCCCAATCCGCAGGCGGGCGAGGCCTATGTCGTTCGCTTCACCCAGCCCGAATTCACCAGCCTGTGTCCGATGACCGGCCAGCCAGATTTCGCGCACTTGGTCATTGATTATCTGCCCGGCGACTGGCTGGTCGAATCGAAATCGCTGAAACTGTATCTCGGATCGTTCCGCAATCACGGCGCGTTCCATGAGGATTGCACGGTCAGCATCGGTAAGCGGCTGGTCGAAACCCTTGCCCCGCAATGGCTGCGGATCGGTGGTTACTGGTATCCGCGCGGCGGGATGCCCATCGACGTGTTCTGGCAGACAGGCCCGGTCCCCGAAGGCGTCTGGCTGCCCGATCAGGGCGTCGACACCTATCGCGGACGGGGATAGCCACACGTCTGGCGCGGGTTTTTGCTAACGCCAAAAGCGCCACAGGCTCAGCGCGGCGTCGGACAGATCGCCCGCACGGGCCAGCAGGTGTTCACGCTCCAGCCCCGATCCGGGGGTCGCATCGCTTCGGTCCAACCGTTCCAGCATACGCATCAGCCGGCGACGATGGGTGCCGATCGCAAGCTGCACCGGATCGGCGATCAGCCCGGCAAAGGTCGTCACCAGCGAGGCTATGATGGCCAGCACGACGCCGGTCGCGATGACCTGCCAGGGCGACAGCTCGACCGGGAAAGCCCAATACCAGACGCTGCCCAACCGGTCGCCCAGCCAGAAATCCCGAACGGCAGAGCCATGGGCCCGGAACTCTGCCAGCGGCCCGGCCAGAGAGATCAGCCCCGGCGTCGCACGTTTGAACAGCGCAAAACCGAGGATAAAGACCAGTAGCGATGTGGTGATCTCTGCCACCGCGTTTCGCGTATCGGCATGGGCGGAAATGGCGTGGCGCACGACCTCGGGCGGGGCCTTGGGGCCGACACCGCGTTCGTCCAGCCGGGCGATCAGCGCGGCCAGATCGGCTTCCACCTGCCGCGCCACATCCGAGGTCAGGAAAATCTTGCGACTGCCCAGCCAAGCCCCGGCGCGCGTGGCACCCAGCCGCGTCAGCAGCCATGCCAGTAGCTTTGTGATCAGAAAAACAGGCGAAAGCATCACGTTTAGCGGTGCCCGCAACAGGTCCCAGCCAAGCGCCTCACGATGCAGGCGCAGCGTCCCCATCAGCCCATAGCGCTGCTGCACGAAGCGGCTGACCTCATGTTCGCGGGCCGTGTCAAAACGGGCGGGGGCGAGGGGCGTCATCGGGCGGTCCTCTGGGATACTTGCTTTTGCAGATAGTTAAGCCCGTCCATCAAGCCAACCCCGCTTGCAGCCCCGGCCTGCCCTTTTTATATAGCCCCCATGTTCAGAACGGGCCGGATCATACGAATTATCCGCCCGGCGGCGTAGGGGTTCCGCGCCGCCGGGATTTCGTATGCTTTTTTCAGACCCGAAGGATTCCCGCCGATGAGCGATACCCCCGACTACCGCGACACCGTTTTCCTGCCCGAAACCGACTTTCCCATGCGCGCCGGACTGCCGCAGCGCGAGCCGGAATGGCTGGAGCGTTGGGCGCGGCTGAACATCTATGACACGCTGCGCGGCAGGGCAGAGGGCCGCAAGCCCTTTATCCTGCATGACGGCCCCCCCTATGCGAATGGCAACCTGCATATCGGCCACGCGCTGAACAAGGTGCTGAAGGATTTCATCACCCGCTCTCAGCAGATGATGGGCCGCGATGCGCGTTATGTCCCCGGCTGGGACTGCCACGGCCTGCCCATCGAATGGAAGATCGAGGAACAGTATCGCCAGAAGGGTCTCGACAAGGATGCCGTCGATACGGTCGAATTCCGTCAGGAATGCCGCCGCTTTGCCGACAAATGGGTCGATATCCAGCGGGATGAGTTCAAACGCCTTGGCGTCACCGGCAAATGGGACGACCCTTATCTGACGATGAACTACCACGCCGAGGCCGTCATCGCCGAGGAGTTCATGAAACTTCTGATGAACGGCTCGCTTTATCAGGGCTCGAAGCCCGTGATGTGGTCGCCGGTAGAAAAGACGGCATTGGCCGAGGCAGAGGTCGAATATCACGACCATACAAGCCATACGATCTGGGTGCGATTCCCGGTTTTGACGTCGCAGGGTATTTTTGTGAAAGAGAAGGGCGCCAGTGTTGTAATCTGGACCACGACGCCCTGGACCATCCCGCAGAACCGGGCCGTCGCGTTCAATCCTGAGATCAGCTATGGCCTGTATAGGGTTGATGCGGTGGCTGAGAATGCGACTGCAAAGCCGGGGGAAGTGCTGGTTCTGGCCGACGCATTGGCCGAAAGCGTGATGCAGGCGGCCAAAGTCGAGAGCCATAAGCGGGTTGGTGACGTCACCCCGGATGACCTTGACGGCTTGACCCTTGCCCACCCTCTTCGCGGCGTCGAAGCGGCAAATGGCGAATGGGACTACGATGTCCCCATGCTCCCAGGCGATCATGTCACTGACGACGCAGGCACCGGCTTTGTCCATACTGCGCCGAGCCACGGTGATGATGACTATCAGCTTGGCCTGAAATATGGCCTGCCAATGACCTATAATGTCGAACCCGACGGCTCTTATCGCCCGGACCTTCCGATCTTCGGAGGTGAGGCGATCGTCCAGCCCGATGGCAAGGATGGCCCGGCCAATGTCAGCGTCATCAAGAACCTCGCATGGGCGGGCAAGCTGCTGGCCAAGGGCAAGATCAAGCACAGCTATCCGCATAGCTGGCGCTCAAAAGCGCCGCTGATCTATCGCAACACGCCGCAATGGTTTGCTGCCATCGACAAGGACCTGGACGATGGCATGGACGAATATGGCAAGACCATCCGTCAGCGGGCGCTGACCAGCATCGACGATCTGGTGAAATGGACGCCGAAGACCGGGCGCAACCGTATCTTTTCCATGGTGGAAAACCGGCCCGACTGGGTGCTGTCGCGGCAACGCGCCTGGGGTGTGCCGCTGACGACCTTTGTCCGGAAAGGCGCCAAGCCCACCGATGACGATTTCCTGCTGCGCGATCCACAGGTCAATAAACGCATCGTCGAAGCGTTTGAGGCTGAAGGCGCGGATGTCTGGTATCGCGATGGGTTCAAGGAAAAGATGCTGGACGGGGTCGTCAACCCGGACGATTACGAACAGGTCATGGACGTGCTGGATGTGTGGTTCGACTCTGGTTCGACCCATGCTTTCGTGATCCGCGACCGCGAAGATGGCTCTTCCGACGGGATAGCGGATCTGTATCTGGAAGGCACCGATCAGCATCGCGGCTGGTTCCATTCCTCGCTGTTGCAGGCATCGGCGACCAAGGGCCGCGCGCCCTATCGCGGCGTGCTGACCCATGGCTTCACGCTGGACGAGAAGGGCATGAAAATGTCCAAATCGCTGGGCAATACGATCGTGCCCGCCGAGGTCATCAAGCAATATGGTGCGGATATCCTGAGGCTCTGGGTGGCGCAGGTGGACTATACCGCCGATCAGCGCATCGGGCCGGAGATCCTGAAAGGCACCGCCGACAGCTATCGCCGGCTGCGCAATACGCTGCGCTTTATGCTGGGGAACTTGTCCGGGTTCAGCGATGCCGAAAAGGTCGCGCCTGAGGAGATGCCGGAACTGGAGCAATGGGTGCTGCACCGCCTTGCACAACTGGATCACAAGGTCCGGCAGGGCTATGACGCCTATGACTTCCAAGGCGTGTTCCAGGCGCTGTTCCAGTTCGCGACGGTGGATCTGTCCAGCTTCTATTTCGACATCCGCAAGGACGCGCTTTACTGCGACGGGGCGGACAGCCTGCGCCGCCGGTCCGCGCGGACGGTTCTGGATCTGTTGTTCCATCGGCTTGTCACGTGGCTTGCCCCGATCCTGCCCTTCACGATGGAGGATGTCTGGCTGTCGCGCTTCCCGTCCGAGGATGACAGCGTCCATCTGCACGATTTCCCTGAAACCCCGGCGGATTGGCTGAACGAACCGCTGGCCGCGAAATGGGACGGCGTGCGCCGCGCGCGCCGCGCAGTGACGGCGGCGCTTGAGGTCAAGCGGACCGACAAGACCATTGGTGCCAGCCTTGAGGCCGCGCCGATTGTCCATGTCCGCGATGAAGAAATGCTGAAGGCGCTGAAATCGGTGAATTTCGCCGATATCTGTATTACGTCGGATCTGTCGCTGACAGCTGATCCGATCCCGGCAGAGGCATTCCGGATGCCTGATATCGAAGGCGTCGGTGTGGTATTCGAACTCGCCGAGGGCAAGAAATGCGAACGCTGCTGGAAGATCCTACCCGATGTCGGCACGCATTCGCATCCCGGCACCTGCGCCCGATGTGATGCGGCATTGTCGGGCAGTTAAGCGCTGCAAGGGTCCCGCAATTTGCGGGGCCTTTTTACTTTTGGGACGTGCCGTCCAGCAGCCCGGTCACAGTTCGACGCCGGGCCGCAGACCCAAGCAAATCACGGTCCAGCTTTGCCGCAAGCTCTTTCAGGCGGCGGATTGCAACCTTCGGAAAAAGATGATGCCAGCGATTGAAGAACGTGTGATATCGACGAAGGGTATCGGCCCTTATTGACTGCGCCCGGCCAGGCCCGTCCCTTCGCTGCCCTGATGTCTGATCCAGACCGCGAAGAAGGCGCGCAGTCATGGTCTGTCAAGCATGGCCGGGACGTGAAGTTGAAGGTCGCGCGCTCCACCCAGTAGGCAAGCCGCTGCGAATGGCTTTGTGGTTCAGGTGCAAACAGCAGAGAGGGAAAAAGTCGGCGACCGGCCACGGGAACTAAAATGGACCGGATACAAAAAGATGAATAAGATAAGCTACGGTAGGGTCAGGGCCAATTCGATGAGGCGCTGATATCGCTGTATGGTCGCAAATTTGCGCCGGGGAAAGTTGGTTGGCGAGTATCATCGAGCGCGACCATTTCGATCTGGAAGCTATCCGCTCAGACAAGCCACCAGCCGGAACGCTTGATCTTTTGACGCAGAGGTTGTTCGCTTGGCGGCAGCCGGTTGCGGTCGATTGACGGTCGCAATGCCGAACGACCGTTCCCCTGCAGGATCAGGTGAAATGCAGGTTCCCACCGGTGCAGCAATGCCGCGACGTCGGGCGCGGATGCCGCGCGTTCCAGTGCATCGACGGCAGCATCGCTTTCCCGTGCATACAGCAGAGGCAGTTTGCGCCAATGACATGTCATGTCGCCATCCAGCCCGTCCAGTTCCGGGCCGGGCCGTCCACCGCCAAGGCTGTGAATCACCAGGGGCAATACGATCTGATCTAGCCAAGGATAAAGCTCTTGCGATGCGAGCGCGTCGCCGGGTTCGTCACGGATTGCGAGCGCCCATTCCAGAAACCGCTTACCGAATAGGGCGGGGTCGCTGCCGAAGAACCAACCGGCGTTGAAATACAGAAAGCGCTCCCAGTGCTCTTCCGGCTGGTCCTGGTCCAGCGTAATGGCAAAATCCAAATCAAATCGATCATAGAGAGATTGCCAGATTTCGTTGAAGCCCGGCCCATAAAGAGGCGGAACCGGCCAGGTGCCTTCCCGGCGCATTGATGCCGAGGGACGAGAGAAATCTATGCTGATCGCCTCGATCGGGCCCGTCACCAGCGTGTCGCTGTCGAAGAAAACGAAGTCTTCGTTCTCGGGCAGGAGCGACAGAGCCTCGATTTTATTTCCGTTCGGGTAAGCGGCGCCGAAATTACGGGCTGTGAACGGAACAACCTCGGCGCCACGCGACTGTAGAATGGTACGCGTTTCATCCGCGATTCGGACGTGGTGACCGCCCCAGGCATGTTCTGGAAGAGGTTCTGCAATGATAAGCCGTCCGTGCCAATCAGGCGCATTCTGGCGCAAAGATTCGACAAATAGGACCGTTTCGTATTCCAACCGCCCGGCTTGAGCGACCAGCAGAATGTTATAGTGCTCGGGTGGGCCGGGTCTTATGTCATATATGTCCGCTGGTGCCGGAATCGGCGGTGGCTTGATGACCACCTGGCGCTTTTCGTGCTTAGCAGCAGCATTTTTCGGCTTCGATTGCGACGCAGGATCCGATTTCTTTGTCTTGGGCGACGTTTTGGACTGCTTATTCCGCGCTTGCCGTTCTTGCCTTGCTACGGCGTTTGCTTCCCTTCGGGCACGATTTGCTGCATTTTTGGCGCGGCGGGCCGCTTTTTGCTCTTCGGTTAGTTGTTCCTTGCCCAAAGACTTACCTGATCTCAATCACATTGCTACCGTTGACTGCCTATGCTTTTAACGGTTTCTGAGGAGCTTCAAAACCATGAATGCTCAAATCGGCCACCCGATCTAATTGATTATCAGTGATAAATGGTGGGCGACCCTGGAATCGAACCAGGCATGGGTCTCCCCGGCGGAGTTACAGTCCGCTGCCGCACCTTGCAGCACGTCGCCCGCCGAGCCTTCGGCGTGGGGCGTGGAATAAGCGGGCCGGGCGGGGTCGTCAAGCAGGAATTGGGCCAATTCTGCAACGGGCTTGCACTGTCAGGGTCTGTTGGCGCAGAAGAACCGCGCAAAGGGGAAAATGATGGCTGAACGCAGAAACCGTAAACCGGATTGGGTTATCGCTAAGGAACGCGCCAAGAAGGCGTCGGCGGCAGAGACGATCTGGCTGTTTGGCCTGCACGCTGTTCGCGACGCCCTGCAGAACACCTCGCGCGAGAAATTGCGCCTCGTGGTGACCCAGAACGCCCTTGATCGTCTGGGCGACACGGCCGGCATGGAGGCGGAGATCACCGATGCGCGTGTGTTCGACAAGGTTGTCGGCTTGCCGCCCGACAGCGTGCATCAGGGATGCGCGTTGGAGGTCAAACCGCTGGCATGGGGCAGCGTTGTCGATATTGCCGTTTCTGCTGAGGGCCTTCCGCTGGTCGTGGCGCTCGACCGGGTGACGGATCCGCACAATGTCGGCGCAATTTTGCGTTCGGCCGAGGTTTTCGGGGCGCGGGCGGTGATCGCACCGGCCCGTCATGCAGCGCCAGAGACGGGGGCGCTTGCCAAGACGGCATCCGGCGCGTTGGAGCGTCAGCCCTATCTGCGCATTGGTAACCTTGCCGACGCCTTGATTCAGTTGAAACAAGCCGGTTTTGTTATCATCGGACTTGCAGGGGAATCGGCAGATCCGATTGATGCGGTGTTAGAGTGTGTAGAGGGACGGCCGGTTTGTCTTGTGCTGGGCGCGGAAGGTCCGGGGCTGCGCGAGAAAACGCGGGAAACCTGCGACTATATCGCCAGAATTCCGTTCGCCGGTCAGTTCGGGTCGCTGAATGTGTCGAATGCGGCGGCAATTTCGCTTTATGCCGCCGCACAACGTTTCACAACGCCTTGAGGCTTATTGTCGAATCATGGACACATTGCCGCTGCGATGCCATTTCTATGCTTCATAATTGTGCTGTGCCATGAAGCTTATCCGACTTAGATCCCTTGCCGCTGCCACCTTGATGTCATTGCCACTGCCTGCATTTGCAGATGGCTGGGCGCTTGGCGGATATGACCCGGTCGCCTATGTCACCAGGGATGCCGCGATAGAGGGGCGGGGGGATATCTCGACAAGCTGGCGCGGCAAGCAATATCATTTCGTTTCCGAAGAGAATCGCGCCCTGTTTGAGGCAAACCCGCGTGCCTATACGCCCGGTTTTGATGGGCTATGTGTCGTGGCGCTATCCGAGGGTCGGCCGGAGCCTGGCGATCCGCGTCTTTTTGTGATCATCGGCCAAAGAGTGTATCTGGTCGGCTCGGAATCGCGGCGACAGCAGTTGATCGAAAATCCGCGCCAGTTGCTGATGAAAGCCAAAAATATGTGGGTGCGCGTCAGTTCGGACGGTTGACTCGGACGAATTCACGAAAGCGCGATGGTACTTGGAATATCCGAATCGGTTCCCATATTGAAGCGATGGACGCGCTGCCACGGAACGGCCGCGTCCAGATCACTGTCCCTCGTTCCGCGACTTGCGCCCGGCCATATGGACCGGGCGCTTTTTCTATGAAAGGTTACGCGCGAAGGAGAGCAGAATGACCGAAGCCGACACCATGCGTCAGATCAAGGACAATGCCCGCACCATAGCAGTGGTCGGATTGTCGCCCAATCAGGACCGTCCAAGCTGGGGCGTTGCCCGATTTCTGCAGGCGCGTGGGTACAGGATCATTCCGGTAAATCCGGGCCACGAAGGCAAGGAAATTCTGGGAGAGCCGGTCTATCGCGATCTGTCCTCTATTCCGGCGGACGCCGGGGTGGATATGGTTGATATCTTCAGGCGCTCGGAAGCCGTTCCGGAAATCGTGGATGAAGCGTTAAGTGCGTTGCCCGATCTGCGGACCATATGGATGCAGCTTGGCGTCAACCATCCCGAAGCCGCAGCCAAGGCAGAGGCGAAGGGTATAACAGTCGTGCAGGATCGCTGTCCGAAGATAGAGTTTCCGCGTCTCGACTAAGATACGATTGCTTGCGGTTTGCTTATATCCCCAGCCTGTCACGCATTGCGTACCAGCTCATGCCCGCGACCAACAGCGGCCAGCGAAGATACTGACCGCCCGGAAAGCGTGGCGAGGGCAGGGCTGCCATCGTATTGAAACCGTCGGCCTGTCCTGCGATGGCATCTGCCATCTGCTTGCCCGCCAGTGTCGACAGCGCGAGGCCGTGCCCGGAAAAACCGCTGGCTGACAGTGCGTTCGGTGCGGGCCGCATGAAGCAGGGCATCCGGTTCATGGTAATTGCCAATGTCCCGCCCCAGCAATGCGTGAAGGGAATATCTGCCAGTGCGGGGTAAATCCTCGACAACGGTTTGCGGACTTTCGCGCCGATATCCTTGGGGAAGCGATAGCTGACATTTTCCCCGCCACCGAAAACAAGGCGTCCTTCATCGTCGATGCGCCAATAGTTCACGACGAATTTTGTATCATGCACCGCGATATTTCGTGTCAGCACCTCTGCCGCTCGTGGGCCGAGCGGCTCCGTGGCGGCAATGAAGTTGTTGATCGGCATGACGCGGGCTGCCACGTCGCGCGACAGATCGCCGAGATAGCCATTCGCGCCCAGCACGACTAAGTCGCAAACCACGCGACCCTCAGCGGTATGAACGGTGGATTTGCCGCTGGCAATTTCGGCAAATTCGACCGACTCGACATGACTGAGTTCGAAGATCCGCGCACCAGCCTGGTGCGCCAGATTCGCGATGCCGAGGGCAAGCGAAAGCGGATTCAGGTGGCCGGCACCATTATCAAGAACGCCGCCGCAATAGGCGTCGGATGGCAGAATTGCGTGGAAATCGGTGCGATCAAACGCTTCGATGCTGCTATAGCCGTAATGTTGCGCAAGGTGATCAATCTCTTCGCGGGCGTGTTCCAGTTCGTCCGCTTTCCGGAACGCGTGCGCCACGCCGTCATGTACGACCACCCCTGAGCGAGCGGCCAGCTCGCGCGTCAAGCGCTTGGCCTCTTCAGCCATGTCCCAGAGCTTGCGGGCGGTGTCCCGACCGGCCATGCGCTCTAGCTCGTCGACCTCCAGCCGTTGGCCAGAGCCCAGCTGACCGCCGTTTCGCCCCGAAGCACCGAATCCGACCCTGTGGGCTTCCAGCAGTGCGACATCATAGCCCGCTTCGGCCAAATGCAGCGCAGCCGACAGACCTGTATAACCCCCGCCGACGACACAGACATCAGCCCTGATGTCGCCCTTCAACGCCGGAAAAGGTGCCAGCGGTGTGACCTGTTCGGCATAAAGCGAAGGAGGATAGGTGCCGCGCCTGTCATTGGAAAACAGCAGATTCATGCGAGCCATCCCGGCGGTTCAGACATTCAGCAGCAGGTGTTCGCGTTCCCACGGGCTGATGACCTGCAGGAATTCCTTGTATTCGTTGCGCTTCACGGATTCGTAAACATTGACGAATTCATTGCCCAGAACGTCGCGCATAGGCTCGCTGTCGCTCATGATGTCCAGTGCATCGCCAAGGGTCAGCGGCAGCTCGTCTTCCGAAATATAGGCATCGCCAAGGCATTCCGGGCGGGGATCGTTCTTTTCGATCAGCCCCAGATATCCGCATGCAAGGCTGGCCGCGATACCCAGATACGGGTTGCAGTCCATCCCGGCCAGCCGGTTTTCGACGCGCCGCGCATCCGGTCCCGAGATCGGAACGCGCAGGCCCGTCGTGCGGTTGTCGCGCCCCCATTCCAGATTTATCGGTGCCGCGAAATCCGGGACATAGCGCCGATAGGAATTCACGTAGGGTGCCAGCAGCGCTACCGCGGCAGGAAGATGATTCTGCATTCCGGCGATGAAGTGCAGGAACTCCGGCGCCTCACGGCCCTTGTCATCCGAGAATATGTTCTGTCCCGTTTTCAGATCCACCACAGAGTGGTGAATGTGCATTGCGCTGCCCGGCTCTCCTTCAATCGGTTTGGCCATGAAGGTTGCAAAGCAGTCATGGCGCAAGGCGGCCTCTCGGATCAGGCGCTTGAAGAAGAAGATTTCATCGGCAAGCCGCACCGGATCGCCGTGCGCAAGGTTGATTTCGACCTGACCCGCGCCGCCTTCCTGAAGGATGCCGTCAATCTCGAAGCCCTGTGCCTCGGCAAAATCATAGATGTCGTCAATGACCTTGCCATATTCGTCAACGGCAGACAGCGAGTAGGCCTGCTTTGCGGCCGCTCGCCGTCCGGATCGACCCATGGGCGGTATGATCGGCTGGTTCGGGTCGGTATTGCGCGCCACAAGGAAGAATTCCATTTCGGGCGCGACAATCGGGCGCCAGCCTTTTTCCTCGAACAGGCTGACCACTCGTCGCAGCACGTTTCGTGGGGCCACCGGCACAAGTTTGCCCTGCTGGTCGAATACGTCGTGGATCACCTGCAAGGTGTAATCTGCGGTCCAGGGTGCCGCCGTTGTTGTCGAGTAATCCGGGGTCAGAATCATATCCGGCTCGGTAAACGCGCCAGAGGGATTGTCAGCCCATTCGCCGGTGATCGTCTGCAGGAAGATCGAGTTGGGCAGATAAAACTTCTCTTGCCGCGCGAATTTTGAGGCAGGCATTGCCTTGCCCCGCGCAACCCCCGCGATGTCGGCAACGATGCATTCGACCTCATCAAGGCGGCGACCCGACACATATTCCTGTGCGGCCTGCGGTGCTTGTTCCAGCCAATCCGGTTTCATTTCTTCCCCATTGTCGCCGCCGACAGCACGGGATGCGTGGCCGACAGCGCTGAAGCCACGCCCTCTCGATCCGCTTCCACCCGGTTCTGCCCAGCTTTCCATTTTCCGGTCATGCTCGAAACCGAGATCTCTATGCCGACAATCCCGCGAAGTTGCGCCGCGATGAATTTATCCGGTGCGTCGGAAACGGCCCAGGGCTCGGCGCGGTCATGCTCCATTTGATGTGTCAGTGCGCGTATCTGCCTGCGCAGCCATTCCGGGTCCCGAACGGTCTGCGCCGTGCCGCGAACCTGAACCATCAGGTAGTTCCAAGTTGGCACGACTTTTCCGGTCTGCTGCTTGGTCGCGTACCAGCTGGGCGTGATATAGCTTTGCTCGCCCTGAAAAATGATCAGAATCGGGTTGCCGCGGTCAACTTCTGCAAGCTGAGGGTTGGCGCGGGCAAGGTGGGCACGCAGCTTGCCATCTTCGCCAAGCTCAAACGGCACCGAGTTGGCGGTTGGCCCGTCTTCACCGACGGTGACGAGCAGGCCAAGCGGATTGGCCCGTATAAAGGCCGAGAGCACATCGGGCCGGTTCTCTGCAAATGCTTCGGGGCAATACATCAGGCCGCCCCTTTTCTATCCGCAACATTGGAACGGAAGAAATCAGCGATCTGCGTCGCGATGATGTCGCTGTCGCGCTTGCCGCCCATTTTTTCGCGTGCCGTATCAAGCAATTCGTCCGGGACCACGCCCTTGGCGCGTGTGTTGATCAGCCCCTCTACGAATTCATCGCGAAATTCAGGATGTGGCTGAACGGTAAAGGCGCGTCCGGGGTAAATCAGCGCGGCATTTTCGCAGAAACTGCTTTTGCCGACCACACGCGCCGATTCGGGTAGGCGCGTGACCTGATCCTGATGCCAAGCGTTCAACGTCAGCGTTTGGCCCGCAAAATTATAATCCTGCGCCCCGACGGACCAGCCACCCTTGAACTTTTCGACTTTCCCGCCAAGCGCTTGCGCAATGATCTGATGGCCGAAACAGATTCCGACCATTGGGACCGCTGCCGCGTAGATATCGCGAATGAACGTCTCCAGCGGTGGGATGAACTCATGCGCTTCGTAGGCGCCGTGTCGCGATCCGGTCAGAAGCCAGCCGTCGGCCTCGTGGACAGAGGCCGGAAACTCCATCGCTTCAACGTGATAGTTGCGAAAATCGAAGCCGCTTTCGCTAAGCAGACGTATAAACATGTCCGGATAATCACCCGACTGTTCTTTCAGAGCCTCGGGCGCTTGCCCGCATTGCAGGATGCCGATCTGCATAATTCACCATCGCTTTCTTTCGATGACAGAGTATTGCCCGCACGAAGGCGTTGCAATCCGCCATGAAATCGCGCCAGATATGCGTCGTCATGACTGATACCGCGAACGCCACACCCGTTATCGAAATTCGCGACCTTCACAAGTCTTATGGACAGTTGGAGGTGCTGAAAGGTGTCTCGCTGGCGGCGCCGCGCGGTCATGTCGTCAGCCTTATCGGGTCTTCAGGTTCCGGCAAGTCGACATTGCTTCGCTGCTGCAACCTTTTGGAAAACAGTCAGGAAGGCGAGATATATTTTCAGGAAGAGCCCGTTCGCTGGAAGGGGGCGGGGCTTTCCCGCAGGCCCGCGGACCCGGTGCAGGTGACACGCATCAGGACGCAGCTGGCCATGGTGTTTCAGCAGTTCAACCTGTGGGCGCATATGACTGTGCTGCGCAATGTCATGGAATCACCCATCACAGTGCTGGGTCAGCCCGAGGCCCAGGTCGAGGAACGTGCCCGCAAGCTGCTGGCCAAGGTGGGCATCGCTGATAAGGCTGATGCCTGGCCCGCGCAACTATCTGGCGGACAGCAGCAGCGTGCAGCCATCGCCCGCGCCCTGTGTATGGAGCCGAAGGCGCTGCTTTTCGATGAACCGACAAGCGCACTTGACCCTGAACTACAGCAAGAGGTGGTGAAGGTCATAAAAGACCTCGCTGCCGAACATCGCACCATGATCATCGTGACACATGACATGAAGCTTGCCGCCGATGTCAGTGATCATGTCGTATTCCTGCATCAGGGAAGGATCGAAGAAGAAGGTCCGCCCGATCAGGTCTTTGGCGCGCCGAAATCGGACAGGCTGCGCCAATTCCTCAGCGCCACTATGGCGGTGTGATTCACCAACAGGAGAAAAGAATGAGAAAGCTATTGCTTGCCACAGCCACTCTGGCGCTGACCGCCGGTTTTGCCAGTGCAGATCCGATCCGGATTGCGACCGAAGGCGCTTACCCTCCCTACAACCTCGTGAACGAGGCCGGTGAACTGGATGGTTTCGACGTCGAGGTCGGCAATGAAATCTGCAAGCGGGCAGAGCTGGAATGTGTCTGGGTCAATAACGACTGGGATTCGATCCTGCCGAACCTGAAATCGTCCAACTATGACGCCATCATGGCCGGCATGTCGATCACGGATGAGCGTAAGCAGGAAATCGACTTCACGCAGAACTATTTCCCGCCTGCCGCTTCGGCCTATGCCTCAACTTCGGCTGATGCGAATATCGGCGAAGGTGCTGTTGTTGCCGCACAAACGACAACTATTCAGGCCGCGCATGTTGCAGAGTCGGGGGCAACCCTGCTGGAATTCGCGACCCCGGATGAAACTCTGGCAGCGGTGCGCAATGGTGAGGCCGATGCGGTTTTTGCTGACAAGGACTTCCTCGCGCCTGCGGTGAACGAATCCAACGGCGAGCTGGCATGGGTTGGCGAGGATATTCCGCTGGGTGGCGGCATCGGCGTCGGCGTGCGCCAGTCCGATACAGAGCTGCGCGACAAGATGGATGCGGCCATCACCTCGATGAAAGACGACGGCACGCTTAACGGGCTAATCGAGAAATGGTTTGCCGAGGGCGCGACTTATTTCGGCGCGGACGGTGAAGCCGTCGGCAAGGAAGACGCCCAGATTACCCCGGTCGAAGGTTAATGATTGGCGCCCCGCCGCCTGGCGCGGCGGGGTGATCTCGCGATGTTCGAATACTGCGCTGATCCCAAATCGCTGGAAGGGCTGCGATGGCTGTCGTGTTATCTGACGACGGGCACGCATCTCAGCTTTTATTCCAGCTTTGGCACCGTTCTTCTTTTGCTGGCCATTACCGCACCGGTCGCGTTGCTGTTCGGCTTCGGCGGCGCATTGGCATCTCGTTCAGGCTTTGCCCCCCTGCGATGGTTCGGTAAGACCTATACGTCGATGGTTCGCGGTATACCCGACATCATCTTCTTCATGTTCGTGCCCATCGCGCTTGACCAGTTGTTCGAATATCTGCGCAGCCGCGTCTATTGCGATACCTCTGTCCCGGTCAGGCAGGGTAATGATTTCCTTGTCTGTTCCGAAGCGAAGCTTCCGCGTTCTGGCAGCGCGGAATGGGTCCATGACAGCTATGGCTTCTTTCTTGCCGTTCTGGCCTTTGCGATCGTCTTCGGCGCCTTCGCGGCAAATGTGCTGTATGGCGCTATGAATTCCGTTCCCCGCGCACAGCTTGAAACGGCTGAGGCCTACGGCATGTCCCAGCGTCAGGTGACGCGGCGCGTGCTGATACCGCAAATGTGGTCCTATGCGGTGCCGGGGCTGTCGAATTTATGGATGGTGCTGATCAAGGCAACGCCACTGCTTTTTCTTCTGGGGATCGAGGATATTGTTTATTGGGCAAGGGAACTAGGGTCCTCCAAGACGCAGCAATACGCCTATCCGCATCCCGACTGGCGGCTATATTACTTCCTTGGAATTCTGGTGTTCTACCTGTTCATGACCTGGACATCAGAACGCGTTCTCGCCCGGGTCAACCGGCGTCTTTCGCTTGGTCAGGCGACGATGGCGGGTGAGGCGATGCGAAAGGCCGCGACATGAGCCAGATGCTCTGCGCCGAGGCGATTACGAAATATGCCTTTCGCTCTATCGGCTTTGGTGAGCGTCTGCTGCCGCGTACCGATTTCGACCTGTGTTCGCAGGTGGTACTGATCGGTTCCGGGATGTTGTGGAACATCTATTTCGGGGCGTGTGCGCTGCTCATCGGGTTCTTCATTGCGAATGCCGTCGCGATGGCGAAGGCGTCAGACAGCGCGTTCCTCCGCAAGCCGGCGGAGGGCTTTATCTTTCTGTTCCGCGGCAGTCCGTTATTCATACAATTTTTCCTTGGCTACCAACTGTTCGTGCTGCTGCCACGCGCGGGGATAGAGGTGTTTGGTATCACCATCGCCACGGGTTGGCTGACCAAGGCATGGGCTGGTGCGCTGATCGTGCTGGTGCTGAATACCGCGGCCTATTCGGCACAGATTTTCTATGGGGCGCTTCAATCCGTGCCGAAAGGCGACATCGAGGCTGCTGACGCTTTCGGTATGACGGGCTGGCGCAAGTTCAGGCGCGTCGTCTGGCCCACCATGATGCGTCTGGCCTGGCCGGCCTATACGAATGAGGCGATATTTCTGTTTCACGCGACCACGCTGGTTTTCTTCGCCAGCTTCCCTGCCTTCGCCCAACAGGGTGACGGGCTTTACTATGCGAACTATTTCGCCGACAAGACCTTCAATCCCTTCGTCGCCTATCCGATCGTTGCGGTTTACTTCGTCCTGTTGACACTCGTGCTGATCGGTTTGTTTGGCATCGTTAACAAGCGGCTCAACCGTCACCTGCCGGGTGCAACGCAAAAGACAAGATACCGCCCGAAACTGATCAGGTAACCGATGAACTGGCTTTCCGAACATCCCGAAGTGCGCACCATCCGTGTCGCGGCGGCTGACCTCAACGGCGTTCCGCGTGGCAAAAGGGTTCCGGCCCGCTTTGCCGAAAAGCTGCTGAGCGAGGGGACAAAATTTCCCTATTCCGTGCTCAACATGGATATATGGGGCGAGGATATCGAAGACAGTCCGCTCGTCTTTGAAACCGGCGATCCCGACGGGCTTCTGATGCCGACAGAGCGCGGCTTCATGCCCATGCCCTGGCTGGAGGCGCCATCCGCGCTGCTGCCGATCTGGATGTTCCATTCCGACGGTCGCCCATACGAGGGTGATCCAAGGCAGGCACTCGCCCGCGTGGTAGATCGCTACAAGGCGGCCGGGCTGACACCTGTTGTCGCGACCGAGATGGAATTCTTCGTCATCGACGATTCCGGCAAAACGCTGCGTGTTCCGCCAAGCCCTCGCTCTGGCAAACGCCGCACCGGGGCCGAAACGCTCAGCCTGCGCGCACTGGACGCGTTTGATCAATTCTTCACCCGCCTCTATGATGCCTGCGAAGCGATGGATATTCCCGCCGACACGGCGATTTCAGAAGCAGCACTTGGCCAGTTCGAAATCAACATGATGCACCAAGCCGATCCCCTGAAGGCGGCAGATGATGCATGGCTGTTCAAAATCCTGACCAAAGGGATAGCGCGCGAATTCGGCTTCGCCGCCAGCTTCATGGCAAAACCCTATGACGTCTGGTCGGGATCCGGATTGCATATGCATTTCTCGCTGCTGGACGCCGATGGCCGGAACGTCTTCGATGATGGCGGGCCGAAGGGGTCCGATACCTTGCGCCATGCCGTGGCCGGTTTGCTGCGCGCCATGCCCGGATCCACGCTGATATTCGCCCCGCATGAGAACAGCTATGACCGGTTGGTGCCGAACGCGCATGCGCCAACGGGAATCGGCTGGGCCTATGAAAATCGCACCGCGGCAATCCGCATCCCGGCCTCTGGCCCGAAGGCACGCCGGATTGAGCATCGCGTGGCTGGCGGCGATGTGAACCCCTACCTGATGATCGCCGCAATTCTCGGCGCCGCACTGAATGGAATCGAGGACAGGGCAGAACCCATCCCGCCGTTTGAAGGCAATGCCTATGATAAGGGCCTTTCCCAGCTACCCGGCACATGGTCCGAGGCGATAGAGGCGTTCAGCACCTGTCCCGATATAAAGCGCATCTTCCCCCAGCATCTGATAGACAATTTCGTGATGACCAAAAGGCAGGAACTGCACTATATGGCCGAGTTGACAGATGAAGAGACGATTGAGCTGTATCTGGATACGGTTTGATTTGTATCGGCAGTCGATTAATTGCCATTCGGCCGGGTTTTCTTCCTTTTTGGCACGCATAATGTTGCCATCGGTCATAGAGGATTATTCTTAATTGAATAATTTCAATTAGTTGTCAGACTTCGGCGATTTCACATTGCCTGGCCGGTTTCGCATCGCCGCGAACTGCCGTCAGCCTTGACGCTGATCGGTCTTGCGGGCCATCTGCCCTCACCGACCCGGGTCCCAATCTTTCACTTCTCGCAAGTCTCATCGCGATTGCGCGGCGGCATGGCATTGCGGGGCTCAGATCAGGACCGCCATGACACGCATTCCCTTCATCAAAGCCAGTTTCGCCGCGAGCGACGAAACCATCGCCGATGTGCAGGACAGATTTGTCGAGCACCTGCGAAAGCTGCGCTCGCCCCCGGACGATCCGCCCCCGGAGGGCGCCGATGCAGAATCCCAGCAGCTTCGTATGGCGATCACCCGGCACAATTTCCGCGGACGCCTGCCGAAGGCCGATGTCGCCAAGATCAAGGCCCGTGCCGGGCGCATCGTCGCGGCGCGGGCAGCGGCAAGTGGCCTGAGCCATCTCAAACCCGACGAGGTCGAGCGGCTTTCCGTCCTCCGTCAGGGCGTGCGCCTGACTGCGATCCAGTCCGAGGATCAGGCGGACGAAATCGCGGCCCAGCTCCATCAGGAAATGCCCTGGATGGCGCCCGCCACCGAACTGGTCTGGCATGCCATGCGGCGTTCGGCATTCGATGGTGAGATCGGCTTTCGACTTCCGCCCATGCTCCTCAACGGCCCGCCCGGGATCGGCAAGACACGATGGGCCACCCGTCTTGGCGAATTGCTTGACGTGCCATCCCTGCGGATTGATGCCAGCGGCGAAGGTGCCAGCTTTGGTATCGCAGGCCTTCAGCGCGGTTGGGGCAGCGCCGGTCCGGGTCGGATTCTCGAGACGGTGCTGAACTCACTGACCGGCAATCCGCTGATCATCATCGACGAGGTTGAAAAGGCGGGTATCCAATCCTCGACGAAGGGTTCAACACATGGCTTGACCGACGCCCTGTTGCCTCTGCTGGAACGCTCGACTGCCATGGCCTGGAGCTGCCCCTATTTCCGGGTGACGCTGGACATGTCCTGGCTGTCCTTCATCCTGCTGGCGAACAACATCGACCGATTGCCGGACCCTCTGCTGAGCCGTTGCAGCGTGGTGAATCTGCCCGCGCTTTCCGTCAACGAGCTGCGCAGCTTCGCAAAGCAAGAGGGAAGCCGGAGGGGCCTGTCGGAAGCGTCACTCGCCGCGGTGGATAGCGCCCTCAGTGCGACCGAGAAGATGCTAGGCCAGGCAAGCCTGCGCACGGTGATCCGACTGCTTGAACGCGCAGAAGTGCTCGAACGCCGGCCGATGCTCAGCTGAGCACCCGACAGCAACATTACCTCCGGTGAAAGGAAGGAAGAATGACCAACGAACATGAAGAAGACGAGTTCTTTCAACGCTTCCGAGCCGCGCATCCGGAAGCGGCAGCCTTGCTCGACGCCCATAAGGAGAAGCAGAGCATCGCCCTGGCGCTGCGCGAAGTTCGGATGGCGCAAGGCCTCAGCAAGGCGGAGCTCAGCGAAATATCCGGCCTGTCGATGCGCAGGATTGATCGGATGGAAGCCCCGATCGGACATCTCCCCAGGCTCATGTTGATCAAGACCTACGCATCGGCATGCCATGCGACGGTGGGGCTGGAATTTACCTTCGATGTGAAGCCGACAGACGCCAGTGGTGAGGTCGTGCAGCGGCACTCGACCACTGGGATCTGGATCACGCAAGACCTCGCTGGAGAGGATCTGAGCGCCGCGCATCAGGTCGAACCGCTGTTGAACGGCACCCTGATCCTGCCCGTCGACCACGTCTTCACCTATGACGACAAGGAAAGCCAGGAACGTGTCCGGGAGATCGACGGCCATCTCGCTGAGCGGGGACTTCTGCCGCACGTTCACGATTTTCCGTTCGGTGCCTGACACTATCACTTCGACCGGCGGTCGAGATCGGCGCTTTCGGTATCGGCCTGAATGAATTTGTTGTCGCCGGGATCCTGCCGCAGATCGCCGCTGATTTCGGTGTCGACATCCCGACCGCCGGGCTGATGGCCACAACCTATGCACTTGGCGTGTTTGTCTGGGCGTCGATCCTGACGGTGCTTGGTTCAGGCGCCCCGCGCAAAACCATGCTCATCGGCCTCGTCCTTCTGTTCACCCCGAGCAACGTTCTGACCGCAATTGCCTCTAGCCTTCCGGTCGCGCTTGCCGGACGTGTCCTGACCGCCTTCAACCACGGCACGTTTTTCGGCATCGGCTCGATCATCGCGGCATCTCTGGTCGCCAAGGACAAGCAGGCGCGTGCAATTGCCTTCATGTTCTCGGGCTTGAAGCTGGCGAGTGCTGTTATTCTTCAACGACTTTCGAAGGGTTCATGATACTGAGTGGGTCGATTGCGCGCTTGAGTTGGGCCATCAAATCCCAGGCCTCCCCGTGCTGGTCGCGCATATACGCCTTCTTGCCTGTGCCTACGCCATGCTCACCTGTCACCGTTCCGCCAAATTCCAGCGCAGTTCGGTTTACGGTCGCTGCTAGGTTCTTCGCCTTCTCGATTTCGGCCGGATCGTCGCGGTCTACCAAGATCGAAAGATGAAAATTGCCGTCTCCGACATGGCCTACAATCGGCGCGATCAAACCGGATGCGGCGATTTCCTGCTTTGTCCGTTTGATTGTCTCGGCGAGCGCGGAAATCGGCACGCAGCAATCAGTCAGCACGCCCGTGGCGCCGGGGCGCAGCGCCTTGGCCGCGAAATAGGCGTTGTGCCGCGCCTGCCAGAGCTTGTTGCGGTCCTCTGTATTGCGGGCCCATCGGAAATCAGACACGCCGAACTCACCTGCGATTGCCTCGAAGCTTTCGACTTGCTCGCCGACACCGGCTTCAGTGCCATGGAACTCTATGAACAGATGCGGCTTTTCCGGGAGGTTCAAATCCGGCGTGAACAGGTTCATGCCTTTCATCTGGATCTCGTCCAGCAACTCTATCCTGGCCATGGGCAGGCCGGTCTGAATGGCGAGAATGACAGTATCGACCGCTGCATCAACGCTGTCGAAGGCGCAGGTCGCTGCTAGGATTGCTTCGGGCTGGCCAAACAGACGCACCGTCAGCCGCGTTATGATGCCAAGCGTCCCCTCCGAGCCGATGAACAGATGGGTCAGATCGTATCCTGCAGATGACTTGCGCGCCCGGCAGCCGGTTTCGATGATACGTCCATCTGGCAGCACCACCTCCATCGCCAAGACGTTTTCGCGCATGGTGCCGTAGCGCACGGCGTTTGTGCCAGAGGCTCTGGTTGCCGCCATCCCGCCAAGCGTCGCATCGGCTCCGGGATCCACGGTGAACATTAAACCCGTCGCACGCAGATCCTCGTTAAGCTGGCCGCGCGTCACGCCGGGCTGAACCACTGCATCCAGATCGCGTTCGTTGATCGCCAGAATGCGGTTCATCCTACTGGTGTCGACGCTTATCCCGCCTTTGACCGGTATGACGTGTCCTTCCAGCGAAGACCCGATCCCGAAAGGAACGATCGGGCAGCGATGATCGGCGCATATGCGGACGATACGGGCGACTTCTTCGGTCGTTTCGGGGAAGGCGACGGCGTCAGGCAAAGCAGGCGGCGAGTAAGCCTCGTCTCGACCGTGCATTTCGCGGATCGTAGAGCCGATGCTTAGCCGGTCGCCCAAGAATTCGCGAAGGGCCTCGATGGTCTTGGTGCGGTCCGTGGTTTTCTGGTTATCGGTCATCGCTCAGTTTACCTCTGGCGGCGGGGTCGCGGCTGGCGCCCCGACATTCATTGCCTTTTCCAGCCCGCCATGACTTTCGATCAGTGCGTCCTGATCGGTGAAGGCCAGGTCGTTCATCTCGGCTGGATCACAGATCGCTTCCAGCTCTGCATAGAGATCATCCAGCACCGGCTTGGAGGTTGGGTCCGCAGCGCGATTTACTGTTTCTTCGGGATCGTCATGAAGGTCGAACAGCTCCGGCGCGAAGCCGTGATAATGGATCAGCTTCCAGCGCCCCTTACGCAGCATGTAGCAGGCCGAGACCGCACCCACCGCATGATATTCACTGAAGACAATGCGGTCGGAGTCATCAGCTTCGGCGGCAATATCATAAAGAGACTGGCCCGGTCTGTCGCCTTCCAGCGTCGCATCGAAATGGTCGATGATTGTTTCCGAGACGTCCAAAAGGCTGACCGGCGTGTTGCAGATTCCGCCTTCCGCGTCTGGTTGACTGACGATCAGCGGAACCGCGACGGATTCCTGATACATGTTGGACTTTCCCCAGAGCCCGCGCGCGCCCACGTTGTCACCATGGTCCGAACTGTAGATGATGGTCGTGTCCCCGGACAGGCCAACCTGTTCGAGTGCATCCACGATCCGGCCGACATTGTGATCCATCCAGCTGCACAGTGCATAGTAACAACGTCGGGCAAGCTGCCGCTCATCCTCGTCCTTCATGGCACTGTCGCCTGCCAGTGATGCCGCCTGCTTCGCGACCCAAGGGTGAAGCTGATAGCCGCCGCGGGGATGCAGCTTTATCGGTGGAATGCTTTCCGGTGCATAGAGATCAAGGAATTCCTGCGGAACGATCAGCGGAAAATGCGGTGCCACCAGCCCGACATATAGACACCAAGGGCGGCCGTCCTGTGCGGCATCTGACAGCCAATTGATCGCGCGTTCGGTGACAGCGGTGTCATATCGCGTATAGTTACTGTCGCCCGGCCCGATATAGGTGCCCAACATGCGGCCATCCTTAACGACGCGCTCATCCTCTCGGCGGATTGAGCCCCAAACCATCCCGTGGCCGCCCGCGACCTGCATCGGAATATGCTCGACATCAAAGCCGGCTGGGTCTTCGGCATCGCGGTAATGCAGCTTACCGATAGATTCAACGCGCGTGCCCTGATCCTGCAGGGCATGCCCCCAACCACGTGGCTTACCGGTGTAGGGCATCGCATTGTCCCACAGGCGTATGTCATGGACGTATCGGCCGGTTGCAAAGGCCGCCCTTGCGGGAACGCAGATCGGGGAGGGCGTGTAGGCATTGGTGAACCGGGTCCCTCGCGCAGCAAGCGCGTCAAGGTTCGGTGTTTTCACAAATGAGCCCGCGCAGCCCATCGCGGTCGCCTGATGTTCATCTGATAGAATGACAAGAAGATTTTTCGATTTGGTCATGCATCATTCCTCGTCGGATTGGGTCTCTGTAAAATCGGTTGTCTCTGCCGCCTGGGCCAAGGCACGGATAATCGGAAAAACCAGTTCGCGTTGTTCCGGCGTTAACGAACTCAGCAGATGTCGCTGGCGCGCGTCCAACTCAGGGGCCAGCCGATCATGGGCGGCGTGGCCCCTGTCTGTCAGCGTGATGACGAATTGGCGCTGATCAGTTTTGCACGGCGCTGTCGCGATATAGCCTTCTTCGACCAGAGCGTTAACGGTCTTGCTGAACTGCCCCTTGTCGATGCCAGAGCTTTTTCTGACGGCGGTCGAGCGGTCAGCAACCTGCATGCCGACGATTCGAATGATACGCCATTGGGGAAGAGATAGCTTTCCGTGACGAGCCAGGATGACACGCGCCTGTGCGGCAAGCTTTGCACTGAGCTGCGTCAGCTGAAACGGCAGAAGCAAGTCGATATCAATCGAGCTTTGCTGTGAGTCATCGTCGCGCATTCACCTTCCTCCCAACTGGATCATTTCCCCACAAGGTGGACATGTCAACCTTTTTCGTTGACATGTCCACCTGTGCCTGCGAGGTTGGATCAGGGAAATTTTGTAGGGGAGGACAAGATGACCAAGCTTTTCAAACACCTCTTGCTGGCGACATCGATTCTGTCGGCGCCGGTATTTGCAAATGCGCAGGACTGGGAGCCTCCGGGTCCGATCAAGCTGTTGATAGGTTTCGCAGCAGGTGGTGGCGCGGATACGCAAGCGCGCCTTGTCGCGCAGGGCATCGAAGAGAGATACGGCTGGACAATCCTGCCCGAGCAGGTTGAGGGCAATTCGGGTCTGTCGCTGGCCGCGCAACTGACCAGTGAGCCGGCGGACGGAACAGCTATCGGGATGGTCGTTTCAGAGACGCTGACCTACAGTGCGCTTGCGGCAGGCGATCCCGAACTGCAGCTCGATCAGTTCACTTCCCTTGCAACGACCGCCAGCTTTGAACTCGGCCTCGTGGCTATGACAGGCAGCGCATATGACAGTTGGGACAAGGTTGTTGCAGCCGCGGAAGGCGGTGAAGCGGTCAGGTTTGGGGTTGCCTCAGATCGGCAAGCGGATGTCGCGTGGCTGTTTGGTCAGTCCGTCGGATTGGATTTCAATATCGTTCCGGTTCAAGGCGGCGCGGGCGTGATGAATGGACTGCGCGGCGGTGATTTGGATGTCGGCTGGGTCGCAGGCGCACAGTCCAAGGCCGTTCAGCAGGGCGAGATGGTCAATATTGTCAGCGGCATCAGTCAGAAACTGGGCGATTCACCCGATGCTCCGACGATTACCGATCTGGGCGGGGAATATCTGCTGGACGGATATTTCATGTTTATCGCGCCGGGCGGCCTTGATCCATCCGCGCGGGCAGCACTCGGCTCAGCAATTGCGGATGTCCTGAACGACCCCGAAAGCGAAGCAAATCAGCTTGTGGAGTCCGGGTTCGGTGGCGCAGACGTGCTGACGGGCGAGGACGTCGACGCTCGTATGCTGGAGCTGAACGAAGAAGCCGAAGCCCTTCTGAGCGCAGCAAACGAAAGCTGAAGGGCACGGCTCTGTCGGGGAGGGCAGAGACATGCGACGCTTCAATTCAGAGATATACCTCGGATGCGCGGTCATCCTTATCGCTCTGGTCGCGATCTTTGTGTGGTTGCCCAGTGACAGCGCATCTGGTCTAATCGCCCGACAAAGGGGGCGCGTGTCCATCGGTGAGGCGCTTGCACCAGCGGCTTCGTTCGCGCTGATGGCGCTGGCAGGCGGGCTGATCCTGCTGGAAGGCCGCGGCAAAAACTGGGTCGCGCATATATCGCTGGAAAACCTGCGCTTCCTTGGCTTGCTGGTCGCCATCTTCGCGATCTCAACGCTCCTGATGCGATCAGGTGGGCCAGCATTGGTCGCAATCGCCAACGGATTCGGCGCGGACGAACTCAGCTACCGCGAGCTGCGCGATACCGCGCCGTGGAAATATATCGGCTTCGTTCTCGGGGGAACCTTCCTTGTCGCTTCCTTGATGTCTTTCATCGAAGGGCGGGTAAGCTGGCGAGCCATCGGCGTTGGCTTGGCTGCGGTCACTTTTCTGATTGCTGTCTTCGACCTGCCGTTTCCGGATCTTCTCCTTCCACCGAATGGTGACGTATGAGCGACATTCTCAACTACATCTGGCTTGGTGTCGTTTCGGTCTTTCAAAGCCAACCGTTGTTCTCTTTGTTCGGCTTCGGCATCCCGGCGGCGCCGGCAATGCTGCTGGGCGGGCTGCTGACAGGTATCGCGGTTGGTGCCACGCCGGGCCTTGCCGGTCCGATGGCAATGGCGATCTCGCTGCCTATTCTGATTTCCGCCTTCGGTTTCACTCCCGATGCGCTTCTGCCGGTTTTCGGGTTTTTGATTGGCATCATGAAGGGGGCAACGGTCGGCGGTGCCGTTCCCGCAATCTTGTTCAACATGCCAGGCACTCCGGACGCGTTGATGACCACACTGGATGGGCATCCAATGGCAAAATCGGGCCAACCCAAACGAGCTCTGCGCATAGCGCAGATATCTTCGGTGAGCGGGGATACGTTCTCGGACATCGTGCTTTTTGTTGGTGCACCCTTCCTTGCAGTTGCGGTCGAAGCCTATCTCGACCTGCCGGAGAAGACCGCCCTTTTGATCCTGTCGATTTCATTCATCGCGGCGGTCATGGGCAAATCCGTCGGCAAGGGCTTGCTGGCCGTCGCGATGGGGCTCGCCGTGGCCTATGTCGGAACAGGTCAGGCATTGAGCCCTCGGATGACCTTCGGGATTGACGCGCTGTCGAACGGCTTCCCGCTGGTCTCGACGATACTGGGCGTGCTGATCCTGGGCGAGATCTTCCGCTCGATAGAAGAACTGTGGCAGTCCGGTCGCAATGGCAGTGCCGACGACGACATCATTCATGATCCGCAGGCGGACGATCTGCAACCGGGCGATATTAAGCGGATAAGCCCGTCTATTGCTCGCTCAGCGGTTATCGGAACCATCATCGGAGCCCTACCGGGAGTAGGTTCCACTCTGGCGGCGACGCTGGGATATAGCCTTGCAAAACGTCGGTATGATGGCAGACGTGGACCGGACGATGTGGAATTCGGAAAGGGTGCGCCGGAAGGCATCGCGGCGACAGAATCCGCGAACTCTGCCGTCTCAGGCGCGAACCTCATTCCGGTTCTCTCCCTTGGCATCCCGGGCAATGCGGCAGCCGTCTTCCTGATACTCGCCGCAAACAGCATTGGCGGCTTCAATCCGGGCCCTGCGGTGTTTCGCTTCACCACGCCCGAAATCAACCCGGAACTGGTGATCGCATTCGGTATCTTCACCCTAATGGCGCTTGGGAATTTGCTGAACTGGACGATCGGCGGCTACTTTATGCGCTCGATGGGTGTTCTGGCGCGTATCCCGGGGCAGATATTGCTGCCGACCGTGCTGCTCATCACTCTCACGGCAATTTACGTGCAGGAAACCAGTTTGTTCGCGCTGTGGGTCACGTTCAGCTTCGGCGTTCTGGGCTATACGATGCGGCGTGTGGAGGTCCCCGTGCTGCCCTTCGTCATTGCCTTCATACTTGCTCGTCCTTTGGAACAAACCGCGCGCGAAGCATTTGCTGCGACCGGCGGCGATCCATGGTTCCTGTTCAACAGCCTGACATCGGTATTGTTCATAATAGCGGCGATCGGTTCGGTGATATTCCTGAATAGGCGTTCAGGAAGTTGAGGCATCCGCGAATGTTCGAACTGCGCCTGGCCGAAACACAGTATGCCGGCCATAGGGTCAGGACTCTTTCTTGATCATAGCCAGAAGATGACGGTCGCAGCGAGCAGGATGGCGGAAAAGAAGATCTCGGGACTTCGGTCGTATAGGGTGGCAACGCGGCGCCGGTCAGAGTCGGATTATGCCTTTGATGGCGGGTTTGCTGCCTGAGACAGCAACCTGTGTCGCAACCAAACAACGCCACCTTCCAGCGTCTCCGCTGAAATAAGTTCCATTGCCTGACCTTGTGCCGGAGGATCATTCTCTGATGCAGAGTGCTCGTAGATCGACGGCATCCCAGCCAGGCCATCAATGGCTGGCATGACAAGTGTGCTGGTTTCATCGATAAGGCGTTGCGCCAGGAATGCACCGTTCAATCGAGCTCCACCCTCAAGCAACAGCGTCCTCGCTCCAAAATGGTCGCCAAGCCTGTCCAGCACGGACGCAATATCTCTTCCATCCGGTCCGGCAAACAGACCGCTGGCACCGATCGACTGGACATGATCGACATGAGCCTGCGGGACTTGGGTGGAAAAGACGAAGACCAGATGATCCTCCATAGTGTTCTTCTCGAAAAACAGGCGCCCTGACGGGTCAAAAAGCACGCCCAGTTTTTGCCCGTGGCGGTCGCCGATGACATCCTGACGCTCTGTCGGTGCTTCCAGAGCGTGATCCGTCAGGGACACCGCATACCGTTCCAGTGTCTTGCGTCCCGCGATCCAGCCATCATGCGGCAACCGCGCCTCGGCTTCCTCGTATCTCGCCCATAGGAACGCGTTGTAGTCGGTGACCCCGGCCGGTGGTTCGAACCGATCCGTCAGCAAACGTCCGTCGATTGAAGTTATCATGTGGCAGATGATTTTCGGCCGCATCCTGTTCTCCGTCGTCAGTTTCGATGCAGCATATCCACCACGCTATTGACGCGGTAGCCGTTGGCCCTTGCTAGGATAAATGACCCCATGTCATAGATTAGCGACATCATCTCAACGCCTGGCAGAAATCCGATGGCGACATGCTTAAAGAAAACATCACCGACATCATGGCCTTTGTCGCTGTCGCGCGTGAGGGAAGCTTCACGCGTGCTGCTGCGCAACTGGGCCTGTCGCAATCGGCACTCAGCCACAATGTGCGGCGGCTGGAGGAGCGCCTGAACATTCGGCTGCTGTCGCGGACGACGCGCAAAGTCTCGCCCACATCGGCCGGACGGCGCTTGCTGGAAGAGATGGGGCCGAACCTGGCCGAGATGGAGCTGTCGCTGAACCGGCTGCTCGAACAACGTGACCGGCCCGCAGGGAACTTCAGGATCACCGCGACGGATTATGCGATTGACGCAGTGATCTGGCCCCGCCTGAAGCACCTGTTGCATGACTATCCCGATATCAAGGTTGAGCTTCAGAACGATTACGCGCTGGCCGATCTGGTGTCGGGCGAGTTCGATGCCGGCGTGCGCATGGGCGAAAGCGTCTCAGAGGGAATGATCGCAGTGCGCATCGGACCTGATTTCGCGATGAGGGCGGTGGCCACACCAGATTATTTTGAGAAACATGGCCGCCCGATAACGCCGGACGATTTAACGGGGCATAATTGCATCAACCTGCGACTTCCGACCCATGGTGGGCTTTACCCATGGGAATTCGAGAAGGACGGGCGTGAGGTCAATGTGCGCGTTTCGGGCCAATGGACGTTCAACCAGATCAAAGCGGTCTACGATGCCGCACTTGAGGGCTACGGGGTCGCCTATGTGCCTGATGGCCTCGCGGCTGAAGCTATGGACACTGGACGACTGGAAGCGGTTCTTGTGGATTGGTCGCCACCCTTTCCCGGATATCATCTTTACTATCCCAGTCGCAGACAGGCCTCACCCGCGTTCTCGCTGATCATCGATGCCCTCAGGTATCGGCAATGATCCGTGATGACATGATGTCATATAAGAACTGAATCTTTTCACTCTAATTTCTGAACCGGCCGCGCCTTAGCTTGTCTTCCAACGAACACGGGAGATAGCAGATGCGCTTTCAAATTTTTGCAACGCTTGGCCTTTGCCTGACCGCACAAATCGCTTCGGCCCAGGACAACAGCTCCATCCAACTACCCCCTGAGGGCGCGCGGGGTGAGCAATATACCACCGTAACGCGCGGCGGGATCACCGAGCATATCTTCACCTCGGATGAAGCCATTGCTGCGGCGCGCGATGGTGAACCGTTCCCCAATGGCACGGTGATCACGATGGATGATTACCGCGATGGCGCACTTCACCGCATCCTAGTCATGGAAAAACGCGGCGAATGGGAAGGCGGCACAGCGGGAGCATGGCGTTTCCGGGAGTTCGCGCCGGATGGAAGCCCGAACCTGTCCGAAAACGGCGGGCGCTGCGCGTCCTGCCACGCCGGGCGGGCGGCTGACGATTACGTCTTCACCCGTGACCGGATGTCCGGCGCGAACTGATCGCGATGGCTGAAACAAGACCAATTTACAGAAATGAGGAAACCAATGTCCGAAGTTATCAACAAAATCGGCATAGCTGACCGTCAATCGCCATCCCGCCGGGCTGTTCTGGCCGGCGGCACGGCACTGGCAGCCACTGCCTGGGCAAGTGGGGTCGGCATCGCGCGTGCGACCGGGCCTGATCTGTCGCGTGGCGCTGACAATTTCTATCAAAGCGACGAGGTGATCGCCGAGAATGTTCGGTTTACCAACACCTACGGCATGGAGGTCGTCGGAACCCTGTTCACGCCCCGTCAGATGGACAGTGGCAGGCGCTACCCTGCGCTTGTCGTTGGCCACCCCTATGGCGCGGTCCGGCAGCAGGCGGCGAATCTTTACGCCACCAAGATGGCGGAACAGGGCTTTGTCGCCTTGTCTTTCGACCAGTCCTTCTGGGGTGAAAGCGCAGGCACGCCCCGTGGCGCGGTGCTGCCAGATGTCTATGTCGAGAACTTCAGCGCCGCCGTGGATTACCTTGGCACCCGTGACTTCGTCTCGCGAGAGAATATCGGTGTTATCGGGATTTGCGCCAGCGGCGGTTTCTCAATCGCCGCAACCAAGATCGACCCGCGCATCAAGGCCCTGGCCACCGTCAGCATGTATGACATGGGCGAATATTATCGCACCGGCATTCAGGGCGAACGCGCCATAGAGACGCGGAACAGCGACTTGCAGATCGCGGCCGAAAACCGCTTTACTGCCTTCGAAACAGGTGAGCCGATCTACGGCCCCGGCCAGAACGACCCCGTGTTTCTGGAAGCCGCGGAATCCAACGATTTCTACCAGACCGAGCGCGGCCGGGTCCCTTCCAATGATCGCCGCACGACGCCCGCGACCTATGCGAAGTTCATGAACTTCCATCCGTTCATCGACATCGAATCCATCTCGCCGCGACCGATCCTGTTCGTTGTCGGCGAAATCGCCCCGTCGCGCACCTACACCGACCGGGCCTTTGAGATGGCATCGCAGCCGAAGGAACTGGTCGTCGTCGAAGGCGCGAACCGCATCGACCTTTATGACCGCACAGAGGTGATCCCGTGGGATCGCCTGACCACATTCTTTGGCGAGCATCTGAACGGCGCTGCCTGACAACGCATCGATCGACGCCCGCGAACGCTGCCGAGCGCAACCGGGCGTTGGAGACAAAACCAGCTTGAAAGGATGATCAAATGAAAAAGACCATCGCAATCACTGCATTGAGTCTGTCCGTTGCAGGTGGAGCCCATGCGCAGCAGGTGCCGGACACCGTGGCGCAGGTCGCGCCCGCGCTTCAAAGCTATATGGCAAACGATCTCTATGGCCTTGTCTGGTCCGACGAGGCGCTGTCGCGTCGGGACCGGTCGCTTGTCACCATCGCCGCCTTGGTGACGCGGCACGAGCCCGAAGACCTGCCCGCGCAGGTCGAAGCCGCACTGGATGCCGGGCTGACCGGCGCGGAAATCTCGGAAGCGCTCTCGCATCTGGCATTCTATACCGGAATGGGCAATGCGACCGCAGCCGCGGCTGCTATCGCGCCAGTTTTCACCGCACGCGGCATCACCGCCGAGGATCTGCCCGTCGCTGATCCAGAACTGCTGCCACTCGATGAAGAGGCCGACGACGCCCGCGCTGAACGCCTTCAGGGACTCTATGGCAATGTCAGCCAAGGCACGCTGGACAATACGACGAACCTCCTGTTTCGCGATCTCTGGCTACGTCCGGCGCTGGCGCCGCGCGACCGCAGCCTTGTGACTGTCGCTGCGCTGATCGCCGCCGGACAGCCCGAGCAGATGACTTTCCATCTGAACCGCGCGATGGACAATGGCCTGACGCAGGAAGAAGCGGGCGCCGTCCTGTCCCATCTCGCTTTCTATACCGGCTGGCCCAAGGTCTTTTCGGCCCTGCCCGTCGCCAAAGATGTGTTCGAAGATCGCGCCGAGTGATCTGCGCCTCTTTTCCCAGTCAACGAAAGGAAAAACCATGTTCAGAACGTTCCTGAAATCCGCCACCATTGCCTTCACGCTTGCCGGAACCGGCGTTGCTGTCGCGCCATTGGCTGCTCTGGCGCATCACGGCTGGAGTTCGTTCGATACCAGCCGCGCCTATTACATTCAGGGGACCGTCACCGATGTCCGCTGGGGCAACCCGCATTCCGAGGTCACCATCACGGTAGACCGGACCGAACTGCCCGACGGCTTCCGCGACCGGCCGCTTCCGCAAGGGGCAAACGCACAAGAAGGCGCAGAGACAATGGCCTCGGCCCGTGCCTACGAGGGCGAGCATGAAGAAATTCACCTCACGCTGGCCGGTCCCAGCTGGATGTCCCGCTGGGGGCTGGATCGTCCACTTGAAGCTGGCGAAACGATCGAAGTGTTGGGTTATCTCGGCTCTGCCGATTCCGATGACTTGCGACCGGTGATGTTCTGGCTGGAAGATGGACAAGGGGTCTGGCAACAGCTGACCGCCTTCCCGACCAGCCCCGAACCGGCGAACTGAGGGCTGGCTGGTGACCATTCAGTCATCTCAGTGGTTCATGGACCTGCTGGCTGGGCTGGAACAGTCATCGCTCGGCGTCTGGGTTCGGTCCGCCCCACAGGCCTATCCCGTGCTGGAATGCATCCACATACTTGGGATTGCCCTGCTGGTCGGCTCCGCACTTGTGGTCGACCTGCGGCTTATGGGCCTTCGCGGGCGCGGCGTGCCAGTCACAACGGTGACCCGCAATCTGCTGCCTCTCAGCCATGTCGGCTTCGCCGCAGTGCTGATGAGTGGGGTGCTGATGTTCTTCGGCATCGCCCGCGCGGTCGGCTTCAGTGCGGCAGCTCCTTGGAAGCTGGGTCTGATCGCCCTCGCCGGGGTGAACATTCTGGTGTTCCACTTCGGCATCTATCGCTCGGTCTCGATCTGGGATCAGCAACCGACGCCGCCGATAGCTGCGCGTATTGCGGGCGGTGTGTCCGCGCTGAGCTGGATCGGCGTTCTCGTGGCCGGGCGCTACCTCGCCTACGTCTGAAAACACTCAATATGGAGAAGAAGATGAAAAACCTTATCCTGATCGCAAGTCTTGCAACTGCGGTTGCCAGTGCTGCCAGTGCCGTCGAGGTGAATTCGCCCGGCACGAACGAGGCACGGGTGATGTCGCAGGAGAACTTCACCGGCAATGCCGTCGCGGAATCCATGCTGCCCGCGAATGAGCAGAATACGCATAATACCGGGATCGTGACCTTTCCGCCCGGCTCGCGCACGGCATGGCATTCCCATCCGCGCGGCCAGACACTGATCGTCACCTCCGGCACCGGTTGGGTGCAGGAACGCGATGGTGAGCGTGTCGAGATCAGCGCCGGCGATACAGTCTGGTGCCCGCCGAATGTCGAACACTGGCATGGCGCGACCGACACATCGCTGATGCAGCACATCGCGCTGACATATTTCGAGGGCGACACCAATGTCACCTGGGGTGACCTCGTCTCTGACGAGGAATACGCAGCACCCACAACCGAATGATCGAGAGTCCACGCGGCCCGGAGCTTGCCCATTCCGGGCCGCAAAGCTCTCATTAAAGGCATTACCATGAAAATGATTACAAACCCGGAAGGCAGCTCGTCTGCCAATGTCATCCTGATCTGCGTTGCTGCAGCGACCTCTCTGGCTTTGATTATCTTCTGCGCTCCTTTGACAACGGCATCGGCGACCGTCGCTTCCCTCGGTGGCAGCGTGGGATTGCAGGCCTGGGTGCTCAGTGCCATGCCGCTGGGTGCTGCAGCCGGGCTTTTGTGCGCAGGCGCCATGGGCGATGCGCTGGGACGGCGGAATGTCTTTGTCGCTGGCCTATGGCTGACCGCGCTTGCATCGCTTGTAACAACCCTCGCGAACTCCGGCGTTGTGTTCGTCGCCGGTCGCATCGGTCAGGGGCTGGGATGCGCGGCCATTCTGGCATGTGGTCTGGGGTTGATTGGACAAGCATTCAAGGGTGAAGATCGTATCCGGGCATCGCGCATCTGGGCTGCATCGTTGGGGCTGGGCGTCGCGGTTGGTCCGATCATCTGCTCGCTTCTGCTCAGCTTCAGCGGATGGCGGCTGTCCTATGCCCTTATCAGTTTTGCTGCCGTGTTCCTTGCGCTGGGCGCACAATACGCTCTGCCGCGAGCATCGGGAAATCAAGGGCGGATCGATTATCTGGGTGCCGCTTTCATTATGATCGGCCTCGTGCTGTTTCTCGCAGCTCTGATCCAGATGCGCAGCGGCTTGACGGTTTCGGTCGGTGGGCTCGCCATCGTCGGCACGGCTTTTCTGGTGGCCTTCCTGTGGCAGCAGCGGCGTGCAAAAAACCCCATTCTGACACTCGATTTGTTCAGGAACCGGGATTTCGTTGTCGCAACCACCGGCGCCTTCGCATCCGGCGCTGGCGTATTGGCGATCATGGCATCTGTGCCTGTGATCCTCCAGCAGGGCTATCACCTCAACCCAATCGCCGCGAGCCTGGTGATCCTGGCATGGTCGGGCCTGACCGCCGTCACTGCACTCTCCGCGGGTGCCTTGACCCGAGGTTTGTCGCCGAGAGCCGTGCTGATCGGGTCGCTCGCCGGCTGCGCAGTCGGTCAGGCGATGCTGCTGTTTCTGCAAGAAGGCAGCGTTTGGGAACTCGCGCTGCCCGGTCTGATTGTCGCTGGCATCTCAAATGGCGTGCTGAACGCGGCTCTGGGGCATCAGGCGGTAGAAAGTGTGCCGGATGAGCGCGCGGCCATGGGATCGGGCGCCAACAATACCGCCCGCTATCTGGGATCCGCTATCGGCTTTGCGGTCATAGCGCTGCTTGTCGCGCATGGCTTTTCCCAGCAAGATCTGTTCCTGGGATGGTCTGAGGCAGTGCTGGCGAGCGTCGCATTTTCGATGGTGGGGTTGCTGGTCGTGATATTCGCGAAGACGCCAGGCCCAGGCGCGGCCAGCTAACGCCAGAATAGGAGAGCGTAATGCCCCATGTTGTTGTTCATATGATGCCCGGTCGGTCCGAGGAACAGAAGGACGGACTGGCACAGGCGATAACACGCGCGTTGCAGGACAGCATCGATGCGTCGGAAGAGTCAGTGTCCGTTGATATTGTCGATCGGGACAACTGGCCAGACTTTTACCGTGCGGAAATTGAGCCTCATTTGGCGCGGCTCAGAAAGACGCCCGGCTATTCGTATTGATGGAGAAGCTTGCCTCCAACCGTATAGACAAGTTGCACTTCGTCCTTGGGCGACGGTGCCGGAGATTAATTGTGAAGGTCCGGTTTATCGAAAGTCTTCTATTTTTTTCCGCGCCGCCGCTTGCCCGTTCTCCGCTCAATCTGCGGGTCGCACAGGCTCGACTGTTATTCGAACGCCGCTGTCTAGCGCAGGATTTATTTCACGCATATGCTTAGGGCAGGCCGAACAGGATCTGCTGCGCCTCGCCCGTTTCAGCCGGCCATCTTGATAATCGCGTTCACGAGAGGGGTTTCGTTTCCAGCGAAGCTCGCGATCATGGCCTCCATAAACTCTTGCTCATTGATGTTGTCCTCGATCATTTCAATCCCCGCGACCTGCATGAGGATGTCCAGCAAAGTGAGCTGACACCGCCCGTTTCCCTCACGAAAAGGATGCACCGCGTTGATTTCGGCGATGTAGTGAGCCGCTCGCGCGGCGAAATCGTGCACATTGCTCGTGTTGGCCAAATGGCCTTCATCGGCGAGATCGCGAAAGATGCGGCTCATCGCACGGTCGATGTATTCTGGAAAGCAGAACCAATTCCCACCCTTGGCGGTTCGAATTTGTCTAGCTTGCCCTGCCCATGTGTAGACGTCTTGAAAGAAATGATGATGAATGGCCCGATAGTGCCCATAATCAAGCGTGCCCTCAGGCAGGGGTTCCTCCGACCTGGTCAGGAACATAAGCTGCTCGAACTGATCAAGTTCGTCCTGACTGGTCAGGCCAGCTTTGTTTATAAGGACAGACGTGCCGGGATAGCAGAGAGGATCCTCCGCGACGTCATACCGGCTCATTTTCCTTTCTGAGTGGCAAAGGAGGCGGCTATCGCCGAGCGAAGCGCGTCCCCCTTGAGCCCCCGATCGGCATGGGTCTTGAGCATCTTGGCGGATTTGGCACTGGTCGTTATGCCCTCAACCATGGCGAACTTTGCGGCCTTGCCCTTACCCAAAGGCCCGGTCGCGAAGCGTCTGCTGGAAGAAGACTTTTTGAGTGCGCTGCTCTTGCTCATGCGACCACCTTATCACCATCCATGTTGAATGTGTATGAAGATCCCGTCTCGCATCAAGAGAACAGTTCAGTGCACAATCGTAGGGTAACCAAGGTTTCGCTGCGGCGTGTCCGAAATGCAGGTTTGGCCAAGTCGCCGTGAGGGCGACGCTGTCCCCTGCCGAGGCTGCTTACTCATCGCACGCCACCGCCTGCGCTGTGCTGCAGTCCGACCGTGCCTGTCGAGGCGATCTGAATGAGATGAGCAAGACAAGCATTGCTAGTGAGATAATTGGTTCTGGATGATCAGCGAACTCAACTGTTCTTGAGATCATACAGTTCATCGCTGCCAGAATGACTCGAAAGCGATGTTTTTCGCTTCATAGTTGCAGAGCTTTTGGGTGCTTCATTTTCCCGCTTGCGATATTTTTCCAACTTCCTATATACTTACGCCATGACCCTGATGAAGCAGCCCTTTGTTAGCCTTGGACCGCGGCAAGCATTCAGCACCCTTCTGGGTGGTGTCGCCTCGTTTGCCCGTGGCGACATGACGAATCGGGGCGTTTTGCGGGTTCGCATGCCGGTTGACGATAGGTCTTCTCTCGACATGCCGGCAAAAAAATCTTCTCAGATACGCCGCTGAGCTGAATATTCGCATCTGTTTTCCAACAGGTGCGGTGAGTTCGGCTGCGCAGCAATTGGTAACTGGCACCATCGTGTGGGCCAGATATGCCACTGCTGCGTTCCAGTGTGCGTCGAGGATCGAAAAGAAATTTCGGTTTTCGCATAAGCGAATGAAATAGCTTGGAATTATTTCCAAGTGTGGCGCGATGCGATACTAATTGCATCCGTCTATAGCGAAAAAGGACGCGACCATGTCGAAGGCTTAGAAACAAAGACGCCCGATCTGCGCCAACAGATCGAGCGTCTCTATGAGGCAGACCGAAATCTACCCTGAATATGGTTTCCGCTTAGCATTTCCGTCCCGGAAATTCAAGCGATCTGTCTGACCTCCCGAACAATTCTGTTCGCAGATGATGTGCTGCGTGTGCCGGCCCTCCGGGTCGGTCGCACAGCCGTCTCCTGACGAACCTCGCGGCACCGACAGGTGAACTCACCGGCTTGGCCGGGTGATGGCGCATGTCTTTTGGCCGCGCGATGCGGACTTCCCATCCAGTTCCGGGCGGGGACAAACACCGACGTCGAGAGACAGACATGTTGGAAGATCACTACGTCGACGAAGACGGCTTCACGATGTTGCATGTGCCGAGCACCTGCGATCGTCGGCCGGCGAGGATGTCCAAAGGGCATTTCACCGGCCAGATGATGGTGGGACCATGGCCCGGCAGGGTTCTTCATATCGAAAGCCTGCTGGAGCGCAAATGGGCATGCTGCCTTGATGCGCATGAAACCACCGAGGAGCTGCGTGAGCAGGTTGCGTTCGAATGGCGTGGACCGGACGGTCGCCTGAAGACCCATTATTTCGACCTGTGTGTCGATCAGACCGATGGTGCTCGGGTCGCTTATACCGTCAAGCCCGAAGCGCGACTGACTGAAAAATTCCTGGCCGAGATCAGCGAGATTGCCCGTCAGGCCAAGGCGGCTGGCTTTGTCGATGACGTGCGTCTTTTGACAGACGCCGATATCGATCGCGTTGAGCTTACGAATGCGCAACTCATCCGGGCAATGCGCAAGCCTGACGCCGAGGCAGACGCGGCCGCGGCGGCAGTTCTTCAGAAAATGGCGGGACTGACGACCCTTGGGGAGCTTCGGGATCGCATCGACATGGGGGCTCGCGGCTATCGGGCCCTGATCCGCTGCCTTGCTGACCGGCAGCTTTCCATGACCCGCCATGAACCCATCACCCATGACACCGAAGTTTTCAAAGCCGGAGTATACAAATGAACCTTTCGTTTGACACAACCCGCCACACCTATGCCTTCCACCCGCATGATCGTGTGACGATCAACGGCTCGGAATACCTTCCCGTTAGCCACAACGAGGTGGGGTGGCTCTTTGCATTCGCCGATGGCACCGGTGCGTGCCAGCAGTTCACACATAAAGAGCTGAGCAATCTCGGTGCGAGGAAGCAGTTGCGTGTGGAGCGCCGCTATTTCGGAGCTGAGGCGGCACAACGCCGCCTCAGCCGGCCGGACACTGCAATCTCGCTGCTCTCGGAAAGACAGCAATTCTTGCTCTGCCAGCGCAAGGCCTGGGTCGAGGCCTTCCTCGAGAAGGAGCGCCTCGGCGAAGTCAATCGAACCGATGACGCGATCAGGGCGAACATGGGAGACATGACACTCTACGTTTTCAATCTCGTGACTCAGCAACTCGGTCGGCGGGCTACGCACGCGTCAGGAGATGTCGTCCTGAAGAAGCCACCAAGCACGCGCACACTTCGCCGTTGGCTCAAAGATTATGAGCAAAACGGCTTGGTTGGGCTTGTTCAGCGCACTGAGGCTCGTGGCAATCGCCAATCGAGGTGGCATCCAGATGAGGTGGAGATTCTGATGCGCGAGGTGCGGGGTTACATGCATCCGGATCGCCCGACCATCGACGTGATCGTAAAGAAAGTGAACGCTGCGTTCGTGCATCGCAACGCTGAGCGAGAGGCACATGGATTGCCGCCGCTCAATTGCCCGGGCCGTGGGGCCGTGCGCCATGCCATCCGAAACCTTGAGCCTTTCCTTGTAGAGCTCCGCCGCAAGGGCGCGGCTGCGGCACGCATCAAATTCGCGCCCGTCGGGAAAGGACTGGATGTCACGCGACCTCTGGAGCGCGTGGAAATGGATGAATGGGACATCGATCTCATCACGCTTCTGGCGCAGGCAGGGATTTTGGAGCAGCTGTCAGAAGAGGAGCGAATCGCGGTTGGCTTGTCAGGCAAGAATACGATCCGTTGGAAGCTGACGGTCGCGATGTGTGCCAGGACACGCTGCATTCTCGGCATGGTTCTGACGCCAACTGCGACGTCCAACGCAGCCATTCAGGCGCTCAAGATGGTGCTTTCCGACAAGGGGCAGCTCTCGACCGTGGTGAAGACGCACGGCGCCTGGCACATGCACGGCGTTCCAGAGACGATGGTCACGGACTGTGGTCCTGCGTTCACTTCCAATGCTTTTCAGATTGCCGGTGCAGATGTGGGCATCGACATGCTTCGGCCTCGAGCAGGAATTGCGGAACTTCGTGGCCGGATCGAACGGTTTTTCGGAACCATGGGGTCGAGTCTGATGTCGGAACTTTCGGGTCGGACCTTCTCTGACATCGTCGAGAAAGGTGACGCCAATCCAGAGGACCGGGCCTGCCTGACCGAGAATGACCTGGCTGATATTCTCGTTCGCTGGGTTGTCGATGTCTATCACAACACCGAACATGAAGGCTTGGACGGAGAGACTCCCGCCGAATGCTGGGAGCGTCTGACTGCCAAGTATGGTGTCACGCCGCCGCCGGACGTGCAGCGTTCGCGCCAGATCTTCGGGCAGAGGCTTCTGCGCAAAGTCGGGAAGAAAGGTGTGCGTGTGTTGGGTGTGCACTACCATTCGACGGTTCTGGCAAACTATTTCCTTCATTGTCCCGAAAGGGACGTAGAAATTCGCTGGTTGCCAAGCGATATCGGCGCCATCGAGATCAATCTGGACAAGACGTGGCACACGCTGCCGGCGGTCATGGATGGTTTGGATGGCACCAGCGCGCAGCTCTGGATGGCGGCTGTCCGCGAAGTTCGCGCCGCGGACCCGGACCGTAAGAAGCACAACGAAAAAGTCATGCTCGATGCGATGAACGAAATTCGGGCGAGGTCACATGACGCGCAGGCTGCCATGGGGCTTCTGTCTGAAGACTGGTCCGAAGACCGTGTGAAGCGCGAAGAGGCGAAGCTGATGATCGGGTTTGAGGTTGGTCCTGTCCCCGCATCCAAGCCGCGTAAAGATGGTATCGGCCAGTCGCTCCTGTCCGATCAAGACGACAGCAGCGCCAAAGCGGCGCCAGTCAGCGCGCCAAAAGGCAGGCGCAAGGGTGATAGCAAGTTCAAAATGGGGGACCGGGAATGATCGATCACGCAAAGAACGCCGAGATCATGATGGATCTGCGCTCGCGCCATATCGGCGCACCGCGGGACATCGAGTTTGCGTCCCATCTCGAACGGCTCTTGCGCCGCGATGATGCAGGCAACCTGACAGCGGAGGCGGTCAGGTTTGCGGCCACGGGTGAGACGCGTGGTATCCTTGTCGTCGACGGACCCGGTGGCGGCAAGTCGACCATGGTTGCCCGTGCGCTCGGGAAACACCCCGCGCTGCAAGCCCATGTCGACGGACAGCCGGCCTTCCTGGGGGTGAGCGTGCCAAGCCCGGCGACGCTGAAAAGTATGGGTCACGAGATCCTGCGCCGCAGCGGCTATCCGATTGTTGGCGAGCGCCGTGAAGCGTGGAGCATCTGGGATCTTATCAAGACGCGTCTGCGTATGTTGGGGATCTCGGTGCTGTGGATCGACGAAGCGCATGACCTTTTCTGCAAGGACAGCGCGCAGATCCTGCGGGCGCTAAAGTCCCTGATGCAGGGCGACGACGCGGTGATCGTAATTCTGTCTGGCACAGCGCGGCTGAGCGAGGTCATCCGGTCCGACCCGCAGGTTCAGCGCAGGTTCTCGGTCATGAACCTGCGCCCGGTCTGCGCGGCGACCGATGGTGAGGATTTCCACGACATCATCGACGCCTACTGCGGCGTCGCCGGGCTCGACACCGATCTGTCGTCCGACATTGTCCGCAGGATCTTCCATAGCGCCCGCTATCGCTTTGGTCGCAGCATTGAGGCCGTTCTGAACACGATCGAGATCGCCTTGGGCCAAGGCGCGGCTTCACTGGAAAACGACCATTTCGCGCGAGTCTACGCGATGCAGGAAGGCTGCGAGCCCGGGCGAAACATCTTTCTGACCGACGATTGGGCCGCGATCGATCCCGACCGGGTCTACGACCAACCCGTTACCCGCAAATACAGCCGGAAAAAATGACCATGACCATTCTCACGCCTAAGTTGCCCTTCCGTCCCGAGGAAACCCACCTGTCCTGGGCCACGCGCCTGTCTGCCCTGCATGGGACCGACAGCCTGCGGCCCTTCTTGACGGATATGGGGATCAAGCCAGTGGATCTTATTACGGGGCGGCCAGCCGCCGTGAATCGCCTCTGCGAGGTTGCCGGACAGGCACCCGGGCCGGTGTGGTTGAACACCGCCATGTCCGACGGCAAGCACAGCTATTCGCTGCGGGGCGAGACCCTGCCGGTGTCGATGATCCTGCGCGACGAGACGCGTTTCTGCCCGCTCTGCCTGCTTGAAGATGACGAGGCGGCGGGTGGGACCAAATACAACCGCTCTGCGCGGCTCGACTGGAGTCTTCGGGTGGTGACGACATGCGCCCGCCACAACCTTCGTCTGGCCCCGCGCCTTCGTCCGCGGGGGGCTGGTGAATTGCATGGCATCCGGGAGCTCGTGCCTGAGCGCGGACAGCAATTGGTCGCGCTGGCGGACGAATTGCCGCGACGCGAACCTTCGCCAATTCAAACCTATGTCATCAATCGGCTGAACGGCGAAACCGGCCCCGCATGGCTCGACCGTCAGTCCCTCGAACAGGCCGTCAAGGCGACCCAGATGCTGGGGATCGTAATGACATTCGGCGCAAAAGTCATGATGGGGAGGGTCGACAGCGAGGACTTGGATTTTGCCGGGCGTAATGGATGGAAATTCACCTCCTTCGGCGAAGCGGGCGTCAATGAGGCGCTTACGATGCTCCAGGGAAATGCGTATCGGCAGGATATCGGCGGGCAGAACTATGCGACCGTCTTTGGGGCCCTATACAACTGGCTGCGGGAGCCGGGCGAACGCAGTGATCACGGCCCGATCAAGAAGCTGCTGCGCAACTATATCATCAACAATATGGACGTCACTGTGGGCAGAGAGCTTCTGGGCAAGCGCATTGAGCGGCGCTTGAAATACTCGGCCCAGTCGCTTGCACTTGAGACCGGACTCCACCGGCAGACCCTGCGCAAGGTTCTGGTCAACAGGGGTCTTGTTGCGAGCGAGGATGCGGACAAGTCCAATTCCGTGGTTCTGGTCGATACTGTTCCGGGACTTGATGCAGCAGAGGCACTCTGCCGGGCAGTTCCGTTTCTTGGGCTTCAGGCATACCTGAACGCAAGTCTGCCCGTTGTCAGAACGCTCATCGATCTAGGCCTGCTCACCCCACTTCATCGCAGCAAGACTCCGAAGGGCAGGGACAAATGCGGATTTGATGGCCGCGAAGTCGGAGCACTATTGGATCGGGTTCATTCCCTCGCGCCCGAAATCCAACATCATGATGCCGAATGGATCACGCTGACCCAATGCACGAAGCGGGCGCGGGTGACGATGCAATCGGTTTTGAAGCTGGTGTTTGACGGGCAGATCAAGGGTATCGGACGTTGTGTTGGTGAGACGGGCTTCAAGGCGATTCGAATCGATCTGGATGAGATCCGACGACTGAACAGCTGAAATCAGCCTTTCCCGAACCCAGTTTATCCGGGGCCGCCGTTTGGCGGCCTTTTTCATGGGTTTTTCGATGGCAGAATTATCCGTGTATAATGGAAGAAGAGCCGGCCGATCGTGCATATGATACCCAGCAATCGTTGAACTCGATGGCAACTAAATGGCGGTATTCACAATTGTTGTATCGGCAGTCAATTAACTGCCATTCGGCCGGGTTTGCTTCCTTTTTGGCAAGCATAATTCTGCCATTGGCGAGTGAAGAAATATTATAATTTAATAATATCAATTATTTAATCGGATTTGGCGATTTCTCGTCGCCTGGCCGATTTCGCATCTCCGCAAACTGCCAGCAGCCTTGACGCTGATCGGTCTTGCTGCCCATCTGCCCTCACCGACCCGGGTCCCAATCTTTCACTTCACGCAAGCTTCACCGCGACTGCGCGGGGAAATGCCTTGCGGGTCTCAGATCAGGGCACCATGACACGCATACCCTTTATCAAAGCCATCTTCGCCGCGAGCGATGAAACCATCGCCGACGTGCAGGACAGATTTGTCGAGCATCTGCGCAAATTGCGCTCGCCCCCGGACGAGCCGCCCCGGGAGGGTGCCGATGCAGAATCCGAACAGCTTCGTATGGCAATCACCCGGCACAATTTCCGCGGACGCCTGTCGAAGGCCGATGTCGCCAAGATCAAGGCCCGTGCCGGGCGCATCGTCGCGGCGCGGGCAGCAGCAAATGGCCTGAGCCATCTCAAACCTGATGAAATTGAGCGTCTCTCCGCCCTCCGTCACGGCGTGCGCCTGTCTGCGATCCAGTCAGAGGATCAGCCAGACGAAATCGCGGCCCAGCTCCATCAGGAAACGCCCTGGATGGCGCCCGCCACCGAGTTGGTCTGGTATGCCAGGCGGCGTTCGGGATTCGATGGTGAGATCGGCTTTCGACTTCCACCCATGCTCCTCAACGGCCTGCCGGGGGTCGGCAAGACAAGATGGGCCGCCCGCCTTGGCCAGTTGCTCGATATGCCATAGCTGCAGATTGATGCCAGCGGGGAAGGTGCCTCCTTCGGGATCGCCGGTCTTCAGCGCGGTTGGGGCAGCGCCGGCCCAGGAAGAATTCTCGAAACCGTTCTGAACACATTGACCGGCAATCCGCTGGTCATCATCGACATCAAAGTTTGAGAAGGCCGGCGCACCGACTTGGAAGAACGAGGCGCCCAGTCATAACAGTCTGGAGGTAACTCTGAGACGCTCTTGCCGAGCTTGTTGTTCCGCTTTTCGCGCAAACATCAAAGCGTGGGAAATTGGATGAAGCAATTTGCAGCCGGATACGGTTTTTCAATGCAAACTGGTGGCCGATATGTCCGAGTTTTATCACTAACTGGGTCGTCGAGATGAGATCGTCCTGAAAAAATTGGCTCGAGCGCAGGATGCCATCAACAAGTCCAAAGCTCTCGCCATTCGGCGTGACCTCACACAACCGGCCGGTCCAGTCACAGATTTTGACGCTGCTAGCAACGGTCAGTTCGACAGCAACCAGTCCGATGACATCTAGCGGGATCGTCAAAGGATCGCTGGTGAAGGTTATCACGTCTTCGCGGCATTCGATTTCAGATTGCCTCATCGGTCCGGAGTTTCGTCCCAGCAACAGCCCTGGCAAGAAGGTTGCGCCGCCAGTTGTCGGGACCGGAGAGTTGGGATCGAATGTCCAGCTTCGCGAATTTGGTGATGACGGTTTGGTTTGACGCAGCCGATCACCGTCCAGATGCAGTTCCAGGCGCGATTCCTCGGGAAGCGGCCAGTCATCCGCCTCGTGCCAGATATTGGTCCCAGTCTGGAACCACGACACCATGGGACGGCGGGGCATGCGTCCCGAAAATATATCGGAGAAGAAATCGAGCTGTGCATCCGAAAGCATCGCAGTCGAGGCAGTATAGCCGTGCCACATCTCGCCTTGCCGGTCTTTGGGATTGCCATGCGACCAAGGGCCGATGATCAGGCGATCCGGGCAGTCGCAGGCGTGCTGATAGCGGGCGCGGGCAGTCTCGAACAACTCGATCGACCCCTCTGCAAACAGGTCGTTCCAGCCTGCGGTGACCAGCATCGCCACGCGGCATTGCGCCAGATCGTCAAGGTGCTCTCGGTCGCTGGAAGAGGCGAGGGCGCGATCAACGTCCAGCCATTCCCTCGCATACGGGGCCAGTTCATACAGGTCATCGGCGATGTCAGGAAGATCGCCATAGGCGGCATCAGGGTCAGTCAGCAGCCGTGCCATAAAGGCCTGCAATCGCTCTGCCGCCTCTGCTTCCATACTCGGCAGGCGACGAGCAAGATCGGCGGGACCGAGCGCCTCGATGATCCACAGCAGGACAAAGCCCAGTTCGATCGCGCCGCCGCGATATGTCCATGTCTCACCGTGCCGTGCCGTGGTCAGTTGAGGAGAGATGGCGAGGAGTCCGGGCGGGTTTTCGGCCGCTGCGAGGACCTGCGTGGCGCCAACGTAAGAGGCACCGAACATTCCGACCTGGCCGTTGCAGAATGGTTGCTTCAGAAGCCAGGCGATGGTGTCGGCGCCGTCTTTGCCCTCATGCAGGAAGGGATCGAATTCGCCATCAGAGCCATAGCGGCCGCGCGTATCTTGCACCATGACCGCCATGCCGCGCCTGAGTGCAGACTGGAATTCCAGCGCCGAGATATACTGCGCGCCATGTACGTCCGCGCGCCGGTATGGTGTGCGCTGCAACAGCACCGGCCAGGGGCCATCGCCATCAGGCAGCCAGACGTCGCCGCGCAGAATTGTTCCGTCGCGCATCGCGGTCTCGACACTGTCGAGAATGGTAAAACGTTTCATCGAACTGTCTTCTCAGCGCGCAATGAAGCGCTGACGGAGCTGGTCGAAAGAGACCGCGAGGATCAGTAGTATGCCGGCTGCGACCTGTTGCCAGGTCGAGTTGATGTTCATCAGCGTCATGCCATTATTGAGGACGCCGACGATGAGCAAACCCAGAATTGTGCCGAACATTGACCCGATGCCGCCTTTCAGGCTGGTGCCGCCGAGAATAATGGCTGTGACCACCGCAAGCTCCAGACCGACACCTGTTGTGCCGGAGGTAGAGCCCAGTTGCGATGCACTAACCAGTCCCGTCAAGGCCATACAGATGCCCGAGGCGATGAATGCGAGAAACAGGGTACGTTTGGTGCGAATTCCGACCAGACGGGCCGCGCTTTCATTCGCGCCAATTGCATAGATCGTCCGGCCAAAGACGGTTTTTGCCAGAAGCACGCCGACGGCGATGGCTACTATGACGAATAACAGCGCTGACAATGGGATATCGAAAAGCGGACGATAGATGGCCCAATCAAAACCATTGACACGGACGCTGGACGCGCCGCCGATGGACAGTGTCAGCCCACGGAAAATGGCCAGCGTACCTAGTGTTGTAATCAGTGCATTGACACCGACGACCGTGACCAGAAACCCGTTCAGCGCACCGATTCCTATACCGGTCGCCAACGCTACCAGGATTGCCGGGAAAATTCCCATCGCATTCGCAGCGAGCGCGAATATCAGTGCGACGAATGCCATGCCGCTGCCGACCGAAAGATCGAATTGTCCGCCAATCAGAAGGATAGTGCCACCCGCGGCGAGGATGCCGGTGATCGACATGGCGGTGAAGATATTGACCCAGTTCGGCCATGTGAGAAAGAACGGAGAGCTGAACGAGAAGAAGGCCACTTCCAGCAACAGAAACACCATAAGTGCAGCGGATTCAGGCAGTGCTAATCCACTCCGCGATGTGTTTCTCTGGTTGTCGGTGCCGCTTTGGGACTGGTCAATCATGTTGTCCTCCTCCGGCCAGCCGGGTCAGATTGGCGACCGAGATGTCTTCGCGGGACAGCCCTGCCGTCATGCGTCCGCGCACCATGATGACGGCGCGGGTGGCAGCGTGGACGATGTCCTCATAATCTGAACTGGCGATCAGGATGGCATGGCCATCGCGCGCAAGCTCGCGCAGCAGCTGATAAATTTCCTCTCGCGCGCCGACGTCGACGCCGCGTGTGGGTTCGACCAGTAGAAGCAGGCGCGATCCGTTTTCCAGCCAGCGGCCAAGCAAGACCTTTTGCTGGTTTCCGCCGGAAAGGTTCACAATCGGCTCTGACCCATCCGGACTGGAACGGACGCGAAGCCTCCTGTGCCATTTGGCAAAGGCACGTGTTTCCGATTCGCGGCCAAGAAACCGGCCGTTTGCCAACCGGCGCCAACTCGGCGCGGCAAGGTTTTCCGCAGAGCGGCACGGCCCGAAAATGCCGTCGCCCTTTCGGTCAGAGGGCAGAAAGCCGATGCCTTGGGCAATCGCTTCTGCCGGGTGGTCAAATGCGACCTCCTTGCCGTCAAGCCGGATAGAGCCGCCTTCGCGCAGATCCGCGCCAAAAAGCGTCGCAGCGATTTCGGGTACACCAGATCCGATCTTGCCGTACAGCCCGACGATTTCACCCGGCGCCACGTACAGGTCAACTTCCTCGAAGCCGTCGCCGGAAAGTCCCTTGACCTCGAGCATCGGTTTGGCCGGGCCGTCAAAGCGGTAATCCTCGTCCGAGCTCTGAAGTTCGCGACCGACCATCGCTGTCACCACAGATGCCTGATCGACCGAACCGACATCCTTGTCCAGCGATACGCGCCCGTCGCGCAACACACACACGCGGTCGGCAAGGGCGAACACCTCATCAAGCCGATGGGTGATATAAAGGATCGCCGTGCCATTCTGTTTCATGCGCCGGACCAGGTCGAAAAGCCTCTGCGTTTCGGCATCAGAAAGCGCGGCTGTCGGTTCGTCAAAAATCACGCAGCGTGAAGCACCGATCGAAGCGCGCGCGATCTCTATGATCTGACGCTCACCAAGCCGCAGGGTTGAAGCCTTTGCATCCAGAGGAATGTCGGCCCCGAGCGATTGAAGCGCGTTCGTCGCTCGACGGCGCATTTCACCACGGTCAATAAAGCCACGACGTGTTGGCAGAGCGCCCAGAGTGATGTTCTCAGCGACGCTAAGCGTCGGCGCATCGGCAATCTCTTGTGCGATTAGCCGGATACCGGCATCACGAGCCTGCCCAACCGACCGTATTGCGATGGGTTCGCCATCTATGGCAATTTCGCCGTCATCGGGAGCATGATCGCCTGCCAGAATCCGTACGAAGGTCGACTTTCCGGCACCGTTTTCTCCCAAAAGCGCTGTCACGGTGCCGGGCGAGAGGTCCAGATCAACCCCGTGCAGAACCCTGACCGGTCCGAAGGACTTGCGGATACCCCGGACCGAAAGGAAGGGTCGATCACTCAGCTGCATGACATTCCCGGATAGAATTCGGCCATGTTCTCTTGGGTTATGACCTCATGCGGTACAAGGATCTGTTCGGCGATCTCTTCACCCTTGATTGCTTTGATCAGGTTCGGCACGATCAGCAGCGCGCATTTTTCGGGAAAATAGGCTGCCGATGCGATGAAGTTCGGCGCGGTCCAGATCTGGCAGTTATCCGGATCGAAATTCTGCACGCCAAGATAAAGGTTCTCTGTCCGGCCCTGACTGCGCGCGGCAGCAAGCGCACCGGTGATAACGTCTTCATTGATTCCGACTGTGATTACACGCTCTGCGCCGGGCAGAGCGGTGAGAGTATCCATCATCTGTCGCTGCGCCGTATCGGCCTGACCGCCCGCGCCGGTGTCGATGATGCGTTCGTTATTGACCGGACCGCAGACGGACTCAAAGCCTTCGCGAATACCATCCATGCGCATGTCGTTGACGACGCCGACGGCCAGTGATTCCAGCGAGACCCAGGCATCATGCTCACACTCGAAATTTTCCTGAAAATAGCGTCCGAGTTCATATCCGACGATCTGTCCGGCATATTCATTTGCCGCGCCCACAAATGCTTTCTGGCAGGGCTGCTGTTCGATATCGATGGCGATCACTGGCACCTGCGGTCCTTCGGCGCAGATATTTGCAGCCGCGGCCGCGTCGGCCTGAAAGGTAATCAGGCCGTCGACCTCTTGGGTGCGAAACTGGCGCGCACAGTTGAGGGCCTCGGCGGCGTTCAGTTTGCTATCACAGGTGACCAGTTCAAACCCCGCAGTGGCGGCGGCTTCTTCCATACCGGTCTGAAGAGCTTCCGGGAAAGGAACACCCAGCGCTAGCTGGGTAAAGCCGATGGTCAGCCCCTCGCCCATGCCCGCCTCAATTGGTGCGAATTCTGCGACGGCATCGGGTGGCGTTGGTGCGTCTTGCGCGAACACAGTTCCCGCGAAAAGTGTCGCGAAGGTTGCAAGGCCGACGATCCGGCCGTTCGGTTTCCATTCAAGAATCATTTCTTCCTCCCATTATCGATTCTTTAACGCGCCCTAACAGATGCGCGTAAATTCCAGCCCCAACAGCAGGGCCAGCTTTTCCACCCGGCCTGCGATATGTCCGACACCTACCGCGCAATGATGCGCCGGGCCCGAGGCGTTCCAACTTTCACAAAAGTTGCGTGCGCCAACAGGGAAACGATAGCGACTGTTGGTGTTGCCAATCTGAAGAATCGGCCCCTCGACGGATTCGCCCTCTGCGACAAGTAGCTCCACACGCCCCTCCCGTTCAATCACCGACAACAGAGTTACAGGGCCGTGGCGGACCGACATTTCGACAGAAAGACCTTTGCCGACCTTGCCGTGATAGACCTCCAGCGGGCGGACTTTCGTCGGGCCCTCGGCAATTGCGGTATGCCCCGGTCCGTCATGACCCATCAGGACGACATCATCCTCGTAATCCACTGCGTAATATTCTGTGAAAGAGCCGCCCGCGCCGAACGCATCCATGATCTTCATGGCCTGCGCGTTCTTGATCTCGTGTTCACCCGCCACGGGCACCCCGGACGCGGTCAGCATCGAACAGCCGAGAATCACCGATGAGATAATGTCTTCATGCTCGTGACCCGGTACGGATTTGTAGAAATATGCCATCGACCCGATTTGGTGGCGTTCCGCCAACTTAAAGAGCGCCGCCGCAGTCTTGGCCGCACGGTCGAGTTCGGCTGGGTCGCAGTCTGGTTGGACGTCAAATTCGGACAGGATCCGGTCAGAAACAGAGCTGATTTCGTTATGGGTCAATTCGTTGCGGATCGTGGCAAGGTCGTCCATCTCTAGGAACTCGACAATGGTCCCGAAGGCGGCGCATTGCGCCGTCAGGTCGGAGTAGATGTCGAGCATGCCATTATAGTAGTGGCCCATGACCCCCAATCTGTTATGCGCCATGATATGCGCCACGCGGGCAGCCTCGACCCAGTCGTCAATCTGGGTGTCGACATGGGCGTCCCCTTCCAGAACGCCGGTAATCTGATGGACGGCGAAGCCCGCACGCATCAAGACATTTGCGATTTCGGGAACTGGGCAGGCGGCGCAATGCGCCAGCCATTCGCCTGTCATCGCCCGGCGATTGCCCAACGCATTGAACTTAACATAGTCGATCGCAGCTTCTGGCTGGAGGTTCAGTATCACCACCGGCACGCCCGCACGCCGCACTACCGGCAGAACTGTAGATGATAGGGCATAGGTGGTCACATGCAGGAAGAGCAAGTCAATATCTGCGGCGCGAAATGCATGCCCGGCTTTCACTGCGGCATCTGTCGTGTCGATCAGGCCGAGATTGACGATTTCAATTCCTGGTCGTTGCAGCTTCGCATCGACAAGGCCGACATAGCTGGCCAGCCTTTCATGCAGTCCGTCGAATTGTGGCCAATAGGCATCGAGGCCGATGCCAAAAAGCCCAATCTTCAAAATGTGTCGATCGGCCCGCGAGCCGTCCGTCCTCGACATATTCGCTCCGCTCGATCCGGTCACTTCGTCCGTCGGATGGCTGTCCAAGTCGTATCCGAAAAATGATCCTATCATCGATATTAACATTCGGAATTCGTCTGTTAACGTTGTATGTTTTTCGAAAAGTGACCTTTTACATATGAAAAATGATCATAGCCCCATCCGAAGACTATTTCGCCTATATGCCGCGGAACCGGCTTTGTGAGATCTGGGGATGCACGGCATTGTCTACCGGCTTCACCCGAATAGCGCCGGGTTCCGCGTATCCGCCCGTTCGGCATCCGGATGATCATCACTTCGTGTGGCAGCGCGGGCGTACATTGCAGGCCTATCAGTTCGCGCTTATCAGCGAGGGTCAGGGTCGGCTGGAGGCCGCGCCCGACGAGGCAAAGCTGCACCAGATCCAGGCTGGCGATGTTATCCTGCTTTTTCCCGGTATCTGGCACCGTTTTGCGCCCGATCCTGAAACTGGCTGGACCGAAAGCTGGATCGAATGCACAGGATCAGCCTTCGATCGGATGTTAGAGATGGGGCTTCTCTCGCCGGAACGCCCGGTGTGGCACGCTGGCGATGCTGCGCGGGAAATCTTCAAATATATCCACAATCTCTCGCGTGAGGATGCACTGGGCAACCAGTCTCAGATATCAACACTCGGACTGACGCTGCTGGCCGCTTGCTGTGGGACCGGGCTACGCCCCGAAATGGATCAGTTGAAAATGGTCGAGCGTGCGCGCCGTATTCTGATGGAGGAAAGTGGCGAGCCGCCGCCGCTTAATCAACTGGCCCGACGTCTTGGCACAAGCTATTCCACGCTTCGGCGGCTATTTCGTGAGCATGCCGGCATGTCGCTTAAGCAGTACCAGACCGAGGTCAGAATCCGCCGCGCATGTGAGTTGCTCCGAAGCTCTGACCAGTCGGTAAAGGAAATCGCGGGCCATCTGGGTTACAGTTCGGCCTTCCATTTCTCGGCGCAGTTTCGGAAATCTACCGGCCTCCCGCCCTCGCTATGGCGGGACCGCAACGCAGTCCGCTGGTTATCGGCGCGACGTTGAACGGCAGCGGATTAGGCCGCTGCCGCTGCTGGCATGTGCGGTTTGGTTCAGACGATGCCGCCGCCCCCGCCCGCTGACCTTGGGCGATTGGCTGCGACCTGTGCCCGATAGCCCGAGGCGCGATAGACCGACACCGGATCAATAGCTGCCCCCGCGCGTCGGCGCGCCGTGGCCAGAATGGGTTCGACATCGGTGCGGAAGGCCGCGCGCAGCGTCGCCGCCGCCATCAGCGCGTCATTTGCCTGACGGTATTCCTCCAATGCGGAGCGGTCGACAAGGCTTGCCTGAACATATGCGCGCTGGATCTCGCAGGCGCTGACGATCAGGCTTTCGATAGGGTCGGTGACGTTATGGCTCTGGTCAATCATATGGGCGAGATTAAGGCCTGGTGTATCCTCCAACTCGACCAACTCGTTGAAGACGAGGAACAGCCGGAATGGGTCAATCGTGCCGCTGTCCAGATCGTCATCGCCATATTTGCTGTCATTGAAATGGAAGCCGCCCAACTTTCCTGCGCGGATCAGTCGGGCGACGATCATCTCGATATTCACATTGGGGGCGTGGTGGCCAAGGTCCACAAGGCATTTCGCTTGATCGCCCAGTTCCTGCGCGATCATCAGGCTGGTGCCCCAATCCTGCACGACGGTCGAGTAGAAGGCGGGCTCGTAGATCTTGTGCTCGCTGAAAATCCGCCAGTCCTCGGGCAGCGCCGCATAGACCTGTTTCATCGCGTCCAGATAGCGGTCGAACTGCTGCGACAGCGAGGTCTGGCCGGGAAAGTTCGACCCGTCGCCGATCCAGACCGTCAGCGCCTTCGATCCGATCTTTTCGCCGATCTCGATGCACTCGATATTGTGGTCAATCGCCTGCTGGCGCGTCGCCGCGTCGACATGCGAGAGTGAGCCGTATTTGTAGCTGAGCGGATGGTCGTCGTGATCCTGAAACGTATTCGAATTCATCGCGTCGAAGCCGAGACCCAGTTCTTCGGCCTTGGCAAGCAGATCCGCGGGATCGGCCTTGTCCCATGGGATATGCAGGCTGACTTTGGGCGTGGCGCGGGTCAATTGCTGGATCACCCCGCAATCGTCCAGCTTGTCCATGATGCCATTGGGCTCTCCGGTCCCGGGGAAACGGGCGAAGCGGGTGCCGCCGGTGCCGGTCCCCCAGCTGGGGATGGCGACGCCGAAACCCTCGGCGCGGGTGGTCAGGGCTTCGATATCCACGCCGCGCCGGGCCAGCCTTGCACCGAGCGCGTTGTAATCCTGGGCCAGATCGGCGGTAGCCTTGGCGTTTTCGGCCTCGATGAGGGATGCGTCGATCATGGTGCTCACCGCGTGAAAGCCTGGACGTTGCCGGCGTCCACATTGATGATGTTTCCGGTCGATTTGGCCGACAGGTCGGATGCGAAGAAATAGATACCCTCTGCGATGTCTGCCGGCAGCACAGATCGCTTCAACATCGAGCGCTGGCGATACATTTCTTCCAGCCCCTCCTTGTCGGTCTTGTAGGTCGAGGCGCGCTGATCCAGCCAGTCGCCATCCCAGATCTTGGACCCGCGCAGCACCGCGTCGGGGTTTACCACGTTCACACGGATCCCGGCCTCGGCCCCTTCCAGCGCCAGACAGCGAGCGAGGTGGATCTCTGATGCTTTGGCCGTGCAATAGGCAGAAGCGTTGGGGCTGGCGGCAAGGCCGTTCTTCGAGGCCACGAAGATTACCGAGCCGCCGATATCCTGGGTCCGCAAGATGCGGAACGTCTCGCGGCTGACCAGGAAATAGCCGGTGGACAGGATGTCCATATTCTTGTTCCACAGCTCCAGCGAGGTCTCCTCGACCGGCGCTGAAGACGCGATGCCCGCGTTTGAGACCAGAATGTCGATGCCGCCGAATTCCAACGCGGTTTCGGCAAAGGCACGCGCGACTTGATCTTCATCGGTGACGTTCATCTGCACGCCGCGCACCACATCGGCACCGTGTCGGGCAGCGAAGCCTTTCGTCACTTCATCCAGCGCGCCGGCGTCGATATCGGCCAGCATGACGCAAGCGCCTTCGCGCAGCATCCGTTCGGCCGTGGCCGCCCCGATCCCGCCCGCGCCGCCGGTGACAAGCGCGATCCGGCCGGCCAGCGATTTCGGCTTGGGCATCCGTTGTAGCTTGGCTTCTTCCAGCAGCCAGTATTCGATGTCGAAGGCCTCCTGCTCGGGCAGGCCCTGATAGGTCGAAACGCCCGAGGCGCCGCGCATCACATTGATGGCATTGACATAGAACTCGCCCGAGATCCGCGCCGTCGCCTTGTCCAGTGCGAAGGTGATCATGCCGACGCCTGGGATCAGATAGACGACCGCATTCGGGTCGCGCAAAGCCGGGCTGTCGGGGTGCTTGCAGCGGTCGTAATAGGCCGCGTAATCTTCGCGATAGCTGGCCACGGCATCGGGCAGGCTGGCGATCGTCGCGTCCAGATCGGGATTGGCCGGGTCGAAATCGATCACCAGCGGCCGGATCTTGGTGCGCAGGAAATGGTCCGGGCAGGACGTGCCAAGCGGCGCCAGATCGTCCAGCATGTTCGATCCGACGAATTCCAGAACCGCCTGCTGGTCGTCGAAATGCCCGACCTTGTGGCGGTCCTTCGAAATCAGCCCGCGAATGACCGGCATCAGCTTCGCTGCAATTTCCCGGCGCTCATCGGCGGGAAGGGCCGGCAGTTTTTCACCGCCGAAAACCGGCTTGCCCTCGGTCTTCGCTTCAAGCCAAGCGGCGGCCTTGTTGATGACATCCAGCGTGCTCTGATAGCATTCCTCAGCCGTGTCGCCCCAGGTGAACAGCCCGTGGCTTTCCAGCACGGCGCCCTTGGCCTCGGGGTTTTCCTTCGCGAAATTTTCCAGCCACAGACCAAGCTCAAATCCGGGTCGCTTCCAGGGCAGCCAGCCGATTTCGTCGCCGAAGATTTCCGCGGTCAGCTCGCGCGAATTTTCCGAGGCAGCAATGGCGATAATGGCATCGGAATGGACGTGATCGACATGTTTGCGTGGCACATAAGCGTGCAGAGGCGTGTCGATGCTGGCCGCGCGCGGGTTCAGGTTGAAAGTACAGTGCGGCAGATAACCAACCATCTCGTCTTCATGTTCAAGCCCGCGATACTTGCCCTTCAGGGCTTCAAGCTTGGCCATGTAAAGGGTTGCGAAAGCGTCCATCTTCATCGACCCGATATCGCCACCCGAACCCTTGACCCACAGCACCTCGACCGCCTCGCCGGTCAGAGGGTCAGTTTCCATAACCTTGGCTGAGGTATTGCCGCCGCCGTAATTCGTCACCCGCTTGTCGGACCCCAGAAGGTTCGAGCGATAGAGCAGCTTTTCCGATTCGCTGAATGATGCGGCCTTCGCCTCATCCCACAGATTTTCCAGACGATTTCCGGTGCCGGACTGGGTCATGATGCCTCCCTCGCGGCGGACGGACTGCCCGCCTTCCGCCTTTTGGGTACACATTATGTCAGTCAATTGTCAATCAATTTCAATCATAATTGATCATTATGCAGACGTAGAATGCATTTCTCGCTCAAAAATGATTGACAATAATCGAAATGGCTGGAAATCTGTATGGAAGAGGAGGCATCATGCTTGAAACCGAACGCCATCGGATCATTCTCTCCGCCGTGCAGGAAAAGCCGGTGGTGACGGTCGCTGATCTTTGTACGCTGACCGGCGTGTCCGAGGCCACGGTGCGCCGAGATATCGCCACGCTGCATATGACCAAGAAGCTGCGCCGTGTGCGTGGCGGGGCCGAGGCCATTGCCCCGACCCAGTTCGCCGGCATCAACGCAAGGCCCTTCGCGGTCAATCAGACCGTCAATGTCGCCGAGAAACGCGCGATTGCGCAAGCCGCCGTCGGTCTTTGCGAAGACGGCGATGCGATCATCATTAATGGCGGTACGACGACGTTCCAGATGGTTCACCCGCTGACGACGAAACGGCTGCAGGTCTTCACCAACAGTTTTCCGATTGCCGAACACCTGCTGAAGCAATCGAAGAATACCGTGCTGTTGCCGGCCGGCGCAATCTATCGCGAACAGAACATCATACTTTCGCCTTTCGATGCCGATGGCAGCAGTCATTTTTATGCGAGGCGCATGTTCATGGGCTGCCGCGCCCTTGGTCCCTTGGGCCTGATGGAGGGTGACCCGCTGCTGGTGCAGGCTGAGCAGAAGCTGATCGGCCAGGCCGATGAACTGGTCGTGCTGGCCGACAGTTCCAAATTCCGCCAGCGCTCCAGCCTGCTGCTGTGCCCGCTGAGCCGCATTCACACCGTTATTACCGACGATGGCATCGAAGACCGTGCGGCGCAGATGCTGCAAGCCGCAGAAATACGACTGATCGTGGCCCCCGCCGCCGCATCGGACCGCAAGAAGCGCGCGGAGACGTGATGCGCTGATACCGCTCATAGGGAGGAAAGCATGGGCATTTTTCGAAAGGCACTGACTACGGCAGCACTTGCCACCGCGCTGATTGCGGGCACGGGGCAGGCGCAGGATGGCGAGAAGATGCGTATCGCACTTGTCGCCAAGGCGCTTGGCATCGGCTTCTTCGAGGCCGCAAATGAAGGGGCGCAGGAAGCCGCGGCCGAACTTGGCGATGTCGAGATCATCTATACCGGCCCGACCGACACCACGGCCGAAGGCCAGATCGAGGTGATCAACAGCCTGATCGCGCAGCGCGTCGATGCCATTGCGGTCAGCGCCAATGATACCGATGCGCTCGTCCCGGCCCTGAAACGGGCCATGGATCGCGGGATCACCGTGATTTCCTGGGATTCCGGTGTCGCGCCGGAAGGCCGTGCGATGCAGTTGAATCCCTCCTCGGCCCCACTGATCGGCAATACGATTATCAAGCTGGCCGCCGATCATCTGCCCGATGGCGGCGATGTGGCGGTGCTGTCGGCCACCACCACCTCGACCAATCAGAACACCTGGATCGAAGAGATGAATAAGGTCGCCGGCGACTATCCGAACATCAATGTCGTGGCGACGGTCTATGGCGACGATCTGGCCGACAAGTCCTATCGCGAGGCGCAGGGCCTGATGCAAACCTATCCGGACCTGAAGGCCATCATCGCGCCGACCTCGGTGGGTATCGTGGCGGCAGCGCAGGCAGTGACCGATGCCGGCAAGATCGGCGAGGTGAATGTGACCGGACTTGGGCTGCCGTCCGAAATGGCAGGGCATGTGAAGTCAGGCGCGTCGCAAAGCTTCGCGATCTGGAACCCGATCGACCTTGGCTATACCGCGACAATGATCGCCTATCACCTGGCCAAGGACGACGCGACTGCTGAACCCGGCGCGGTAATTCCTGTCGGCCGCATGGGCGAGGTGACGCTGGACGACAATACCGAGGCAGCGATGGCAGACCCCTTCACCTATGACGCATCGAATATCGACGAATTCAGTTCGATCTTCTGATCCTGACGGGGTCCGGTGCGTCCGGGCCCCTTTCCTTTCTGGGGGACTTTCATGCAGGCCGATGCACAAAAGCCCGTGCTGTCCTTGCGCGGCATCGTCAAGACATTTCCGGGCGTGCGCGCACTGGATGGGGTGCAGATCGACCTTTATCCGGGTCAGGTCACCGCACTGATCGGCGAAAATGGCGCCGGGAAATCGACCATCGTGAAGATACTGACCGGAATCTATCAGCCGGATGAGGGCCAGATCATCGTCGACGGGGTTGAGACGCATTTCGCGACCGCACAAGCGGCGGGACAGGCCGGCGTAACCGCGATCCATCAGGAAACTGTGCTGTTCGACGAATTGACCGTGGCCGAAAACATCTTCATCGGTCATGCCCCGCGCGGGCGTTTCGGGCTGATCGACCGCGCCGAAATGACGCGGCGCGCGCGCGAGATCCTTGATTCCATCGACGCAGATCTTGATCCCAGCGTGAAGCTCTCTGATCTGGGCATCGCGTCCAAACATCTGGTCGCCATCGCGCGCGCGCTGTCCATCGACGCCCGCGTCGTCATCATGGATGAACCCACTGCCGCGCTGTCGCATAAGGAAATCGCCGAGCTTTACGAGCTGGTCGAGAAGCTGAAGGCACAGGGCAAGGCGATCCTGTTCATCAGCCATAAATTCGACGAGATCTTCCGCATCGCCGACCGCTGGGTGGTCTTCCGCGACGGCCAGTTTGTCGGCGAGGGCGTGCTGGAAGCGACCAGCGAGGCCGATCTTGTCCGCCTGATGGTCGGCCGCGCCGTCGATCAAATCTATCCCAAGCGCCCGGCCGTGATCGGCGCGCCGGTGCTGACCGTTTCCGGCTATTCCCACCCGACCGAGTTCGAGGATATCGGATTTACCCTGCATCAGGGCGAGATCCTGGGCTTTTACGGCCTTGTCGGTGCCGGTCGCAGCGAGGCCATGCAGGCGCTCTTCGGCATCACCCAGCCATCGAAAGGGGCGACGAAGATCGGCGAGGATGTGCGCGTGATCCGGTCCACCGCGCAAGCGGTCGAAGCGGGGATCGTCTATGTCCCAGAGGATCGGGGCCGGCAGGGCGTCGTCAAGGGGCTGCCGATCTTCGAAAACGTGACTCTGCCATCCCTGCAACGGACCAGCCGAAACGGGTTTCTGCAACTTGCGAATGAATTTGCGCTTGCCCGCGACTATACGCAGCGGTTGGATCTGCGCGCGGCAAGTCTGGATCAGGATGTCGGGCTTCTGTCGGGCGGCAACCAGCAGAAGGTCGTCATCGCGAAATGGCTCGCAACCAAGCCGCGCGTGATCATTCTGGACGAACCCACCAAAGGTATCGACATCGGGTCCAAGGCCGCCGTGCATGATTTCATGTCGGAACTGGCCGCCGAGGGGCTAGCTGTCATTATGGTCTCCAGCGAGATCCCTGAGGTTTTGGGAATGTCCGACCGGGTGATCGTCATGCGCGAGGGCCGCATCGTCGCCGAATTCGCGGGCGATGAGATGACGCCGGAAAACCTCGTCCGCGCCGCTGCGGGAATCCGGGGGGCTGCCGCGTGAATATCCTGAAATCGCGCGAAACCATTCTCGGCCTCGCCATCTTTCTGCTGCTGGCGCTGATCGCCAGCCGCTTTCCGGCCTTCGTCCGGCCGCGCAACCTGGCCAATGTCTTCACCGACACCTCGCCGCTGATCCTGTTGGCGCTTGGGCAGATGGTGGTGATCCTGACCAAATGCATCGACCTGTCGGTGGCCGCGAACCTCGCGCTTTGTGGGATGATCGCGGCGCTGATGGACGGGGCCGGGATACCGCTGGTGTTGATCCTGCCGGCGGTGATCGCGCTTGGCGCGGCGCTTGGCGGGGTGAACGGGCTGCTGGTCTGGAAGCTGGGCATCCCCTCGATCGTGGTCACGCTGGGGACGATGACCATCTTTCGCGGCACGATCTTCCTTTTGACCGATGGCGCCTGGATCAATGCCCATCAGATGAGCGATGCCTTCAAGGCCTTCCCTCGCGCCGTGATCCTTGGCCTGCCGGTGATGGGCTGGATTGCTGCCCTTGTGATCGCGGGCTTCGCGGTCCTGCTGACGCGGACGCCGCTTGGCAGGGCTTTCTACGCGGTCGGCGGCAATCCCCATGCGGCGGTCTATACCGGGATCTCGGTCGGCCGCACCCAATGCGCCGCCTTCGTGATCGCCGGCGCGCTTGCCGGGCTGACGGGCTATCTGTGGGTCGCGCGCTATGCCGTCGCCTATGTCGATATCGCCGGCGGGTTCGAACTGGACGTGGTCGCCGCCTGCGTGATCGGCGGCATCGCCATTGCCGGCGGATCGGGCACCGTCGCCGGCTGCGTAATGGGGGCGCTGTTTCTGGGCATCATCAAGAATGCCCTGCCGGTCGTCGGCGTATCCCCCTTCTGGCAGATGGCGATTTCCGGCAGCGCCATCCTGATCGCCATCGCCTTCAACGCTCGCGGCAGCCGCGCGCCGGGACGCATCATCCTTAAACAGGCAGAGCACAAGTCATGAGCGATACGGCACCGACCCATACCGGCCGCCAGATCCCCGACCGGCTGCAAAGCCCGCTTAGCCGCGCCCTGAAAAGCTGGGAGGCCCTGCTGCTGGTCGTGGCCGTGGCGATCTTCATCGTCAACAGTTTCGCCTCGCCCTATTTCCTTGATCCGTGGAGCCTGTCCGACGCCACCTTCAACTTCACCGAAAAGGCGATGATCGCCTTCGCCATGGCGCTGCTAATCATCTCGGGCGAGATCGACCTGTCAGTCGGCGCGATCATCGCGTTGGCATCGACGACGATCGGGCTGGCGATGCATGCGGGCGCGGGGATGCCGGTTCTGGTGATAACAGGTCTGGCGACGGGTCTGGCCTGCGGAGCCTTCAACGGGCTGCTGGTTGCGCGCTTCGCCCTGCCCTCGATCGTCGTGACCATCGGCACGATGAGCCTGTTTCGCGGTATTTCCTATATCGTGCTGGGCGACGGCGCCTTCACCGGCTATCCGTCCGGTCTTGCCTGGTTCGGGCAGGGTTATGTCTTCTGGGTGATCACCGTCGAACTGGTGATTTTCGCGCTTCTGGCCATTATCTTCGGGGTGCTGCTGCACAGGACGAATTTCGGCCGCACGGTCTATGCCATCGGCAACAATGTCACCGCCGCGCGGTTCAGCGGCATAAAGGTCGAGCGGGTGAAATTCATCCTGTTCCTGCTGACCGGCCTGACCAGCGGGATTGCCGCGATTTGCCTGACCTCGCGGCTCGGGTCCACACGGCCCAGCATCGCGGCCGGATTCGAGCTGGAGGTGGTGACCATTGTCGTCCTTGGAGGGATCAGCATCCTTGGCGGGTCGGGCTCCATCCCCGGCGTGGTGATCGCGGCCTTTGTCATGGGGCTGGTGACATTTGGTCTGGGCCTGCTGAACGTGCCCGGCATCGTGATGTCGATCATAATGGGCGTGCTGCTGATCGGTGTGATCGCGCTGCCCCGGCTATGGGCCATGACACGGAGGAGATGATGCAAAAATACGCCTTTCGGATGACCCTTCTTCCGGGGAAGGAGGCCGAGTATCGCGCGCGTCACGACGCGATCTGGCCCGATCTGGTCGAGTTGCTGCAGGGGGCCGGGATCAGCGATTACTCGATACATCTGGATCCAGAAACCAATGCGCTGTTCGGCGTGTTGTGGCGGGCGGAGGATCACGGCATGGACGAATTGCCGAACCATCCGGTGATGCGGAAATGGTGGGCGCATATGGCAGACCTCATGGCTACCCATCCAGATGACGAACCCGTGGCCGTGCAGCTGGTCCCCATGTTCCACATGCCATGACCCACATCGCCGTCATCGATATCGGGAAGACAAATGCCAAGCTGGCGCTTGTCGACGGCGCGACACTGACTGAAATCGCCGTCGTCACGCGCCCGAACAAAGTGCTGCCCGGTCTGCCTTGGCCGCATTTCGATCTTGAAGGCCACTGGGATTTCTTCCTTGAGCATCTGACGCGCGTTCACTCGGAACACGGCGTAGACGCAATTTCCGTTACCACTCACGGCGCATCGTGCGTGCTGCTGGATCATGACGGAGATCTGGCAGCTCCTATGCTGGATTACGAACATCCCGGCCCCGATTTGACGAGGGCGGAATATGAAGCAATCCGGCCGGATTTCGCGCAAACCGGATCGCCACGCCTACCCATGGGGTTGAATGTCGGCGCACAGCTGCATTGGATGCTGAAAATCGACCCAAGGTTAGATCAGCGGCTGGCACATGTATTGACCTATCCGCAATATTGGGGTTGGCGGTTGACTGGCGAACTGGCCAGCGACGTCACCTCTCTTGGTTGCCATACCGACCTCTGGAATCCTTGGAAGGGGCAGTTTTCGGACCTTGTGGAACGGCTTGGGCTTGCGGGTCGTATCGCCCCCGCTCGGCGCGCGAACGAGATACTGGGTAAGCTAAGGGGCAATATCACAGCGCGTACAGGGCTTAAACAGGACACTCCGGTCTCGGTTGGGATTCATGACAGCAATGCATCGCTTTACCCCTACTTGCTGGGGCGGGAAGCACCCTTCGCTGTTGTTTCGACCGGGACCTGGGTCGTGGCGATGGCAGTTGGTGGGGACCAAGTGGCGCTGGACCCAGCACGTGACCTGCTGGTCAATGTCGATGCGCTCGGCCAACCGGTGCCCTCGGCACGGTTCATGGGCGGGCGCGAATATGACTTGATCCGCGCCGGCAGTGATGCGAAGCCCGACGACACCGAACGCAACAAAGCCCTTGCCGATGGGCTCATGATCCTGCCCGCGGTCGAGCCAAGCTCGGGCCCTTTCGCGGGGCGGGCGATGGAATGGCGTGGGGCGCCCGCAAATGAGGGACAGCGCATCGTGGCGCTGTCCTGGTATTTGGCACTGATGACGGATCTGTGCCTGCGTCTAATCGGCGCGCGCGGCCCGACCATCGTCGAAGGACCGTTCGGGCGCAATCCGGATTATCTGGCGATGCTATCGGCGCTGCGCCCTCAGGGCGTCGAGATCGCGCAATCGGCCACCGGCACCTCAACCGGGGCGGCACTGCTATGCATGGCTCACGCCAAGCCGCCGCAGACGCGTGAGGTCGGGAGCCCGCAGAATGCCCACGCATTGGCGCGCTATGCGGCGGCGTGGCGTGATGCGTTGGGATAATATGTCCGTCCTCGCCCATAATCGCCGACTCGCAGACGACACGACGCACCCCGTCAGAACTGCATCACTTCGGATGGCCAGTTGCCAACATTCGAGACGCAAAAAAGATCCTTTCATTGGCAAAGCGCGACGGTCGGTTTCGGACGCATGCCGGATTGATTTTCGCTCATGCTGGATATCTCATCTGATCTTCTATGACACGGTTTGGCAAACGATCTCAGATCCTATCATATGACTATTTCGCTTACGCGTGTGAGCTTGCGGTCGGCGCGTCAGCACCATATAGCATGATCGCGCGCAGCGCTGCGACGCCAAGCGCCGGACCGCCCCCCTTCAGTGCCAAAGCGACGTGCTCGCCCAGCCATCCGGAAAACGCCGGAGTCGCCTGAACGCTGATGATGATCAGCCCAAGAGCAAGGACCGTAAGATTGGACATCAGCCTGCCGGCTATTTTAAAGCGGGCGGGCCGCGTCGGCGATCATGGTCGACAGCTGGGCGCTTTCCGGGATGAAGATTGCGCCCGAGATAAGGATTAACTTCGGGCTCAGCCAGACGGGCCACCGAAACTCAGCGCCGAGACAAATACCATGCTGCCCGATACCCAGCATCGCCCCAGCACAGACCCGTGCCTTCCATCGGGGCAAGGATGGTCAAATATGTCTGGACGCCATCCGGCCAACTGGTCCCGCAGCAAGAGGAACCCTGTTCGGGACCGAATTATCGAGGCAATTCCTTCGATAATGAACGCGAGCCTGTTGCGCTGCCGGAATGTTCGGAAGTGTTCACGATGAGCTATGTAACCGAGGCCGGGCAATCGACCGTGCGTTTCAGCCTGATCGACTTCGATCTTGCGTGGCAGAATTTGGCTGAAACAGACCGGCAGATTCCGGAACAGATTTCCGACGAAGGCGTGCAGTCATCTGACATGAAGCTTTGAGCAAGGGCGTGGAGGAACCGCTCAGCCCGGAAGAAACCCAAGACCGGATCGCGCTTTTGGTCACCATGGCCGTGGATTCCGGATTTCTGCCGTTGCACAGCGCGGAAAAGCTGCTGATCTATGGGATTATCGATGTTCGGGAGGCAGTGATCGACATGCCTGCCGGACAAAGGCCGATTCAGGTTTTTGAACCAACGCTCATTGCGATCAGTGTGGCCGCGATCCTGCGAACGACCTCGGTCCCTGAACCGTTGGCGGGGCGGGAAAAGGGTGTCGGTGAAGGAACGGCAAAGTGCGGCTTCGAAGCCCTGATTCCTCGTGGCAAGCGGAAATGGGTTTTGTCACGGAAATACTTGGAGAGCGGTGATGCCGACAATCATCGATTGATGGATGGAATCGTGGTCCGCTATTGGTGGAACAGCGTCTCGCATTGACGCAATGTTCATCTACAAGCCCAACGAGCAGCACCGGCCCAGAGCCTTCGGTCAGTTCTTCGATATGCTGTACCACAGCAATCCCCGCAGTGGTCATTCGCTCTACGCAGATAAACCTCGCGCGAAGCAGCACCTTCAGTTGAAAGCAAGAATTTCGGCCCGTCTCTGCATGTCTCTCTCTTGACTTCAAATGTGGGGCTGTCGCCTAGATTGGGGGGGATGCTTTCGGCGGAAACGCCGGAAGGACGTTGCCTAAAATCTGTTATTGTCATCGTTATTTTTGTGGCTGCTATCCTCTTCGCTTTCAGTACATTCTGCATTGGGCTGTTTGCTTTAGTAGGAGGGATTGCTATGGAAACAGAAGTACGCGCAGTTATCGGAAATTTTGCAATTGGATCATCCGCGACCTTGACCATTATGGCCTGAAGGATCGTGACGGCTGGTGCTAGGGTTGAGACTCAATCGGCCGACCGAATGATGGTTGCTGCGATTGCGATGGCGGCGGCGAAGTTTCTCGCGAGTTTGTCGTATCTTGTTGCGATGTGTCGCCAGTCCTTGAGGCAACAGAAGGCGCGCTCGATTCTGTTGCGCCGTCGATATGCTTTCTGTTCATAAGGGATCGGCCTATTGCGTGACCGGGTTGAAGGGATGAGGGCTTCAGCCCCGCATTCGGCAAGGCGCTTGCGAAGGCTGCCCGCGTCATAGCCCCGGTCGGCCAGCAACCTTGCCGGCGGCGGCGACAAGGCGAGCAATTGCGGGGCGGCGGAAATATCGGCGCCGTTGCCCGGGCCGAGGATGAAGGCCACGGCGCGCCTGCAGGCATCTGTTAGAGCATGGATTTTCGTCGTGGGCCCGCCACGCGAGCGCCCGATGGCCTGAGCTTCGCCCCCCACCTTCCGCCATGCGCCGAGCGATGGGCCCGAATGGCGGAACTGTCGATGCTGAGCTTTTCGGGCCAGTCCGGCTGCGCTCAGAGCTGCGTGAAGATCCGTGTCCACAGCCCTTTGCGGCTCCAGCGGTTGAAGCGGTTATAGATCGTGGTCGCCGGACCACAGACCGCCGGACTATCCTGCCAGCGGCAACCGACGCGCAGCACATGGACGATGCCGCTGATCACCCGCCGATCATCCACGCGCCGCGCCGCGGGTTGGTTCTTTGGCAAAAGCGGCTCGATCGCCGCCCATGCCCGGTCCGAAAGCCGGTATGCCGCCGCCATCACCCGACTTCTCTCTGCTCCATTCCGAAAAAAATCAGGGTGGAAACACATAATCAATGCTTTGATTGGGTATGGAGTGTAGTACCGGGATGATGATCGCGCCTATCGGATCGACAGTGATACCCAAAAAGTTCTGGCTGTGCTGAATCTGGTCGAGGCTTTCTCGAACTGAACGGGCATCATCCTCAGCCTTGGAACGGCGCGCCAGCCTTTTCGTTGGGCGGCCTTGACGTGCCTTCGGCACAGGCAGATCAATGGCGCGAAGGGATGATGTCATGTCCGATGTGACAGAGGATGCCGCCGCGGCACAGATCGCGGCCACCGATGCTTCAGCGCCGCCGCCGGAAAAGACGGCATGGCTGATACTGGCGGGCGTCAGCCTTTGCCATATGCTCAACGATGTGATGCAGTCGCTTCTGGCGGCGATCTATCCCTTACTGAAGGCGGAATTCGCGCTGCAGTTCTGGCAGATCGGGCTTCTGACGCTGGCCTTTCAGGGAACGGCATCACTGTTGCAGCCTGTCATTGGTGCGGTGACGGATAAGCGGCCCATGCCGATGTCGCTGCCCGTCGGTATGACCTCCAGCCTGATCGGGCTGGTGGCGCTGTCGCAGGCTGGCAGCTATCCGGTGCTGGTCGCAGGCGCGATGATGATCGGCTTTGGTTCCGCCGTTTTTCATCCTGAATCCAGCCGCGTGGCACGGCTGGCCTCTGGCGGTCGGTATGGCACCGCGCAGTCATTCTTTCAGGTGGGCGGCAACGCGGGCACCGCACTTGGGCCGCTGCTGGCAGCGTTCATTGTCGTGCCGAATGGCCGGGGATCGATCCTGTGGTTCACACTGATGGCGATACTTGGGATCTTTATCCTGACGCGGGTCGGGCTGTGGTATGGTGCGTATATGCGCGCCTCGGCATCGCGACGGCGGGCGGTTCCCAGCCACAGCCTTTCATTGGGCAGGGTGCGATTGGCGATCGTGATCCTTGCGCTGCTGACATTTTCCAAAAACATCTACACCGCGTCGATCACAAGCTATTACACCTTTTTCCTGATCGAGAAGTTTGGCCTGTCGCAGCAGCAGTCGCAGTTGATGCTTTTCGTTTTTCTTGCGGCAATGGCATTGGGCGTCATCCTTGGTGGCCCGCTTGGCGACAAGTTCAGGCCGCTGACGGTGATCTGGATATCCATCCTTGGCGTTTTGCCCTTTACGCTGCTGCTGCCCTATGCCGGGTTGATCGGAACGGGTGTGCTGACCTTCGTGATCGGGGTTGTCCTTGCCTCTGCCTTCCCGGCCATCGTCGTTTTTGCGCAAGAGCTTGTGCCGGGCCGTGTCGGTCTGATCGCAGGTATCTTCTTCGGTTTTGCTTTTGGCATGGGTGGTATCGCGGCGGCTGTTCTGGGCGTTATCGCAGACCATCGCGGGGTAGAGTTCGTCTATCGGCTTTGCGCGTGGATGCCTGCGATGGGGCTGCTGACGGTGTTTCTGCCGCGCGGCGCGGAAATGGCGGGGACCGTCAAGAACCTGGATTGAAGAGAGGCCCGCCGGTCAAAAAACCTGCCCGCGATGGCGGGCAGGTCTGTGCATCTTGTTTGGTAAAAGCGAAGATCACTCTACCGCGATTATGCTGTCCATCAGCTCTTTGCCATACTGGCTTTCATAATCGGCATAGGCATCGGCAAGCTGGTCCTGAAACGCCTGCTTTTCTTCAGCCGAAACCTCGTTCACCTCCATGCCGCGCTCACGCAGGGTGGCAACGCCTTCCGCCTCGACCGTGTCGACATAACCGCGCATCGCAGCGACCGCAGCTTCGCCGGCCTTGTCAAAAGCCGCTTTCTGTTCGTCATCCAGCCCGTCCCACAGTGGTTTGGACAAAAGGATGATCGCAGGTGAATAGACGTGACCATCCAGCGACAGATATTGCTGCACCTCGTTCAGATTGGCTGACACGATCACCGAAAGCGGGTTTTCCTGTCCGTCGATTGCGCCCTGTTGCAGTGCCGGAATGACCTCTGGCCATGCCATCGGCGTGGGGGCTGCACCAAGCGCCTCGAACGCTTTCAGATGGACCGGGTTTTCCATCGTGCGAATTTTCAGCCCGTCCAGATCGGCCGGCGTCGCAATTGGCCCGCGACTATTGGTGATATGGCGGAAGCCCTGTTCGCCCCAGGCCAACGCGTGAAGCCCCGCATCGTCAAATTTGGCCAGCATCTCTTGCCCGATCTCTCCGTCCAGCGTGTTGCGCGCGTGGCTGAGATCGCGGAACAGGAAGGGCACGTCAAAGACGCCGACTTCAGGTACGAAATTCGACAGCGTCCCCGAAGATGCAATTGTTGCGTCGATGGTGCCGATCTGAATGCCCTCAATCACCTCGCGTTCGCCGCCGAGGCCGGAGTTCGGAAACTGCTGGACCGCGAAGGCATCGCCCAGCTCTGCGGTCAGCGTTTCTTCAAATGCTTTGGCACCTGCGCCATAATGGCTGTCTTCGGCCAAAGCATAGCCCAGCTTCAGGTCGGCAGCCGCTGCCAACGTGGTCGAGCCTGCCAGCAGGGTCACGGCCAATGCAAAATGTCGTGTCATGTAAACTTCCTCCGGTTTTCGGAGGACAGATTGATGTGCCGCGCGTCATGCGTCAATGGCCGCTACAACTCGTATTTACGCGCATCCGCCACAAGCTCTTTCAGGTCGGCCAGGTTGAGCCTGCCAAAAGCTGCCTCATGCCCGGCAATGAAGGTGGGCGTGCCGCTCAGCATCATGGTGTCCGCGAGGTCCATCGATTCATAAATCTGATCAAGGATCGCACGCTTTTCCATATCTTCGCGCAGCTTCGCCTCATCCAGACCGACATCGCGTGCGACACGCAACACCGTCGCTTGCTCTGCCCGCGCCTTCATGCTCATCAGGGCTTCGTGGAACTGCCAGTATTTCCCCTGCTGCAACGAGGCAAGCGAGGCTTTGGCAGCAAAGAATGAGCCCTCACCGAAAACCGGCCATTCGCGGAACACCACACGCAGGGATTTGTCCTCGCCGATCAGGCGCTGCACATCGCGCATGTTCTGGCGGCAAAACGGACAATTGTAATCAAAAAATTCCGTCAGGGTGACGTCGCCTTGCGGATTGCCCAGAACGGGCAGGGCAGGGTTACGTTCCAGCACGCGGCGCAGTTCCGCAGGCATCGGGTTGGGATGCGCCTGCTTATCCTGCGCCAGCACGCGCAAAGGTGCGCCTGCCAAGGCAGCCCCGGCAGCAGTGGCGGTGATCATCATGCGTCGGTTCATCGCTGGCTTATAGGGCATTCAACACTCCTGACTGGCTGCCTCAACGTGACCGACCCTGACCCGCGCAGCAAGGCTCGCCTCCAAACATTGCCGTGAGCATGGTAATTGTCCGTAAATCATATTGCTGTTACGCAACCGTCACAAAAAAGCGGGTGCGAAATGGCCGATACCGATCCCAAGTCATGGAAGACACTTAACAAGGACCTCGACCGTATTTCGATGCTCGAACAGGCGACGGCGCTTGTGTCGCGCCCGCTGGTTGCGCCGGGTATCGCATTGGCTTTCATGGTGCTTGTCGGGCTGTCAGTTGGGTCCTTCAGCGGGGTCAGCGCCGTCACGGCGATTGTCATCGCTGCATCGGTCGTGGGCGCATACATGGCACTGAATATCGGCGCCAACGACGTGGCCAACAATATGGGCCCGGCGGTGGGCGCCCGCGCGATGACCATCGGTTCGGCACTGATCGTCGCCGCAATCTGTGAAACGGCAGGCGCGCTGCTGGCGGGCGGGGATGTGGTTTCCACCGTGTCACGCGGCATCATCTCACCCGAAAGCGTCGCGCAGCCGCAGATCTTCATTTGGGCGATGTTTTCTGCCCTGCTGGCGGGTGCGTTGTGGATCAACCTCGCCACATGGATCGGTGCACCCGTATCGACCACCCATTCCATCGTTGGCGGGGTCATGGGCGCAGGGATCGCGGCGGCAGGCTTTGCGGCGGTGAATTGGCCGACAATGGGTGCCATTGTCGCAAGCTGGGTGATTTCACCGGTCATGGGCGGGGTGATTGCGGCCGCATTCCTTGCCTTCATCAAGACGAAGATCATCTATACTGAAGATATGTTGGCCTCTGCCCGCCGTTGGGTGCCCGTGCTGATTGGCATCATGGCGGGGACATTCGCGACCTATCTGGCGCTGAAAGGGCTGAAAAAGCTGATCTCCGTCGGTTTCGGCCCTGCGGTTCTGCTCGGCCTCGCAATCGCCATCGTGACAACCTTCGTCATGCGCCCCGTCATCGCCCGCCAGTCCCGCGGGTTAGAGCCGCGCAAGAAATCCCTGAAAGAATTGTTTTCTATCCCACTGGTGCTTTCGGCTGCGCTTCTGTCCTTCGCGCATGGCGCAAATGACGTTGCGAACGCCGTTGGTCCGCTTGCTGCCATTGTTCACGCGGTGCAGGATGGAGGCAGTTCGGACAGCGTATCCATTCCGATTTGGGTGATGCTGATCGGCGGTGCGGGACTGTCCGTCGGCCTGTTGCTGTTTGGTCCGAAGCTCATCAATATCGTCGGGAATGAGATCACACGCCTGAACGCCATGCGGGCCTATTGCGTGGCGCTGTCGGCTGCATTCACCGTTATCATTGCCTCTTGGCTGGGCCTGCCAGTCAGTTCCACCCACATCGCAATCGGCGGCATCTTCGGCGTCGGCTTCTTTCGCGAATGGTACCATGAACGTGTCATGGGAGAGTTGCGCACCGATACCACATCGACGGCAGAGCAACGGCGCAGGAAAAAGGTCGTTCGCCGTTCGCATTTCACGACCATCCTTGCCGCATGGTTGATTACCGTGCCTGCCGCTGCCAGTCTGTCTGCGTTGCTCTATTGGGTGTTCACCTCTCTTTGGATGTAGATGATGCGCGAATGGCCCGATCTCTGGCTGATGCGTCATGGTCAGACCGAATGGAACGCGGCTGGCCGAATGCAGGGTCACCTGGACAGTCCGCTGACTGCACTTGGTCGCGAACAAGCCCGACGTCAGGCAGCGATAATGGCACCGATCCTTGATGCCCGAGCTGATGATATCGCGCTGATTTCCAGCCCGCTTGGCCGCGCCGTCGAAACTGCGAACATCGTTTTCGGCAACCGACCTTTCCAGCTGCAACCCGATTTTCGCGAAATTTCTGTCGGCGCGTTTGAGGGCCGGACGCATCCCGATCTGGAGGCTGAATTTCCGGATCTATTCTCCAGAAGCTGGCTCGGCTGGTACGATCTTGCGCCCGATGGTGAGGGATTGTCGCGTCTTCGCGAAAGGGTGAATGCCGGTCTGTCGGCACTGACCGGCCCCGCAGCCATCGTCTGTCACGGCATTACGCTGCGTATGATTCGGCTGATTGTGCTGGGTTGGGCGAACGACCGGCTTGAGGAAATGGAGGTCCGGCAAGGTGCCGTCCACCTTCTGCGCGCCGGGCAAGAGAAGATGATAGTTTAATTTCAATTATATAACTGAATGCTATTGTCGAATCCAGCGTTACTTGAGGGCTTTGGTTCAGTCCCAATGCGCGAATTGGACGCGACAGATTGAAATGTATATATATGCTCATGGATTTTATATCCGATCCCATTTTTAAGAACGATTGTGATCAAGGATTCAGGCGATGGCCCAAGAGTATCAGGACCAGTTTTATTTCATTGATCCCAACAACCCGCCCGACATCGGAACGCCGCTATCGCCGGTCAATCTGACCATCACCGACAACAATGATGATGCTAACATCAGCGAGCGGGTCGGTGACGCTATCGACGGTGTCGCGATCAGAAATGTCTATGATGGCGACTCAATCGAAGTGCGGCAATCTGATGGAACTATTGTCGAGATAACTGGCGTCACTTTCGTTCTTGAAGACGACCGCGTTGTACTCACGCCCACAGATCAGTCAGTTCTGGGTGAGGTGACCTATCAGGATACCACTGGAACCGCGCCAAGCGGTGGCGGAACTGTCGCGACGGATCGCCTCGCGCCGGTTTGTTTCACATCAGGAACTCTGCTGCTTGGGGAGCAGGGGAATCCCGTCTTGATTGACGAGCTGCGCCCCGGTGACAAGGTGCGGGTTGTCACCTCGAACGAAGCAGAGGACAAGCCCGTTCGCTGGATCAGCCGTCGCACGATTTTTGCCAGAGATATGGAATCCAATCCGAAACTGCGACCCGTTCGTATATCTGCCGGATCGCTGGGAAACGGCATCCCGACGCGCGACCTTGTCGTTTCGCGCGAGCACCGGATGATGACCGGTTCCCGCATCGCCAAACGCATGTTCGACACAACCGAGATCCTGATTCCCGCAATTCGTCTGACGGAACTTCCGGGCATCTACGTAGATGACGATGCGACAGAGGTTACCTATTTCCATCTTCTCTTCGAAGAACATGAAATCGTCGTGGCCGAGGGTGCCGCCAGCGAAAGTCTGTTTGTAGGGGCCGAAGCGTTGAAGTCGATCTCTGACGAAGCGCGTGAAGAGCTTCTTACGATTTTCCCTGAATTCGGCAGCGGCGAGACCGCTGCAAAGCCCGCCCGTAAGATTCCATCCGCAAAAGAACAGCGAAAGCTTGTTGAGCGACATATCAAGAATGGGCTGCCACTTTTCGGCGACTGAACCACGATCAGTCGTTCGGAACCGGCCAACTGCTACTGCCGCGCTGCCCGGATTGCGCCCCGCTACACGTCTTTATCGGACAAAAAAACAGGCGGCCCAAAGGCCACCTGTGGATCGTTTGCGGATAATCGCTCGGATCAGACCGAGTAATACATCTGGTACTCAACCGGGTGCGGCGTATGCTCGTAGGCATAAACCTCTTCCCATTTCAGCGCCATGTAGCCTTCCAGCTGACCCCTGGTGAACACGTCGCCGGCCAGCAGGAAGTCCATGTCCTTTTCAAGCTCTTCCAGGGCTTCACGCAGCGAGCCGCAGACGGTCGGGATCTCTGCCAGCTCTTCGGGCGGCAGGTCGTACAGGTCCTTGTCCGATGCCGGGCCGGGGTCGATCTTGTTCTTGATGCCGTCCAGACCCGCCATCAGCAGGGCAGCAAAGCACAGATACGGGTTCGCAGCCGGGTCGGGGAACCGCGCCTCGACCCGCTTGGCTTTCGGGCTTTCGGTCCACGGAATCCGCACGCAGCCGGACCGGTTGCGCGCAGAATAAGCCCGCAGAACCGGGGCTTCGAAGCCGGGGATCAGGCGCTTGTAGCTGTTGGTTGATGGGTTGGTCAGCGCGTTCAGCGCCTTCGCGTGTTTCAGCACACCGCCAATGAAATACAGCGCTTCTTGTGACAGATCGGCATATTTGTCGCCCGCGAAAAGCGGCTTGCCGTCCTTCCAGATGGACATGTTCACATGCATGCCGGAGCCATTGTCGCCCTTCATCGGCTTCGGCATGAAAGTCGCCGTCTTGCCGTAGGCATCAGCCACGTTGTGAATGATGTATTTGTATTTTTGAAGGTTGTCGGCCTGCTCGGTCAGGGTACCAAAGATCAGCCCCAGCTCGTGCTGCGCAGTGGCAACCTCGTGATGGTGTTTGTCGACCTTCATGCCGACGCGCTTCATCGTCGACAGCATTTCGCCGCGGATGTCCTGGGCCGCATCAATCGGGTTGACCGGGAAGTAGCCACCTTTGTGGCCTGCGCGATGGCCAAGGTTGCCATCCTCATAGCCCGTATCGGTGTTCCATGCGGCATCGACCGAATCGATCTGATAACCGACTTTCTGCGGCGTGACCGAATAGCGCACGTCGTCGAACAGGAAGAACTCAGCCTCGGGTCCCCAATAGGAAACATCGCCGATACCAGTCGATTTCAGATAGGCCTCTGCCTTGACTGCCGTGCCGCGCGGGTCACGGGCGTAGGGCTCGCCGGTGTCGGGTTCGACCACGTTGCAGTGAATGCAAAGTGTTTTTTCTGCATAAAACGGGTCGATATAGGCCGATGTCGTGTCGGGCATCAGTTTCATGTCCGACTGGTCGATCGACTTCCAGCCAGCAATGGATGAGCCATCGAACATGAAGCCCTCTTCGAAGAAATCTTCGTCGATGAGGTCCACGACAAGCGTGACGTGCTGCAATTTGCCCTTTGGGTCGGTGAAGCGGATGTCGACATATTCGACGTCCTCATTCTTCATCAGTTCGAGGACTTCTTTGACTTTCATGGAGCCTTTCCTTCTTCAGGGCGGAACCGGCCACAGCCGGTCCCAGAGAAATTTTGTAATGAATGCGTCGCCGTATCAGACAGCGGCCTTACACGGCATCGTCGCCGGTTTCCCCGGTGCGGATGCGGATCGCCTGATCGATGGGTGATACGAAGATCTTGCCATCGCCGATCTTTTCTGTCCGTGCGGCAGAGGTTATCGCCTCGACAGCGGCGTCGATCTGATCGTCTGGCAGGACCATCTCGATCTTGATCTTGGGCAGGAAGTCGACGACATATTCTGCCCCGCGATACAGTTCTGTATGTCCTTTCTGACGACCGAACCCTTTGACTTCGGTGACGGTAAGACCCTGCACGCCAACTTCCTGAAGGGCTTCTTTCACATCATCCAGTTTAAAAGGCTTGATGATCGCTTCGACCTTTTTCATCGCGGTGATCCTTCCTGCGCTTGTCTGTGCCCTGCTTGCCGGGTTTGCCGCCAATCGTCCACGAGTTCAGCGTAATATGCAGGCGTTTGGCACCCGAATAGCGACCGAATAGATTAAATAATGCGCATATTGCCTAAAAAATAGACATATCACCATTGCGCGATCTGTCGGTCAATCTTCAGAAACCCCTCTCTCCAAGCGGGCACAGGATATTCATCCGGCCAGTATTCGGTTTGCCGCAGGATCAGATTCCCACTGATTTCGTGAAAGGTGATGGCATGGGTCGCGATTTCAAGCGGTTCATGGGTGATGCGCGTGTCGGTCACGACCCGGTTGCCGTCTGCGACGAGCGATATTTCCTCGAATCGCCAATCGCCGCGACCGGGAAAGGCGTTGTTGACCGCAGCGTATTCCGCGGGTCCACGGATAACTTCGCCGGTTTGCGGCCATGAGCCTATATAGTCGGGTGAAAGCCATTCCCGCGCGGCCATATCAAAGTCATTGCTTTGCATGGAGGCCCAGAAGGCGCGAACGATATCAGTGCTATTCATGGCTTTCCTTCCTGGACAAAAAAAAGCCGCGACCTTTCGGGCGCGGCTTTCATCATTGGCTTCTCGTCGTGCTCAAAGCTCGTCGAGAGCTTCGACAGCCTTTTCGAGATCCTCTTTCGAGACCTCCTTGTCTTTCACCTTTGCCTGCTCAGCAATGTGATCGACAACCTTGTCTTCGAAGATCGGCGCACGCAGCTGTTGCTGTGCCTGCGCGTTTTGTTGAATGAACTCGAAGAACTGACGCTCCTGACCCGGGAACTGGCGGGCCTGATTCATGACGGCCTGCGTGAATTCCTGATCCGAAACCTGCACTTCAGCCTTCTGACCGATCTCGGCCAGCAGCAGGCCAAGGCGCACGCGGCGTTCGGCCAGCTTCTTGTGCTCTTCGGTCGGTTCGATCTCGCCATGGTCATGGCCGTGATCATCCGGATTCTCTTCATGGTAAAGCTGGTGGGCGATCTGACCGGCTTCGGCTTCGACCAGAACTTCCGGAAGATCAAACTTGACCTGCTTGTCCAGCTGATCCAGCAGCGCACGCTTCATGACAGCGCGGCTTGCGCCTTTATATTCGCCTTCCAGACGCTCTGCGATCTGTTCTTTCAGCTTGTCGAGCGATTCTGCGCCGAAACGCTTCGCGAGCTCGTCGTCGATCTTGGCGTCGACAGGCTTTTTGACAGCCTTGACCGTCGTCGCAAAGACAGCATCTTTGCCCGCAAGTGCTTCATGTCCGTAGTCGTCGGGGAACTTCACGTTCACTTCGACTTCGTCGCCAGCTTTTGCGCCGGTCAGCTGATCCTCGAATCCGGGGATGAAGCTGCCTGAACCCAGAACCAGCGGATAGTCTTCGGCGGTGCCACCTTCGAAGAGTTCGCCGTCGACCGAGCCTTTGAAGTCGATCACGACCTGATCGTCCTTGGCGGCCTTGGAGCCCTTTTTCTTATCCTCATAGGAGGTCGCGTTCTTGGCCAGACCTTCCAGAGCTTCGGTGACTGCCGCATCTTCCGCCTTCACGACAAGCCGCTCTAGATCCAGCTTGGACAGATCGACTTCGGGGATTTCCGGCAGAATTTCGTAGGAAACGTTGACGACGACATCATCGCCTTCCTTCCAGTTCTCACCATCGGCCATTTCGACCTTCGGCTGAACGGCGGGGCGGTCGCCGGATTTTTCCATATGCTCACGCAGCGCGCCGTCGATGGAATCCTGCATGGCATCGCCCATCACGCGGGGGCCGAACTGCTTTTTCAGCATCGCCATCGGCACCTTGCCCTTGCGGAAGCCCTTCATTTCCACTTCGGGCTGCGCTTCCTTCAGCTTCTGATCGACCATAGCGGCCAGATCCGAAGCGGGGAGGGTCAGTTGGTAGCCGCGCTTGAGGCCTTCGTTCTGGGTCTCTGTGACCTGCATGTCATATCCTTCGTATGGTGCGGGTGGAGGGACTTGAACCCCCACGCCTTGCGGCGCCAGAACCTAAATCTGGTGCGTCTACCAATTTCGCCACACCCGCATTGTCCAGTGGCGGCGCCAGCTGGCCCGCCACGAAAATCCGCGCCGTTCTATCAAAGCACTGCACGGGGTGCGAGGGGAAAATCACGCCCAACCGCAAAGGATAGCAGGTATTTGCTTGGGCAGATCGTCCGCTTTCACAGAGAGCGGCTGGCTCTGAGTGGATATGGGCGGGATTTGGGCGGCATCAAGGGCGCTGCACCGCCGCTGCCCGTGCAGCCAGCGACCGAAAGTATATTTCCGTCATCGTATTCTGCACCAACGTGCTTCAACATCGAATCGCCTGTTCAGATCGCGCTCATGCTTTCTGAGGTTCACCGCGAAGGGCGCGCAGATGTCGTTCGGCTACCGAATTCACCTCTGCCCCGACCAGGATCACGATTGCGGAAATCCACAGCCACATCATCAGAACGATTACCGCGCCTAGCGTGCCGTAGGTTTCGTTATAATTCGCGAAATTTGCCGCATACCATGAAAACAAGGCCGAAGTGCCGACCAGACCTATTGTCGCAATCAGCGCACCGGGTGAGACCCAACTGAAATGCGCATCGTTCCGGCTTGGACCCCAGCGATACAGCAGGCTGATCGCCAACATCAGCACGGCAAACATGATCGGCCAGCGGATGGCAGAGACAAAGCCTCTAGTCTCCTCTGGCAGGGGCAGCCAGTTCAGGACCGCAGGCAAAACGGCGATGGTCCCGATCAGGGCGATCAGCAGGAAGATGGCACCGATGGTCATCGCCAGAGAGACGAGATTAAGCTTGATGAAGCCACGCTCTTCCTTCTGGAACCACGCGACGTTCAACGCGTCCATCAGCGCCTTCATGCCGCCATTCGCAGACCAAAGCGTTGCAAGCAGGCCCGCGATACCCGCAAATGACAAGGCAGTCCCGGGAGAGCTTACGATGGATTCGACCTGACCGCGAATGATGTCGAGGGCAGAGGGTGGGATGAACTCTGCCATATTATCAAGTTGTTCGCTGATGACGGCAGGGTCGGCGACAAGTCCGAATATGGATACCAAAGCTGTGATGGCGGGAAATAAAGCCAGCAATCCGAAGAATGTGACGCCGCCCGCGACAGAGGTGACGCGATCCTCTCCGATCTCGCTTACTGTGCCTTTCAGCACAGCCACCCATTCCTTGGGCTTCAACCCCCAGGCGGAGTTTGGCGGGTTTGCGCGAGGGCGCGGAAGCGGGTCATCTTCTTGATGACCCTTGCCAGACCTATCCGATCTGTTTTCGTCCGCGTCTGTTCCCTCATGGCGATTTTCTTCGCCGATCTCGTACCGCTTGCGAATTTCTTCCGGCAGCGGGTCGAAGATGGCTTCGGACACGCTTCTTTCAGGAGGTCTCGCCATAGATCAAAGGTTCCGCATGCGCCGGTCTTCGTCGCTCATCTCTGCCTTGGTGTAACGGGCGGTGCTATCGTCCGATGCCGGTGAGCGCTTCGGATCGTCCGAACTGCGCGTTCCCAGGAACTCCTGCAACCGATCAGCGGCGTCACTGAAGTTGCGCATGATTTCGTCGCTGTTGGCGGACACGGTCCTGAACCCCTCAAGCGCGGTTCCTGCCGCCCCGATCAGCGCGACGATGTTGCGGGCAGCGCTACCAATTCCATCGCCAAACCCTTCAGATTGTTGCGCACGCCTGCGACGAGCGCGTTGGGCCGCTGCCCTTATCTCAGCCGCCTGGTCATCGTAGTCAATGAAATCTGCGTTGGCGCGGGCGCGCATCCGGGCACGCCGCTGCGGCCCCATCGAGGCATAACGCGGCGCGTGACGGGGACGCGGACCCTGTACGGGGCGCGGGCGGTCTTCTTCGCTGTCGCCGGAAACCGCGCCAGCAGCCGCGCGCGCGGCAAGTGCACCGACGGTCAGCGCAAGACCGACTCCGCCCCAGATCAACAGTGTCGATCGTAGGTCCTTGGGCGGCGGCGCGTCGTCAGCAGGAATATGGCCTTCGGGAACCGGACGCGGTCCATGTGGTGTATTGGTGGTCACATCAGCAAAGCGAGACATGGTTCGGTCCCTTTCCCTTTCAAATCGGAGTTACTTGCAAAACGAGCGGCAGCGCAGTTTCGTTCCAGTTTATCCGATGTAGAAATGCTAATCGCGCCGGATATTTCGGTCGACGGAGGTTGCCAACCCGATCCGGGCGGGGCTGCCCCGCTCAACGAAAAACCGCGCCGATCTGATCGGCGCGGTCCCAATTTTTGCGATGAAGGCGTTGCGCTTATTCGCCGGCAGCAGCCGTCGCTTCCGAGCCCTGATCGTCGTCTTCATCACGCGAAGCTGACCCGATATCATCGAACAGTTCCGAGATTTCGAATTCGGCAGCAGCGTCTTCTTCCGCGGCCAGATCCTGAATCGACTTGCCAGCGGCCTGAAGCTCTGCTTCTTCGTTCGAGCGGGCGACGTTCAGCGTAATCTCGGCCTCGACTTCCGGGTGAAGGACGACCTTGATCTTGTGCAGACCAAGCTCCTTGATCGGTGCGCCAAGAACCACTTGCTTGCGGTCGACCTCATGACCGGCTTCGTTTGCTGCGTCTGCGGCGTCACGCGGGGTGACCGAACCATACAGCGCGCCAGCATCGGATGCCGACCGGATGACGATGAAGGTTTCGCCGTCAAGCTTGTCAGCGAATTTCTGAGCGTCGGCCTTCGATTCGTCGTTTTTCGCGACGAGCGCGGCTTTTTGCGCTTCAAACGCGGCGACATTGGCGTCAGAGGCACGCAGTGCCTTTCCCTGCGGCAGCAGGAAATTGCGGGCGTAACCTTCCTTGACCTTCACCACGTCGCCCATGGCGCCGAGCTTGGCCACGCGTTCCAGCAGGATGACTTGCATGGGTCTTCCTCCTTATTTCACAACGTATGGCAGCAGTGCCAGAAAGCGCGCGCGCTTGATGGCCTGTGCCAGCTTACGCTGGTTCTTTGCCGAAACCGCGGTGATGCGCGACGGCACAATTTTGCCGCGTTCGCTGATATAGCGCTGCAGCAGGCGGGTGTCTTTATAGTCGATCTTGGGGGCGTTATCGCCACCGAACGGATCGACCTTACGACGACGGAAAAACGGTTTGTTCGCCATATCTCGATCTCCTTAGTTGTCGCGGTCGCGACGCTCGCGGCGTTCGCCACGCTCTTCGCGTTTCTGCATCTGAACCGACGGACCTTCTTCGTGGGCGTCGACCTTGATCGACATCACACGCATCACGTCGTCATGCAGGCGGGCCAGACGTTCCATTTCCTGCACTGCGGCCGAAGGCGCATCGGTGCGCAGGAAGGCATAGTGGCCCTTGCGGTTCTTGTTGATCTTGTAGGCGAGGGTGCGCACACCCCAGTATTCGCTGTCGATCACCTTGCCGCCATTATCGGCCAGCACGGTGGAAAAATGTTCGATCAGCCCTTCGGCCTGCGTATTCGACAGGTCCTGACGGGCGATCATCACATGCTCATAAAACGGCATGTCAGACCTTTCAGTTTCAAGGCGGCTTCAACGGCGGGAAAACCCTTCCACGCCCCGCCACGAGGGGCCTGCCGGTTTCGCGATTGCGGAAGGATAGGGCCTTATAGCCGGGGATTCCGCTTTTGCAAGGCGATTCGTGCTTGTGCAGGCGCCAGCTTCACGGCTTCGACAGCCAAGGAACTCTGCCGGCGGCTGGCCGTTCATTGTGCAGAATGAAGGAGTATTAAATGACCAATCCATTCAAATCACCTGTATCACTGACCGCGTTCATCCTGACCGGTGTCATGTCTTTGCCCGCCTTCGCGCAGGATGCGGCAACAGATGATGCGCCCGCGACAGAGGCTCCCGCTACTGAAACGCCCGCTGAGGCAGCTCCGCCTGCCGATGGGGGAGGCGATCCGATGCAGCGTCCGGGCAACGACGACACGGTACCGACCGCCGGAACCTACAGCTTCGATCCCGCCCACAGCCAGATCGTCTTTGAATATAACCATATGGGCTTTTCGACCTCGCATGGCTTCGTGAACGGGGTGGAGGGTACGCTGAACATCGATCCCGACGACCCCTCCGCCGCGACGGTAGAGGCGTCCTTCCCGCTCGACGCACTGCGGACGGTGGATGCAGAACTGGATCAGCATGTGATGGGTCCGGATTTCTTCAACGTTACCGGCGAAGTCCCTGTTGTGACCTTCAAATCCACCAGCGTCGAAGCAGATGGCGATGATGAGGCTCGCGTCACAGGCGATCTGACGCTGAATGGTGTGACCAAGCCCGTCACGCTTGAAGTGGAGTTTGAGGGTGCTGGCCTTGATCCCATGACCCAGGCAGAAACGGTTGGTTTCAGCGCCGAAGCGGAAATCAAGCGTTCTGACTTTAACCTCGGTGCGTTTGCGCCTGCGGTCAGCGATGAGGTCGAGTTTGAGATCAACGTCGAAGCGAAGAAAGACGGCTGAACCGCAAAGATGACCAATCTTCGAAAGGGGTCGCGAGATGCGGCCCCTTTTTTGTCGGGGGCCAAGGTCCGGAGGCCCTCGTCTTTGTGCCTGTCCGTGCTATGCCGGGTCGCAGAACAGCGCGGCGATAGGAAGCGGAATGGCACTTGAAGATGCGAAGAACGAGGTGGATCAGGCGTTCACAAGGAAAGATCCGCGAGGCCTCAGCTTTGAGAACGCCTTTGCTGGTGCGACATCCTTTCTGCGGCGGCAATATACCAAGGATATGGCGGGCTTTGATCTTGCGATAACCGGCATTCCTTTCGATCAGGCGGTGACGCATCGCCCCGGCACGCGCTTTGGGCCGCGTGCCATTCGTGAGGCATCGACGCTGCAACCCTACGATCCCCCCTATGGCTGGGGCTACGATCCGCTCGGCGAAATGGCGATTGCGGATGCTGGCGACATGGCCTTCGACTATGCCAATACCCGCGAGGTTCCCACCCGCATAAAGGCACATATCGCAGGATTGCTGGAGCAAGGAGTCGGCACTATCACGCTTGGCGGCGATCATTTCATCACCCTGCCGATCCTGCGCGCCTATGCCGAACGTCACGGTCCCGTTGCGCTGATCCAGTTCGATGCCCATTCCGATACATGGGCCGATGACGACCCCGACCGGATTGACCACGGCACTTTCCTTTACAAAGCGATCCGCGAAGGTATCGTCGATCCCTCTGCCAGTGTCAGCATAGGTATCCGCACCGAGAATCCTGATACGCTTGGGGTCACGATCCTCGATGCGCCATCAGTTCACCGTGATGGCATCGACGCCACTCTGACCCGCATTCGCGACGTGGTGGCAGATCGTCCGGTCTATATCACCTTCGACATTGACGCGCTTGACCCGGCCTTCGCACCGGGTACGGGCACGCCGGTCTGGGGCGGGCTGGCAAGCTGGCAGGCAGCGGCGCTGCTGCGCGGGTTGGCGGGCGTGAACTTGCTGGGCGGCGATGTGGTCGAGGTCTCGCCCCCATATGACACCACAGGTGCGACCGCGATTGCCGGCGCCCATGTCGCCACGGAACTGATCTGTCTTTACGGCTGGACGCGGCGGCGGTAATCCGGGCGGATGTTGCCAGAAGACCGCCTTCAACAGATTGCTCAGCGTTTCGAGTTTCTCGAAGCGAAGCTGAATGCCGGCCCCGCGCCCGATGAAATCGCGGCGATCAGCCGTGAGTATTCAGAGCTGAAGCCGCTCGTCGCCCAGATCGATCATTGGCGCACTGCAAAAGACGGATTGGATCAGGCACAGCAGATGCTTGCCGACGCCGATATGCGCGAACTGGCCGAGGAAGAGATTACGCGCCTCAAGTCTGAGCTTCCGGAGCTGGAGCAGGCGCTGCGCATCGCACTTTTGCCGAAGGATGCCGCTGATGCGCGCCCTGCAATTGTCGAGATACGGCCCGGTACGGGCGGCGACGAAGCGGCGCTTTTCGCTGGTGATCTGCTTGCGATGTATCGCCGCTATGCCGAGACGCAGGGCTGGACCTTTCAGATGCTTGACCTGAGCGAGACAGAACTGGGCGGTGTAAAGGAAGCGATTGCGCGGATCGAAGGCGAAGGCGTTTTCGCACGGCTGAAATACGAATCCGGCGTCCATCGTGTCCAGAGAGTGCCTGAGACGGAATCGGGCGGTCGGATCCACACCTCTGCCGCGACGGTTGCCGTTTTGCCCGAAGCGGCAGAGGTCGATATCGACATCCCGGCCAATGACATCCGCATCGACACTATGCGTGCATCTGGCGCGGGCGGGCAGCATGTGAACACCACCGATTCGGCGGTTCGCATCACGCACCTGCCGACGGGAATTGTCGTGACCAGCAGCGAAAAATCACAGCACCAGAACCGTGCCAACGCGATGGCTGTGCTTCGCGCGCGCCTGTATGATCTGGAACGTGAACGCGCCGATAACGAACGTGCCGCGGACCGAAAATCGCAGGTTGGAAGCGGCGACCGTTCGGAACGTATCCGGACCTATAATTTTCCGCAGGGCAGGATGACGGATCACCGCATCAACCTGACGCTATACGCGCTCGATAAGGTGATGCAGGGCGATTTGACCGAAACCATAGACGCGCTGACGTCGCATGATCAGGCGGCGAAGCTGGCGGCGCAGGAATGAACTTGCAGGACTGGCTGACGGCAGCAGAGCACAGGCTGAAGGACGCTGGGCTTGAGAATGGGAAACATGAGGCGCGCGCACTGGCGCATGCCGCCTTAGAAGGTCGCATTGCGCCGCTGACGGATCGCAGTAAGCCCATTTCTGCCAAGTTGTTGGCCAAGCTGGACCGGATGCTTGACCAACGGGCGGCACGACAACCTCTTAGCCAGATCACCGGAAAACGCAGTTTCTGGAAGCATGATTTTCTGGTCACGCGCGATACGCTCGACCCGCGTCCCGACACGGAAGCACTGGTTGAGGCTGCGTTGAACGCGCAATGGGGCAGCGTTTTGGATCTCGGAACCGGGACAGGGGCGATTCTGATCTCGCTTTTGGCAGACCGACCGGAAGCATCGGGTGTTGGAACTGACATTTCGGAAGATTCGCTTGCAGTTGCACGGCAGAATGCCGCGAAAATCGGCGTGAAAGCCCGGTTCGTCGAATCCGACTGGTTTGCGAATGTGACCGGACGTTTCGATCTGATCGTGTCAAACCCCCCTTATATCGCATTGTCGGAGATGGACGAACTTCAGCCGGAAGTGCGCGATTGGGAGCCGCATCTTGCGTTGACCGATGGGGCTGACGGGCTGACCGCCTATCGTCAGATTGCAACGGATGGACCTGCGCACCTGAACAACGGCGGCACGGTCATGGTTGAGATAGGCTGGCAACAGGGCGAAACGGTCAGCAATATATTCAGGCAGGCGGGGGCTGTGGTCGAAGTGCTGAAGGACCTTAACGGAAATGACAGGGTGATTCGGGCGAGTTATGATAAGACTCTGCCTTGAAACATGCTAAACTAGGCCCACATTCCACCGAAGATTGGGAAATCTTCACTTTTTGCTTGTAACGCTGGCCTTGCCGTGCTTATTGCGGCGCAGGTGTTGGCGGACAGCAGTCCACCGCACTGACCAGCCACGACATTGCTGAAGCCTTCAGGCGGAGAAACCGCACCTCGGGCAAGAGCAGGTTGTCGCGGGCGAGAAGTAATTCCAGACCACTGGATAAAGTCAGGCTAATGAGATCATCGAAATCCCGTTCGCGCTCGAAGTCGAACCGTCAGCGTTCACTCGGTAATGTCGTAAACCGCGTATTTGATTCTTCGGGTCCCGAGGGCAAAGTTCGCGGTACCCCTCAGCAGATCATTGACAAATACCTTGCACTGGCGCGTGACGCCCAGCTGTCCAATGATCGCGTGGCAGAGCAGGCCTTTCTGCAACATGCCGAGCATTACACAAGGATGCTGGGCGAGGCGCAGAGAGAACAGGCAGAACGCCAGCAGCAGCAACAGCAGCATCACCAGAACCAGCAGCAAAATGGTCGCGGCGATGACCATCAGCACCGGACTGGCGAGGATAACCGCGATGGCAACGCGCCGCGGAATGATGGCAACGAACAGCCCCGCGCCGAGGCTCAGCCAGAGCGTCGCGATCAGCCTGACGCCCCTGCCGCCCCGCAGCCCGCCGAACAGGCGGCAGCAGAGGCCCCAACGGTTGAGCAGACGCAGCCCACCCGCGCGCCGCGCAACTCGCGTCGTCAGTCCGCAGCGCTTCCTGACGCGGTAAGCACAGACGCCGAAAGCGGCGAGGCCAGGGTGGAGACGCCGGAGGAAAAGACGCCGCCGCGCCGGACCCGTGCCCCACGCAACCCGTCGGCAGCACCCCGTTCGCGTCGCAAGACTGCGACAGAAGCGACAGACGATACAGCCGCGCCTGACAGCGCCGAGCAGGGTTGATCGTTCAAGACTTTGAAGAGGTAAGGCGGGTCACGAAAGCGGCCCGCCTTACTTTTTCAGGTACTATCAAGGGTCAGACGTGAAATGGTGCAGAAGGATACCGCAATGGAAACTGTCACAGGTGGCTGCCTCTGCGGTCGGGTGCGTATCGCGGCGACTGGTCAGCCTCTTCGGATTGGCATCTGTCACTGCCGCGACTGCCGCAAGCATCACGGCGCGATTTTCTACGCGGCAGCCATTTATGAACGTGATTCAGTAAAGGTTTCGGGCGCAACGCAGGACTATATGGGCCGCCATTTCTGCGCCAATTGTGGCTCCTCCGTCTTTGCCGTCACCGGGGCGGAGTTCGAGTTTCATCTGGGTGCGGTGGATGAGCCGGATGCCTTCATTCCGCAGTATGAATGCTGGACAACCCGACGCGAGGCCTGGCTACCCCCATTTCCGGTCAAGGCGCGCTATCCAAAGGATCGCGAATAAATCCGTGCAGCGATTGCGACAATGCGCGTCAGACGCCGGCACCGTTTTGCCGCGCCTGTTGAAGCAACCGGGCGAGCATGCAGAAATGTTCCAGATCAATCTCTTCTGCCCGCGCGGTCGGTGGGATGCCCGCCTGACCCAGCATGTCCTCCATCTCTGGATGTAGCCCGCGAAGCGAAGCGCGCAACATCTTGCGTCGCTGGTTGAATGCGGCCGCCGTCAGTTGTGACAGGATCGCCGGATCGGCAGGATAGCGCGGCTGAGCCAGAGCGGTCAGATGGACGACAGCCGAGTGAATTTTCGGCGGCGGAACGAATGCTTCTGGCGGCAGCGTCATGACGATCCGGGCGTCAGCCCGCCATTGCGCCAACAGCGCCAGCCGCCCATAGGCTTTGCTGCCGGGCTTCGCCACGATCCGCTCTGCCACTTCTTTCTGGAACATCAGCGTCAGGCTGTCCCAGAAGGGCGGCCATTGCTTTGGGGTAAGCCAACGGATGAGTAGTTCGGTGCCGATATTATAGGGCAGATTTGCCGCGACACGAATCGGCGGAGTCAGGTGCGCCAGCGGATCAATTTGCAGTGCATCGCCGTGCAGGACTGTCAGGCGGTCCGGATAGGCCGCGCCGATTTCGGCCAAGGCAGGCAGGGCGCGTTCATCCTTTTCGATGGCAAGAACATGTCGGGCGCCTTCGGCAAGAAGGCCGCGCGTCAGCCCGCCGGGACCCGGACCGATCTCCAGTATGTCGCTATTGGCAAGATCGCCGGCCTGACGTGCAATCTTGGCCGTCAGATTAAGGTCGAGCAGAAAGTTCTGGCCAAGGTTTTTCTTCGCGCGGAGATCATGCGCCGAAATCACCTCGCGCAGCGGGGGCAACCCGTCAATCGTGCTCATGCGATGCCCCGCTTCTGCGCCATCTCCCAGGCCATGCGCAGCGCAGCAATGGCACTGGCGGCGTCCGCGCGACCTTGCCCTGCAATGTCAAAGGCTGTCCCGTGGTCGGGCGAGGTGCGGATAAAGGGCAGGCCAAGCGTGACGTTGACCCCACCGGCGAAATCCAATGTCTTGATCGGGATCAGAGCCTGATCGTGATAGGCACAGACCGCCGCATCGTAGCGGCTGCGGGCAGGGGCGTGAAACATGGTGTCGGCAGGCAGAGGCCCTGAGAGGTTCAACCCGTCATCCCGCAGCTGATCAAGAAGACCCGCAATCCAGCCGATTTCCTCTTGCCCCATTGCGCCACCCTCACCCGCATGAGGGTTAACGCCTGCGACCGCAATCCTTGGTGCAGCAATGCCGAAGTCACGGATCATGCCCGCATGGGTGATCCTGATCGCGTCCTCAAGCACCTTTGGCGTCAGCGCATGCGGGACTTCAGAAAGGGGAATGTGGATTGTCGCTGGGACGACGCGGCACGGCGGTTGAACATTTGTCGAGGCCAGCATCATCACGACATCAGCGCCGCCAGCCAAATGCGCGAGATATTCGGTATGCCCTGGATAGGGGAAGGACGCGCCATCCTTCAGCGCCTTCTTGTTGATCGGCAAAGTGCAGATAGCCGAAACCTGTCCATCCGCTGCCAGTGCGACCGCTCGTGCGATCACGTCGATCACGCCTTGCGCATTTGCCGTATCTGCACGCCCAGGCGTTGCCGGCGCTGCAAAATCATGACGAAGGACGGGCAGCGTGCCTTGCGGCAAATCGCTGAAATCAGTGACCTCGGCCCATTTGCAACCTTCCGGCAGATGGCGAGGATCGCCCAGCCAAACCATCGGGACGCCAGCAGCCAGCATCAAAGGCGCGAGTTCCGGCCCTATCCCGGCGGGCTCCCCACAGGTGACGATGACCGGGCGTTGCAAATCAGTTCCGCCGAATAACCGCGTCCGCCATGAGTTCCGCCAGATAGGCATCGGCGGCAGTGGTGATCTTGCGATTGAAGATCTGCTCTCGCACCGATTCGCGCTCGGGGATTGCGTTCGGATCGGCTTCAGTAACCGTTTCACCATCTGCGGTTGCCGTGGCGACAGGCCCGGCGTCCAGACCGGACAGCAGCGCCGGGCGGCGATCACAAAGCATGAGTACTTCACCGGCACCACCACGATCCACGACGGTCGCCTCATTATTGTCCATAGAGGCGAGGCGGATGCCGATGTAATCCGGGATCGCGCCCTGGCTGGCATTCATGCGCTGCACCTGCTGATCGGGCAATCCGTTCGCGAAAACGTAAAGCTCATCACAGGACCGCGCCTTCGCGGCCGCATTCTGTGCATTCGCCATATCGCCAAAGGTCACGGTCATGTAGTCGATCTGCTGTTCGTTCGCACCGGGGCGCAGCTGACCCTGCGTATCGCGCAGATAGAACATGACCACGGCGCCTTCCACCGAAAGGGGTGGTGTCATCTGACCGGGCTGAAGGGCAAGGATGATCTGCCGCAGGCTTGGCGGCATATTGTCGACCTGCATCCAATCCAGCCTGCCGCCACGTGCGCGCGACGGCGTGGCCGAATACTGGCGCGCTGCCTCGGCAAAGCCGCCTTCGGATTGAACGCTCGCCCGGATTTGTTCGGCACGCGCCATGGCGGCGTCTTCCTGACCCGGCGGGGCAGGGATGATCAGTTCGGACAGCAGGACCTGCGTAATCAGCGGCGTTTCGACGATCCGTTTCAGGGCCTGATCGACCTCTGCATCCGACACGCTGACCGTTGGCACGATCCGGCGGCGCACGACCTCTCTCCACGCGACGCCAGCCTTGACGAAGTCGCGATAGGCCTGAGGGTCGATCCCGTTGCGTTCCAGAACCTGAATGAATTCGCCAGTCGTCAGCCCGGCACGACCGGCAAACTCTGACAGCCCCTCTTCAAGACCCTGATCACTGACCTCGACCCCAAGCTGATCTGCGGCCGCAACGCGCAGGCGATCCTCGATCAGGACCTTTTCCACTTCTGCCTCAGTCGCTGCGGGCGCGTTCAGGACTTGCATAAAGCGTTGCCGCTGTTGAATTTCGTAACGGGTGACAACAGAGTTGTTCACATAGATGGCAGGCGAGAAATCCTGCGCCGCAACCGGGATTGCTGCCGGTCCGGTCAAAGTCGCCGCAAGCGCAACGGAAAGAAGAAACTGCCGCATGAACCCATGCCCCCTGTTGATTTGCCGTCAATCTAGCGCAAGCAGTTGCGCCGCGCCACCGTGCCCTTGCCTTCGGGTGCACGCCCGAACCCGCCCAGCCGGATCGACAGGTCGATGTCGGTATCCGGGTCAACCTCTGCCGTATCGGTGAAACGGCGAGAGGCCGCCAGTTCGACGCTTATGCACTCATTACGATAGGCCACACCGAACCCGGCTTTCTGCGCGGCACTTTCCTCGAGATCATAGCGGCCATGCGCGCTTGCCCACCAGCCCTCTGCCACCTGCCAGCCGACCTCACCTGTCAACTCTGACAGATCCTTGGTCCGATCCTCGAAACGATCGGCCTCCATCCACAGATAGCCAAGGCTGAACTGCAGGCCAGGACGCAGCCAGCCCACGCGCAATTCGTCGCGCGTGATGTCGAGATTGTCGTCAAGCAGGGCGCGATTGGCGATCGTCAGTCCCGAATTGTTGGCATAGTGACCGGCAATCAACCAGTCAGAGCTTGATCCGCGCTGAATCAATGGTGTGACATCATCGTCAGAGACATCGCCGTCGCGGAAAACGCGCCCTGCTGCAAGTGCCAGCGACCAGCCCGTCGGATCGAACCGGGTCCAGGTGACGCCGACATTCGCCCGCAGACCGGTTTCCTGCACATCCCAGCCGGGATAGCGCGACAGGGAAAAAAGATTCCCCTCGTCAAACTCGACCTGACGGCTGTCTTCATTTGGAATGTCGTCCTGGTTCCGCTTTGGCGACCAGACGAGCTGTGCGACGGGTTCCAGAACATAGGACGCATAGCCGTCGCTGCCGGTCATTGGAAAACGAAGCTCTGTCGAAAGCCACGGGGTTACGCGCGTGGCAGTATCGTCAAAGCGTTCATCGTCGCGAATAGTGTAGAAATCGGCGGTCACCCCGGCTGCCCCGGTCGCGACGAGTCCGCCGCCCAGAATCTGGGTGCGCTGCCAGTCCAGTGCCAGCGAGCTGCGCGCCATGTCTCGTCCGATTTCGTCATCGCCAGATGGGCGTCGGCGTGCATGCGTCGACCATTCCAGTTCAGCGACACCGCCCCCTGCACGCCAGCGTTGCACCCACATCAGATCCGCGACCTGCGCCGGAGAGGTGGAGTTATCCTCGTCATCGCGCAAGGAATGATAGTTCCCGATGCGTGCCCAGACCAGCTTGTCGGCTGTAACCCTGTCGAGGGTCAGGCCGCTCCACAACCGATCCGCGTCGGAAATATCGTAGTCCAGCAGATAGCCTTCGTCTGAAGCAAGCTGAACCTGCATGCCCAGCCGATAGCCGCGCGGCAATTCCCATTGTGCCGCGCCAAACAGATAGCCGCGCGTTTCCCCGTCGCGGATATCGTCACGCGTGATCGCCCCGTTCCACTCCATCGCGCCGTTCCAGAATGCCTGACGATAGCGCAGCATGAGCGTTTGCGTATAGGAGGCAGAGATATACGGCGTGATCGTCAGATCGGCGTGATCCCCGAGTGTTTTGAAATAGGGCACCATAACCCCAAAACCCAGTTTGGAGGTCGTCCGGAATTGAGGGCGCAGAAAACCTGACATTCGGTCCACTGTCGGGTCGGGCGCTGTCACACGCCCCGGCCATGCGGCGATGGGAAGGCCGAATGCACGAAGTTGCGGGTTGTCGAAGATCAGAATGTTTTCCTGATCGTCATGCACGATCTGACGGGCGCGTATTTCCCACAGAGGCACCGGGTCATCTGCGCAGATACGGCAGGACGACGCCACAACATGGTTGAGCGTCGTAAACCGTCCATCGCCCGTTAGCGTAACCTCGGTCGCCGCAAGCTGCATCTCACGCGCAAGAACCATGCGGGCACCCCGTAACATACCCTCGCGTAAGTCCTGACTCAGCTGGGCCTGATCCGCGATCAGGATCGCGTCGTCTTCTGTCCCGGCAAGCGCCGGCCTGGTCAGGTGGATCGGCCCGGTGATGGTCATTTCGCCAGTGCTGCCATCGTATCGGACCTGATCGGCAACCAGCCGCGCGCCCTGATACCACACGACGACGCCGCCCGATGCGGTCAGCGTTCTGTCACCCGACAATGTGATGTAATCCGCCAAGAGAGTCGCGGATTCGCCATCGGCCAAGCCTTCGTCGCCACTGATCGTCACATTTTTCGGCCGGTTGCTGACAGTTCGTGTCAGCCTGCTCAGCTCTGTTCCATCGGCATAGGGCGCGTTGGTGTCGCTTTCTTTGGTGGGCGCAAGTGCCGGGCCGTCAGCACCGTCATAGGCGGGATCATCCATCCACCAGGGTGTGCCGGACAGTTCCTGAGCAAGGGCTGGTTCAGCCGCAAGGCAGATGGCTGCGATTATCAGGCGGTTCATCATCCGTCCTCAAGCTGCAATAGGGCGCCAACGGCAAATAAAAGCGCGATGACAGGCGGCGCCCAGCCGGCAAATGCCGGGGCAAGGCCCGCGCTGTCGCCCAGAATCTGCGCCATGCTGCGTAAGAAGAACAGGCCCAACCCCGCGGTAAAGGCAGCCATGACCAATCCACCCGTCTTTCGGCCCCGCAAATGCCGGATTGTGAAGACTGATGCAATCATGACCATTGCTGCCAGTGTAAGGGGCAGCGCAAGCTCCATTTGCAGCCAGACACGGTGCCGAAGGGCAGAGAAGCCGGCGCGTTCAAGCCCGGCAATATAGTTTGGCAACTCCCAGATCGGGACCGCTTGAGGGCTGCCAAATCCGTCCCTGATGCGATCGGCGGTCAGCTCGGTGGGCAGGTTAAGGCTATCGGTCCGGCTGGCGCTCGCTTCGGGGTTCGGGTCCTCCAGCGACCATTGCTTCACATCGGACAGTTGCCAGTTGCCCTCGGTCAGGATTGCCTCTTTTGCCTCGATCCGGGTGGCAGGGCCAATCTCCGGCTCGTAGATAATAAAGCTCGCATCATAAAGCCGTGTCGCATCCGGGCTGGTTCGCGCGGCGCGGATCATCATCTGGCCACCCTCGCCACCGATGGCCTGTCGCAACCAGACGGCATCCTCGCTGAGGCTGACGGTTTGCGACGTGCCGGATTCAATTCGCGCGACCGCTGCAGAATAGTGCGATTCAGTTGCGGCGACCATCGGGTTCAGGACTGCCACGGCAAAGGTACCGATCAGGGCTGCCATGAAGGCCGGAGCGGCCACGCTGGACAGTGCAGACCGGCCAGACGCACGAATGGCCACCATCTCCGATGTTCGCGACAAAGCAAGAAACAGCATAATGCCTGCCAGCAAGCCCACCAACGGCAATATGTCGTAGAAGCTGCCCGCAACAGACAGCGCTGATAGTCGAGCCGCCCCGCCAAGTGTAATGCCATCGTCGGAAAAACGCCGGATCTGTTCCACCATGTCGATCAGCAGCAGAATGGCCAGAAATACACCCGCCAGCAGCAGGAATGCGCGCAGATAACGCAGCGCAAAATAGCGGGCAAGGATCACGTTGCCTCCTCCGCCTGATGGCGGGGCCGCCGTGGTCGCGCCGCCAGCCACAGAAGGACAACACAGATCAGGCTGCCAGCGGCGGATGGCAGGTAAACCAGCGGCCATTTGGATGCGTCGTCACCCGCCTGATTGGAGGCCCAGTTCGTCAGTAACTGCACAAAGATCAACGCCACCACGGCCCAAGCGATCTGCCGCCACACCCCGAAACGGGAAAACCCGCCGACCAGAAGCGCCGCGAACCCGAGCATCGCTGCGACGGGCGACAGAAGCGGCTGGGCGATACGCTCATGTGCCTCCAACCGGGCGCGATCAGCTTTGGCCCCGGTTGCGTTTAGCAATGTCTCATCAGGTGATAAAAGGCGCAGGGTCGAATAGTCTCGCAAATCGCGCCCGCTGCTGCCGGAACCGCCGATCAAACCGCCGAGGTCATAGGCCATATCCTCGAACCGGGTCACGGAAATGCGCGGCGTCTCGCCTAACGATTGAAGCGCCTGGATCATGCCATCCATCATGATCAGCTTAGGCCCGGTCTCGGACCTGACGATCAGCGCTTTTTCGGCACTGTAAGAAACCGCGGAATCGGGTTCGCGGGCGTCTTCCAGAAAGATACCCTCAAGCTCTCCGATCGGTGAGATCTCGCGGATGAAAAGGGTGATGCCGCTGACTGGATATTGGAAAACCCCCGGATTAAGGAACTGCGCCGTCACATTCTCTGCAATCTGCTCTTGCCGGTCGGCTAGCCGTGCGCGCGCCAATGGGACAAGGGCATGAACCAGAACCGCCACCATCAAGCCGACCATCAGACCGAAGACCAGAACCGGCCGGGCAAGACGCCAGGGTGACAGCCCGGATGCCTGCATCGCGACAAGTTCGGATTCGCCGGACATACGATTGGTCCCGTAGGCGGTGGCGGCAAATGCCGCGACAGGCAGAACGACAGAGATGACAAGCGGCAGGGTCAGGATCGTGAATTCCAGCACCACAAGCGCGGTCTGGCCGTCGCCTATCAATGTTTCGAACAGTGATACGGCCCGGTTCACCCAGTACACCGCCACCAGCACAAGCGCGAAGAAGCCGAAAAAAATCAGCATCATCTTCAGGATGTATCGGTCGATGCGGGTCATGTTTGGTTCCTGCGGTTCGACCCTGATTAGCCCTTGCTGCGCAATTGGGAAAGCCCGACGATCCTATCTTCATCTGGTCAATCAGTTGATGCAGCGATAGGTTTCGAGCCGGCATAAACAGGAGCGCATTGCATGACCCATCCGGTTGAGATTCAGTTTACAGAGACAGCAACCGAAGGCCTGACCGACCGCAAGGGCCGAATTGCGATGGTTCTGGACGAGGGTGCAAAGCTTCCTGCAAAGCTGCCTCGCAGCGCAAGAAACGCGATTGCCCGTGGCGCCGGATCACGTGATTTTCAGAAGCTGAAGGCCGGTGATGCAATCACCATAGCATGGCCGGCCGGATGGGAAGCCGAATCGATCATGCTTGTGAAGCTGCCCCGCAAAGCTGGCGTGGGCGATGCGCGCAAGGCGGGCGCGAGTATCGGTGCCGCACTCGGTTCCGGTGAGGTTCTGGTTATTGCAGGGAACCATCCGAGGTCGTCCGAGATCGCACTCGGTCTTGCGCTGCGCGGCTATGATTTTTCGACCTACAAGACACAGAAAAAAGATTCGGATGCGCCTGACGGCGATACAGAACGCCTGCCGCAATCCGTTCAGGGCCGAAACGCGCGTGATGCTGTGCTGAATGATGCCGCAGGGGCCGAGGCAGCCCGTCCGGCTGAAACCGAAGAAACCGATAGCGATCCCGCACGCGCAAAGGTTACTTTCATGTGTGCCAAGCCAGAGGAGCTGGCGAAGGTTTCCGTCGACAATGCGGCCGTTGCGGAAGGGGTCTTTTTCACCCGCGATCTGGTAAATGAGCCGGCGAATATCCTGACCACCAGCGACTTCGCGCTCCGGCTGAAGGCGATGGAGGCGATTGGTCTGGATGTTGAGGTGCTTGAAGAAGATCGGCTCGAAAAACTAGGGATGCGCGCTTTGCTGGCGGTCGGGCAGGGGTCTGTCTCGCCCTCCAAGGTCGTTGTGATGCGATGGAATGGCGGCGACGCAGATGAGGCGCCGGTCGCGCTTGTCGGCAAAGGGGTCGTTTTTGATACCGGCGGCATCTCCATCAAGCCGTCCGCCGGTATGGAAGAAATGACGATGGATATGGGCGGCGCGGGCGTTGTCGCAGGCACGATGCGCGCGCTTGCCTTGCGCCGGGCGAAGGCCAATGTGGTCGGTCTGGTCGGGCTGGTGGAAAACATGCCCGACGGTGCGGCCCAACGTCCGGGCGATATCGTCCGCTCGATGAAGGGTGACACGATTGAGGTCATCAATACGGATGCGGAAGGGCGCTTGGTGCTGGCCGATGTGCTCTGGTATGCGCAGACGCAATTCGAACCCAAGGCCGTGGTTGATCTCGCGACACTGACGGGCGCGGTGATTATTGCCCTTGGTCATGACAATGCGGGCATTTTCGCCAACGATGATAAGCTTGCTGCCCAGTTGCTGGACGCAGCCAAGGCAGAGGGCGAGGGTGCCTGGCGTCTGCCGCTTGGCCCTTCCTATGACAAGCTTATCGACAGCCGCCTTGCCGATATCAAGAACACGGGCGGACGTGCGGCGGGGTCCATCACGGCGGCGCAGTTCCTGCAGCGCTTCATTCGCGAGGAGCAGGCTTGGGCGCATATCGACATTGCCGGTGTGGCACTGCCACCCGGCGGGTCGGATCTGGCACCCAAAGGCGCTTCGGGCTGGGGCGTCATGACGCTGAACCGGCTGATCCGCGACAATTTTGAGGGGTAAGCTGGCCTTATGGGCAATGCCTTGTTCTATCACCTGACGCGCTCAAACGCTGAAACGCTGTTGCCGCAGCTTATCGGCAAGGCGATGGGTGCAGGCTGGCGGGTGGAAGTGCGCGGACAGGATATGGCGAGGCTTGAGGCGCTTGATACGGCCATGTGGATGGGTGACGGCTTTCTGCCGCATGGCATGGCGGGCGGGGCGCATGACGAAAGGCAGCCGGTTCTGCTGCGACAGGCAGACAGCCCGCCCGCTGCCAATGGCCCGCAATGTGTCATGGCCATAGACGGTGCGGAAGTCGCTGCCGCAGAGGCGGCTGCCGTGACGCGCGTATGCATCGTATTTGACGGGAATGACTCGGCTGCATTAGATCGAGCCCGCGAACAATGGCGCAGTCTGTCAGCGGCGGGAATTGCGGCTGAATACTGGTCAGAGGCCGGTGGACGATGGGAAAAGAAGCGCTGAGCGCCTATCGCTCCAGCACCATCGTTTCGCCTTCGAACCCGACCCGCGCAAACCGGCGCAGATAGGTCATACCCAGCAAAGAAATATCCAGATCGCCCTGAACGACGTCGGCGCTGACATCCTGATCGCTGATATTACCAATCTCAACCAGCCCGATCGTGACCGGCGCGGTCGATACGGTCCCATTGGCGGTGGAAGCGAAGCCTACGAATCTGAGCGTGTCGACATCAATCCCGGCACGCTCTGCATCGGCTTGGCGCAGCGCAATATCGCTTGCGCCTGTATCGACCATGAACGGGATTTCGGTGCCGTTCAACCGCAGATCAATATAGAAATGCCCGTCACTGGCCATAGGCAGTTCGATACGGTTGCCATCGACAATCTGCGGCGGGGCGACATGGCTGCGAATATCGTCCCAAAGCCCAAAGCCCGCGATCAGCGCAAGGAAAATAAGGCCCCACGCCAGCATTTGCCGGATGGATTTGCTGAAATCATTCCGCATCTCGGTGATCAGATAGCCGCCGAGCGCTAGCAGCAGCAACACGAAATATGCAATCCGTGGCCAATTGTCATTCATGAATAAAGCCCCGTGCCGCGCAGCCCATCGATGATGAATTGCACAGAGAGCGCGGCCAGAAGCATCCCCAGCAGTCGGGTGACGACCATGGTGCCCGTTCTGCCCAGCAAGCGCGACAGCGGGCCTGCTAGAAAGAAAAACAGCATGCAAAGCCCGAGGACGGAAAACATGACGATATGGATGATCAGGGCGTGGACCGCGCCGGGCTCTTGCCCGACCAGCAGGATCATGGTCGCTAATGCACCCGGTCCGGCAAGCAGCGGGGTGGCAAGCGGAAAGACCGAGGGGTCATGATCTTCATCGGCCGATTGCCCTTCTCGCCGCTCGGTCCTGCGCTCAAAAAGCATGTCGAGGGCGGTCAGGAACAGCAAAATCCCGCCAGCGATGCGGAAGGCCGACAGTGAAATCCCGACGAACTCAAGAATCTTTTCGCCGGCCAGCCCGAACATGGTCAGCAGGATCGCGGCAATGATCGTCGCGCGCCAGCCGATACGCAGCCGTTGCGCATCGGTCATACCCGGTGTCAGCGCGATAAAAAGCGGTGCCAGCCCGACAGGGTCAATGACCACGAAAAGTGTAACGAAAGCAGTGATGATCGAGGCCATATCCATGCCTCGCTTATGGCCCACCATTCGTTCGCTGCCAAGACGCAGCATCTCTGGATCCCGGATCCAAGGCGCGACGAAGTTCTGCAATTGTTTGTGAACGCCGCGATTGGGGGGGCAGGTCGGCCCAGAGCCGTCATGTTCCGGCACTTCCGTGTTGATGATGGATTTCCCGTGGGTCTGGGGGGCGGCGCATGGAATTCGACATAACTTCACGGGCTGTGATGCATCGCATGCAACCGAAACTTCGCTTTGCAAAACCCCAACAGACACCCTAGATGTATTGCGTCATCGGGCGATCCTGCCCGAGGAGGGATTAAGACATGCTGAATAATATCGGTCTTCCTGGCCTTCTGCTTATCGCCGTTGTCGTGCTTGTCCTGTTCGGGCGCGGAAAGGTGTCCTCGCTGATGGGCGAAGTCGGCAAAGGGATCAGTTCGTTCAAGAAGGGCGTCAAGGAAGGCAGCGAAGAGGTTGAAAGCTCCGGACATGAGCTTTCAGATGATCTGAAGCGCGAAGAGGCCCGTCGTGACGAAAAACTGCGCGACGTAACCCCGGAAGATCAGAACCGGCTTTGAGGCCATTTCAGCGCGATGCGCTGTCTTAAACGGGGTGAGGTTGCCGCGTGTTGGATATCGGCTGGAGCGAGCTTTTGCTCATTGGCGTCGTCGCGCTGATCGTGATCGGTCCGCGCGACTTGCCGCATATGTTTCGTGCGCTCGGCCGGATCACCGGCAAGGTCAGGTCCATGGCCCGGGAATTTTCGTCGGCGATGGAGGATGCGGCGCGTGATTCGGGGCTCGATGAGGCGACGAAATCACTTAAGGACGTTCGCAGCCTGACATCGAAACGCTCGCTTGGTGTTGATGCGCTTGATCGCGCGGCTGACAGGTTCGAAAAATGGGACCCGAAAATCCCGTCGTCGCGTGCTTCCGCACAACCTGATCCCGCGGCAACCGGCAAGGCCCCGGCAGAGGGGCAAAGCCCGGCCTCGGCGCAGTCGGCAACAGACGCGCTACCCCCAAAACAGGAAGAGCCTTCCGGCCAGCGTCGCCTGCACGCCGTCCGGCGCAGTGAGTCAAAGGACGCCTAAGGTGAATGCGAAGACCGACAAACGGGACGACATAGATGACAGCTCTGCCCCGCTGATTGAGCATTTGGCCGAGCTTCGCACCCGTTTGATCTGGTCGGTTCTGGCTTTCGTGATCGCTATGGTTCTTTGCTATGCGGTCTGGAACCCTGTCTACAATTTCCTGACCCGTCCGATCTGTTCGGCGCTTGAAGGGCGCGGCCAGGAATGCGGCCTTATCCTGCTGAAGCTGCAGGAGGGGTTCTTTGTTGCCATTCAGATCAGCTTTTTCGGCGGCTTCATTCTGGCCTTTCCAATCATCGCCTATCAGCTTTGGCGCTTTGTCGCGCCGGGTCTGTATCGCAGCGAAAAGCAGGCTTTCCTGCCATTTCTCATCGCGTCGCCGGCGATGTTTTTTCTCGGCGCTGCATTTGCGTATTACATAATTCTTCCGATGGCGTACGACTTCTTCCTTGGCTTCCAGCAGGGACCGCTTGCGTTGCCCGACGATCCGGAAGCCAGTGAAGTCGCATCAACCGCTATGGCGGGGATCGTGTTTCAGGGCTCTGTCAGTGAATATCTGGCGCTGACGACGAAGTTTATTCTGGCCTTTGGGCTTTCCTTCCAGCTGCCGGTCGCCTTGACGTTGCTTGGCAAAGCCGGGCTGGTGTCCTCCGAAGGTCTGGGCAGCATGCGCAAATATGCGATCTTGCTGATCCTGCTGCTGTCTGCCGTTGTCACGCCGCCCGATGTCATCAGTCAGGTGGTTCTGTTTACCGTCGTCTACGGCCTTTACGAGGTCTCGATCCAGCTGGTGCGCCGCATCGAACGCCGCCGCAACGAAGAGCTTCGCGCCCAGGGGTTGCCCGTAGAAGATGAATGACGACACGCTGACACGCATTGCCGAGGCGTTGGAACGCCTTGCCCCGGCACCAGAACCGGACCCCAGCTTTGCCGAGGCTGATGCTTATGTCTGGCACACCAATCCGGACCGTCTGGAAGCCGTGACGAAGGTCAACAGGGTGGAGCTGTCGCAGCTGGTTGCAATAGACCGATCGCGCGACACTCTGCTGGCGAACACCTTGCAATTCGCGCGGGGCCATGCGGCCAACAACGCCCTTCTGTGGGGTGCACGCGGGATGGGTAAATCCTCGCTCGTCAAGGCTGTCCATGCCGAGGCACGCGCGCAGGGCCTGCCGCTTGTGCTGGTGGAAATCGCGCGCGAGGATCTCGACAGTGTTGGCCGCCTGCTGGCTGTGCTTGGCAAGGCAAAGGGTCAGCGCTTTTTGCTTTTCGCGGATGATCTGTCATTCAGTCACGACGATACTCAGTATAAGTCGCTGAAGGCGGTGCTGGATGGCGGGCTGTCGGGGCGACCGGATAATGTGATCCTTTACGCGACATCGAACAGGCGTCACCTGATGCCGCGCGATATGATCGACAATGAACGTTCAACCGCGATTCATCCGGGCGAAGCAGTTGAGGAAAAGGTGTCCTTGTCCGACCGTTTCGGGCTCTGGCTGGGCTTTCATCCTTGTGCTCAGGATGAATATCTGCAGATGATCCGCGGCTATTGCGATGCCTACGGGCTGGAGATTGACGACGACGCCCTGCGCTCGGAAGCCATTGAATGGCAGGCGACGCGGGGTGCGCGCTCAGGTCGCGTGGCGTGGCAATTCTTCACTGATCTTGCCGGGCGTAAGGGCATCAGCCTGTAAATTTGGCCGCCTTTTGTAAAATGGAAGATCATGCAAACACTTGCGTGATTCTCTTGCTTGGTTTCATTTGTAAATGATGAGCCAGAAATCACAAACCGCCAGACTGTCAGCCGGCACGCGCATCCGCCAAATGCGGTTGGCTCAGGGTCGCGCTCAGGCCGAGGTCGCGCATGAGGCGGGCATTTCACCGGCCTATCTGAACCTGATCGAGCATGACCGGCGCAATCTGACGGCGGATGTCCGGGCCCGACTGGCGCAGGTTCTTGGCGCAACGGAGGAGGAGCTGGAGTCCGGCCGCGAAGAATCGCTGCTGGCCGGGCTGCGTGTGGCCGCCGCGACTGCACCATCTGGCGTGGTTGTCGAAACAGAGCGTATGGCAGAGCTGGCAACACGGACGCCGGGTTGGTCGGCGCTGATTGTCGCGCAGTCGCAGCGGGTTGATGCTCTGGAACGGCGACTGGCTGGCCTGTCCGACCGAATGACCCGCAATCCATACTTGTTGGACACGCTGCACGAGGTTCTGTCGGCCGTTACGTCGCTTCGTTCGACCGCGTCGATTCTTGTGCAAGAGCCGGACATGCAACCCGATTGGCGCGGGCGCTTTCATGGCAATCTGGACGAGGACAGCAAACGCCTTTCAGTAACCGCGCAATCTCTTGTCGCCTATCTGGAAAGCTTCGAGCAGGATGCAGCGCTGCTGCCCCCTCAAGAGGAGTTTGAGGCGTGGATTGCCGATGGTCGTCCAGATGGTGGCCTTGCAACCGATGCCGCAAAAGAACTGGCAACCAATTGGCTTGGGCTTGAAGAAGCGGATCGTCAAGCGCTGCCCGATTCAGTTTTGCGAGACTGGGCAGGGGACAATCCGTTTGAGCTAGCGCTGATGGTCAACCAGCCAATTGACCTGGTTCTGCGCAGGCTTGGTATTTTCGAGGCGGAATCGGGGTTGATGGTTTGCGACGGGGCCGGCGGTGTCATTTTCCGCCGTCCTGCCCGCGGAATGGGCGCATCCCGTGCCGGTGATCCCTGTGCAATGCTGCCGATATTTGAGGCTCTTGCGCAGCCCGGCAATCCGATTGAACGCGTCGTTGAGACCGAAACCGGGCAGCGTTTCGTCGCGACTGCCTTCGCGCGACGCTTGCCCGCGGATACACTTGCGGCCCCGGTCCTAAGTCAGGCCTCTATGCTGCTTCGCCCGACCACCCAGGACGCCGCAACGGTCGTCGCAGTCGGACCGACCTGTCGTATCTGTCCGCGCACCGAATGTCGCGGGCGCCGCGTCGCTTCGATCCTTCAGAGATGACGATTGGCTTTGCTGGCGGCTTTGACAAGGCGATGCGAGCCGTGCCTAATCTGCGCCGACTTGGGGGGACCGCTATGTCTTCGGGAATTGATATCCTGCTCATTGAAGATGAGCCGAACATCGCCGAGGCGATACAGTTTATTCTGTCGCGCGATGGCTGGCGGGTGGAGCATTGGTCCGAAGGCGGTGATGCAATGGCGCGGATACGCCAGCATCTTCCCCGGCTGATTATCCTCGATGTTATGTTGCCGGTGCGGTCCGGTCTGGAGGTGCTGGAAGACCTTCGCAAGGTTAAAAAAGTTTCTCACACGCCCGTCCTTCTGCTAACCGCACGCGGCACCGGCGGAAACGGGGGTATCAGTGCCGGTTCCGCCGACAGGATCTTGTCGAAACCGTTCGACAATGCGGAGTTGCGGCAGGTGGTGCACGAAATTCTGGGTGCCAAGGGATGAGCCTTCCCAGTGACCGCCCGATCTTTCTGGAACGTGCAGCCTACCGGCGCCGCAGGCTGCAGGACGCCGCTCGTCTGCTGCCGATTGTAACGATTCTGGCCATGCTGCTGCCAATCTGGCTGTTGCCGGTCCTGTTGTCCGGTGCGGCGGGAATGGTGATCGTCTTTTCCATTTGGCTGGTCGTGATTGTCATCTCGGCGGCATTGCATGTGCGTCTGGGGCGTGCTGCGCGTGAGGCTGCGGCGGATGAGCTTTGATACACTCATCTTTGTCGCTCTGTTCTATGTCGGGCTGCTGTTTGTTATCGCATGGGCGGCCGACAGGGCCGCTTCTCGCGGGCGGACGCGTTGGTCTGACAAACCGCTTGTCTACACGCTTTCGCTGTCGGTCTATTGTACGGCATGGACCTTCTATGGCGCTGTCGGCTACGCCAGCCGTTCCGGTCTGGAATTCGTCACGATCTATCTTGGCCCGACAATTGTGCTTGCGGGCAGTTGGTGGGGGCTTCGCAGGCTTGTGCGCGTCGCCCGGATGCATCGCGTCACCTCTGTCGCAGACCTGATTTCGGCCCGGTTCGGAAAGTCTAACCCGCTGGCGGCGCTGATTACGTTGATCGCCCTGATCGCGGCAACGCCGTACCTAGCGCTGCAACTTCAGTCCATTTCGCTTTCATTTGCGGCCTTCAGCGCGATGGACATGCCCTCTGGCCCGCTGGAAAGCTGGGTCGCCGTGGGTCTGGCGGTTTTCGCCATCCTGTTCGGTACGCGTAACGTCGCCGCGGATGAACGTCATCACGGTGTTGTCATGGCAATCGCTGTTGAGGCGGTGGTGAAGCTGATTGCCTTTATCGCCTTGGGCACATGGGTGATATGGGGGCTGGCAGGCGGTCCGGCCGATGTGCTGGCAAAAATTGCCGAAAGGGCAGCGCAGCCTGATGCCGCAGGCTGGGCGCTGCGCCCCGACAGATGGACCGCGCTGATCGCGATTTCCGCTGCCGCCGTGCTGACACTGCCCCGGATGTTTCAGGTTCTTGTTGTCGAGCCTGCCGATGAAACGCCGCTGAACTCTGCCGCATGGGCCTTCCCGGCCTATCTTATGGCAATGTCCCTTTTCGTTCTGCCGATTGCTGTGATCGGAAAGGAATTGCTGCCCGCAAATGCCTCACCCGACCTGTATGTTCTGCATCTGCCATTGTCGCAGGGCGCCGATAAGCTGGCGCTGCTGGTTTTTCTAGGAGGGTTAAGCTCTGCCACGTCGATGGTGATTATCAGTGCGATTGCACTGGCAACCATGATCTCGAACCATTGGCTGGTTCCGGTGTTTCTGGCATTGCGCAGGATCGACGCATCCGATGCCGCACCCGCCGATATTCGGGGTCCCCTGCTGGCCTCTCGCAGGATTGCTATTCTGGCGGTGATTGGTGCCGGTGCGGGCTATCAGGCCATCGGCGGCGGTCAGGCGCTTGCAGCAATGGGAACGGTTGCTTTTGTCGGTGTGGCACAGCTTCTGCCTGCCATGCTTGGCGGGCTGATCTGGCGTGGCGGCACCAGAATCGGTGCATATCTGGGTATTTGTGCAGGTGCGGCGTTATGGATGGTATGGGTCTTCCTGCCGTCGCTCGGAGTTGTCCGAGTTCCTGATTTCGGGCCGATAGACCCCCTTGCCGGTGCCGTTTTTTTATCTCTCGGCCTGAATGCAACCCTGTTCACCGTTGTCTCGCTTCTGACCCTGCCAGACCCGCAGGAGCGTGTTCAGGGCCTTTCCTTTGTCCACGCGGTCGCGCCAGAGGCAGCCGCCGCGACATCTGCCATACGGCCAGCAAGCGCGGTGCGCGCCGAAGCATTGCTGGCGCTGACGCGTCGGGTCTGGGGCGGGGATGAGGCGCTTTTGTTCTTTCGCTCCGAAGCGGACAGGCAGGGTAAATCCGGGTTCCTGCCGGACGTGAATTCAGGATTTCTGTCCCGCCTTGAGCGGCGTCTGGCAGGCGCGATGGGGACGGCCACCGCTCATGCCATGCTGGCACAGGTGGCGGGTCAGCGTCAGACCACGATGGCCGAACTGATGGCCGTCGCAAGCGAAGCCCATAGTGCCAAAGAGCGCGCGCGGCAGCTTAAGGACGACTCGGATGAATTGGCGCGCACCGCCCGTCGGTTGCAGGAAGCCAACGACCGACTGACCGCGCTTTCGGTTCAGAAGGACGCGTTTCTGGGGCAGATCAGTCATGAGCTACGCACGCCGATGACCTCTGTCCGGGCATTTTCAGAACTGTTGAAACTGCCCGACATTTCGACGGAGGAACGTGAACGCTTTGCTAGCATCATCCACGAAGAGGCGTCGCGACTGACGCGCCTGCTGGACGATTTGCTTGACCTGTCAGTTCTGGAAAGCGGCGAAGCGCGCCTGTCGCCGACTGTCTTCAATTTGCACGACCTGATTTCCCGCGCCATAGAGGCCAGCTCTGCACTGGATAGCGGGAAGGAGTTGAGGGTTGATCGCGATATCCCTGCCGAGCAGATCATGCTTATCACCGACGCTGATCGCTTGTTGCAGGTGTTGATCAATCTTGTTGCGAATGCCCGGAAGTATTGCGACGCCGCCCGGCCTCTTCTGACGATCCGAGCGCGAAGGTTGCCGCATAGTGTTCAAATCACGGTCATGGATAACGGTTCGGGCATTCCTGCAGAGAAGCAGGATCTTGTGTTCGAAAAATTCTCTCGCCTGAACGATCCTTCTCGTGCGGGGGGCGCGGGGCTGGGACTTGCCATTTCTCGGGAGGTGATGACGGCATTGGGCGGTGCCATCACCTATCTGCCAGGCTACGATGGTGCCGCGTTCAGGCTGGAACTTCCGCTGCGTCCTCCGAGCCTCGGGCAACCTGACGAAGCCGCCTAAACTGAATATCAACCTCTGCTGTGCAAACTGTTGGCCGATACGAATTACGCGGGCGGCACATGGACACACAGGAAGACTCGGCCAAGCGGAAAGCGGGCCGCGCGCAGGAACGCCGGGGCGGAGGTGGAACGCGCGCGCTTCTTGCCATGTATGTGATGGGTGCCAACCCGGCAGGCGCGGTAGAGGAAGGGTCAGATACCGGCCCCAAACAGACCCGTGAAAGGGCTATTTCCAACGCAATAGGCCGCGCAGCGCAGCGTTGCTATGATCTGCCAAGTTTTCCCATTCAGGCGTCAACCGGACGCAACACGATCGCTGAGATCGTCGAAACGCTGCCAGAGCGTTCGCTGGTCCTGATCGTCGAAGGAGAGGAAGTACCCCATGGCATCGTCGCGCTTTCGCCAGGCCTTCTTGCCGCCATTATCGAGGCGCAGGCAACAGGACGCGTGTTCGCCCACCCGCCTGTAGAACGGCGACCGACCCGAACGGATGCATCACTCTGCGCGGATTTTGTTAACACAGCTTTGTCCGAACTGATTGACGAACTGGGCCAGGTAAATGCCATATCTGCGCCCGGACGCTTTCGCTATGCAAGCTTCGTAGAAGATCCGCGCCCGTTGGCGCTGATATGCGATGACATACACTATGACCGCTTTAAACTGGACATACGATTGGGCGAAGGTGGGGTGAGAGAGGGGAGCTTTCTGGCGTATCTGCCCGCCAGGGTGGATGAACACGCGCAGGAGCGCGTGCGAGCGCCTGATATAGATTCAAGCCGGGTTGAACCCGCTAAACAGCAAAGAAGCCTTCATGGCGCAGTGCAGGCCATACCCGTTGCGTTGGAAGCTGTCCTCTGCCGAAAGTTGGTCAAACTTCATGAGATCCGGTCGTGGAGCGCCGGCACAACGATTTCCTTGCCGGCCGGTGCAATGGGCAGGACTCAGCTGGAAACGCGCCCGAACCTGTGTCTAGCGGTCGGTAAGCTGGGTGAGATGTACGGACAAAGGGCGATCCGGATTCGCGGGGAAGCGGCCGGCTCAGCCGAACCAAGCCTCTCTGATCCCGGTGAAACGTCTATTGATGCCGATCCTAGCAGCTCGGAGCGCGACTTGGTCGGCGCGCGGCCGGCAGCCGCTTCGCCATCGGTCGAGGCAAACGTTTTTGCCGACCAGGCTGAAGGCGATGATGTCCTTATGACGCCGCTGCCCGAACAAGAACCACCCCTTTGTGATATAAGTTCACCTGATGCATTTCGTCAGGAGGGCGGCATCTGGCCCGATGAAGTGGGCAGCGATCAGGATGAAGCCATCTGACCGGTGAACCGGTACAAAGCGCAAACTCCGAGAACCCTGGTCTTTCCGACCTGTCCTTCGACGCGCTGCATTTGCCACGCCAAAAGTGTAAATTGGTGCTTCCGCGCTTTTGCACTTGAAATATGAACAGTCTGGTCGCATTTAACCTCGGCCCGCGGCTCCCGCAGGCAAGCTATCAAGGAGTGACCATGGCCAAGGAAGAAATGCTCGAATTTCCCGGCGTCGTGAAGGAACTCCTGCCTAATGCGACATTCCGGGTCGAGCTTGAGAACGGCCATGAGATCATCGCGCATATGGCGGGAAAAATGCGGAAGAACCGCATTCGTGTCCTCGCAGGCGACAAAGTTCAGGTGGAAATGAACACATATGACCTGACGAAGGGCCGCATCAACTATCGGTTCCGCTAAACGATTAATTCGTCGCGGCGGGTCGCGGCTGTTTTCACCGTCCGCATTTCGGGATAGGTCGATGCGATCTGAATGATCGGCATTGATATGAATAGCAACCGACCACGACTTGTCCTCGGCTCTGCCAGCCCGCGGCGGCTGGAACTACTTGGCCAGATTGGCTTCGCCCCTGACGAAGTTCGGCCTGCCGACATTGACGAGACACCGCTGCGCGGGGAGGCCGCGCGAGATTATGTTCGCAGGATGGCGACAGAGAAATGCGCGGCTGTAACGGCAGCGCGTGGCGAATCTGTGCTGACGGCTGACACGGTTGTCGTCGCCGGGCGGCGCATTCTGGGCAAGCCCGTCGACCGTGACGAAGCGCGCAGCTTCCTGGCGCTTCTGGCCGGGCGGCGCCATCGGGTCATGACGGCTGTCGCATTGAAATATGACAGCCAGTATTGGCAGCGTCTGGTCGAAACCACAGTCAAACTTCGACCGCTGGAAAATTCAGAAATTGAAGCTTACCTGCGCAGTGACGAATGGCAGGGCAAGGCGGGCGGATACGGCATTCAAGGTCGCGCGGGGGCTTTTGTCAGTTGGATGTCGGGTTCATTCAGCGCAGTGGTTGGCCTTCCGCTGTCAGAAACCGCGACCCTGTTGCGTATGATAGGGCTCACCCCTTCGGAAAGGGCATGATCGGATGAAGGGAAACCAGCTTCTGCTTGGTCAGATATTTGGGCGCGATGCGGCTGCATATTGCGTTGATGGTCGCCTGCAGGAACTTGCAATCGATCCCGGCGCGCTCGTTGCATTTGCGCCGGGCGCGATCCTTCGTGGAAAGGTTAACCGGCTGCTGAAAGGGCAGGGCGGCGTGTTTGTCACCTTGCCCGACGGTGAAAGCGGCTATCTGCGGGACCGTTCCGGGTTGAGAGAGGGGCAAACGCTTCTTGTGCAGGTGAACGGCGTCGCGGAAGAGGGAAAGGCGATTCCGCTGTCGTCGCGCCTGCTGATTCGCGGGCGCTACTGCATCGCAACCCCGGATAGACCGGGGGTGAACGTGTCGCGCAGCATCCGTGACAGCGAGCGACGCGATGAACTGAGATCGCTGGGCGAGGGGCTGCTGGCGGGCCGAAGCTGCGGCCTGATTATCCGCAGCGCGGCTGACATCGCCGCCGAGGATGTTGTCGCAGATGAAATCGCCCAGCTTCTGGATCTGGCTCTCGCAATTTCAAATGATGACACCGGACCCGTCGAACTTCTTCTCGACGCCCCGGCGCCCGCCGATATTGCATGGCGGGACTGGGCGGATGCCGAGGGCGCTGATCCGCGGCAGGACGGACCGCTTCCGGATCATGTGGCGGACGCGATTGCAGATTTGTTGCACACGACCGTCCTTTTGCCGGGCGGCGCACGTGCTGAGATAGAGCCGACGCGGGCCTTGGTAGCAATAGATGTGAACACCGGGCGCGATACCTCGCCAGCGGCGGCTTTGAAGGCCAATATCGCCCTTGCCAGAGAGTTGCCGCGACAGTTGCGCCTGCGTGGCCTCGGCGGCCAGGTCGTCATCGACTTTGCGCCGATTTCCAAACGCGAGCGCGGAACGCTTGAACAGGAACTGAAAAAGGCCTTCAGGTCCGATGGCGCGGATACGGCGTTGTCCGGGTGGACGCAGTTGGGTCTTTTCGAACTCAGCCGCAAAAGGGATCGAATTCCGCTGTCGCTTTTTGCAAAGGAGGCATGATGTCGCGCTGTCCGATCTGTGAAAAACCAAGCAATCCCGCCTATCGTCCGTTCTGTTCAAAGCGCTGCGCGGATGTGGATCTGGCCCATTGGTTGCGGGGGGACTACGTCATTCCAGGAGACAAGGCCCACCCGACATCGTCAGAAAACGATGAATGACGTTTTCGCACTGGACAGCGCTGCGAGGCTTGCGTAAATACGCCCCACCTCAGCCAAGGCTGACGTGCCCGGATAGCTCAGTTGGTAGAGCAGCGGATTGAAAATCCGCGTGTCGGTGGTTCGAATCCGCCTCCGGGCACCATTTAACCACAAACATCAGCAAATTCAGATGGTTGCGGGACTTCTGTTTGTCTGATTCTCTTTCCGTCAACCTTTTGGTCCGAGTGTGTGTCGCTAATGCGATCTGCCTTCGATGACCGATAAAACCAGCGGAGTGTGTCGTGGTGCCACCGCTGTTGGACACGACGATGCTGTGGGGTTCTCGGCGGAGCAGGTGCCGGTACAGCGCCGCCCGGATTCTGCGCGACCTGTCTCGTCATCACGTGGTTATGCATCCTGACCCTTCTGTATCGTAGATCTGCTAGCGTGACCCCGTCACGTGTCCCGGCCAGGACCCGTGACGGGGTGGTGCGCGACGTCTGACCCTTGTGGCATGGCCACGCTTCTTAGCCTGTCGGCACCGCCTCTCCTTCATTGTCTCGAACAGTTGCCAGCGGCCCTCGTGGGACCGCGTATCAGAAGGAGGAGAGCATGGAGAAGGTAACACACGGTCGGATCATCGGGATAGATGTGAGCCGAGACTGGCTCGATATTCACTGCCTTCCGGACGGTCAGCGTCATCGCATCCCCAATACCGATAATGGCCATGTCGCGGTGTCCGATCTCGCTCACGACCAGAGAGCCGTCGTCTGTTTCGAAGCGACGGGTGGGCAGGAATGGCGGCTCTGGTCCTATCTTCAGGATGCAGGCGTCGAGGCCCGCCAAGTGCCGCCGGCCCAGGTCAAGGCCTTCGCGCGCAGCCTTGGAACCCGAGCAAAGACCGACAGGATCGATGCCGAACTCATAGCGCGCTTCTTGGTCTTCAGACCCGAGGCAGGACGAACACTTCCCGCCGAACATCTACGTCTTCTCAGGGCCTTGACCACCAGACGGGTACAGGTGGTCGAGATGCGAAAGCGGCTTCTGGCGCAGATCCGGGCGCATCAGAAATCGGGAACGGCAGAGCTGTTCGAGGATATCGATGTGGAGTTGAAGGAGAGGTTGGATGTTGCGATCACCGAGTTGGAAAGCAGAATTTCAGAGCTTTTGGGGCGCTACAGGCATCTCGCGGACACCGCGCGGATCCTTCGTTCCGTTCCCGGCATCGGACCAGTCGCCAGCTCAACGCTGATCGCCGAACTTCCCGAACTCGGCGCTCTCACCGGCGAAGAAGCTGCGGCCCTGACCGGTTTGGCACCAGTGGCGCAGGACAGCGGAACGTTGCGTGGCAAGCGCGCAATCGCCGGTGGTAGACGCGCCCTACGACATGTCATGTTCCAGGCAGCGCTGGTTGCCTCGCATCATAACCCGACACTCAAAGCGTTCGCTGATCGGCTCCGTAAAGCCGGGAAACCACACAAGGTCATCGTCACGGCCGTCGCGCGCAAGCTCGTCATCATCGCCAATGCTCTGTGCAAAAGCCGACGGGAATGGGAGCACAGACACCCCTGAAAGATACAGTTGCTAGGTAAGTGGCGAGTACTGGGCAAAAGCTGGATCCTTGAGCATGCCAAATTGCTTATCAAGAACAACCGCGGCAATCCGGTTCATGCGTCGCAAGGACGCCTTTGCCACCACAATTATTGGCTATGCCCGCTAGGTTTTCACCTGCCTCTGGTGCTGTCGAAGCGTCGATGAAATGTCGAATTTTAAAGGGAATGGTCTTTCGGGGATCATAAAATTTCAGATAATCCATGGTCATAAATCTGCCCCGAGACGGTTTACATTCATGCTGCCATTGGGGCAGTTTAGCGATGTAGCCAAGGCAGGCCTGCTTCGCGGGCTCGAATGGGTGGGAGTGCGGATCTTTTGCGTCACCGCGTGATGCTGTTTGGTTCTGCTGCCCAAGAGAAAATCGAAAGGTCTCATGTTGAACGCAGACGCTGCGCTATCGGTTGAACGATTATTCAAGGTGTTCGGAGAGCAACCTGAAAGGGCGATCGAACTTTACAATAATGGGTTGGACAAGGACGAGGTATTCGCAAAAACCGGCATGACGATCGGCGTCTGCGACGCCAATTTTGAGGTTCGGGAGGGCGAAATTTTCGTCGTCATGGGGCTTTCCGGGTCTGGCAAGTCGACGTTGGTGCGTATGCTGAACCGGCTGATCGAACCGACTGCTGGCGCGATTGTGGTGAAAGGTCAGGACATTGCCAAAATGTCCGAGAAGGAACTGAATGACTTCCGCCGCAAGCATATCTCTATGGTGTTTCAGTCGTTTGCTCTGATGCCTCACATGACGGTGCTGCAGAACGCCGCATTCGGTTTGGAACTGTCAGGTGTGCCGCTGGCAGAG